>NZ_JBEYEI010000006.1:0-349862 GCF_040633895.1 Streptomyces sp. NPDC007863
GGGCGCCCGGACCGGAAGGTCCGGGCGCCCCTCTCTCGTGGGCCTGTGGGCCCGTGGGCCCGTGGGCGTCAGTCGCGCTCGTACGGGGAGCGGACCGGGAAGTACGCCTCCAGGAACGCCCGCAGCACGCGGTCCCGCTCGTCCAGCGGGACCTCAGCCTCGGCCGACTCGCCGATGCAGATGACGTCCCGGTGGCGCGCGGCGAGGAGCCGGCTGAGCGCCACGTGGTGCTTGTAGTCGCCGATGTTGATGTACGCGGCGGAGATGCTGCCCGGCGCGCCCTTGGCCGTCAGATAGGCGAAGTGGTGGTGGAGCGACGAGGTGATCGACAGGTCGGTCCGGCCGCGGAACGGCGTGGCCGCCGTGAGGGAGGTCTGCTCGGGCCAGCGCTCGGCGATCGCCTCCAGGACGCTGCGGCGCAGCGGGTGCGGCGTGTGCAGGAAGCCGTGCGTGGCGACCCGGCCGAACTCCTCCTCCAGGAGCGCCTGGTTGTTCTTCGCGGCGACGAAGTAGCCCTCGGTCTCCTCGGTGACCTCGCCCGGCGGGACGGCCGTCGGCGACCGGAAGAAGAGCGAGTTGCCGTTCGACTGGAAGAACTTGCCCGGGGCCAGCGGACGCGCGAAGAAGACGTCGTCGTTGACGTAGAGGAAGTGCTCCGAGAGCCCCTCGATGCGGTGCAGCTGGGACTCGATCGCGTGCGAGTTGAAGGTCGGCAGCCAGGACGGGTCGGCGAAGATCTCGCGGTGGCTGACCACCTGGATGTCCGGGTGCTCGGTGTTCAGCCACTCCGGCACCTGGTCGTCCGTCACCAGGAAGACCTTGCGGATCCAGGGGGCGTGCGTGGCGAGCGAGCGGAGCGAGTAGCGGAGCTCGTCGCGGTTGCGGAAGCGGACGTCACCGGACTGGGCGTCGTCGGTGGCGAGTCCGGCCGCCTGCCGGGCGGCGTCGCGCTTCTCGCGCCAGGCCGGGTCGGTGTCGTCGACCCAGGTGTAGACGGCGTCGATCGGGAAGTCGACGGCCCACATCAGGCGCTTGGTCAGCACCTCCAGGGTCGGGTACGCGCGGCCGCCGACGGAGATCCGGGCGGTGCCGTCGAGCGAGGGCAGGCGCGGGCCGACCAGGGTGGTGCCGCGGGGCGCGGTGAACCAGTGCGGCTCCACGTCCTCCTGGGGCCAGAACTCGACGCTGCAGCCGTAGACCGGTCCGTACCGGAGGATGCGGCTGTCGCTGACGACCGGCTTGAAGACCCGCACGGCCGCGACCTCGGGGGCGGCCGTCAGCGTCTCGGCGAGGCGGGCGCCGGGCGCGGCCGTCTTCGGCGCGACGAGCTCGGCGTACACGGGCTTGCCGTGCAGCTCGGTGCCGAGGGCGCGCAGCGCCCGCTCGCGGTCGGTGTCCTTGACGGCGAGGCGGTGGCTGACGGTCGACGGGTCGTGCAGCAGGACGTAGGGGACGTCGTGGCGTTCGAGGGCCTCGGCGCTGATCTCCAGGTTGATCTCCCCTATGCGCCAGGCCGGGATGTCGTCCCGCACCTCGGCGAGACGGCCGGCGGAGCGCACCAGGTTCTTGCGGTCCTGGGCCTGGAGGATGACCTCCCGCGCCTTCTGCTCGTCGGCGGAGGGCGCGAGCTTGCTGATCGGCGCGGAGACGGCGAAGCTCTTGCTCCCGCCGGCGGCGACGCGGCGGGCCGTCCGGTCGGCGCGGGCCGCGGCACGGACCGCCTCCGGCTCGGCGCGGAGCGCGGCGAAGAGCTCGTCCCACTGGGCGGTGATGACCTCGGGCGCGAAGCGCTCGCGGGCTCCCGCGCGGGCGGCGGCGCCGTAGGTGGCGCGCAGCTCGTCGTCACCCATGAGGCGGGCCAGCGCCGCGCCCAGCGAGGCGACGTCGTCGGCGGGGACGAGCAGGCCGTCCACCTCGTGGCGGACGATCTGCGACGGGCCGGTCAGGGCGTCGTACGCGACGACCGGGACACCGGCCGTGAAGGCCTCCAGCATGACGAGGCCGAAGGACTCGACGCGCGAGGGCATCAGGCAGATCGCGGCCTTCGCCCACTCCTCGGCCATCTGCTGGCTGCGGCCGACGAGCTCGATCCGGTCGTGCCTGCCGAGGCTCTCGACGAGACGGCGCAGGTTGACCAGCTGGGGGCCGTCGCCGAAGAGGCGCAGCCGCCAGTCCGGGAACTCGTCGGCGAGCTCGGCGAAGGCCTGGACCGCGTGGTCGAGCTGCTTCTCCGGCACCATGCGGCCGGCGACGACGATGGTCTTGCCGCCGAGGTCGGAGCGCGGCCGGTAGCCGTCGGGCATCGCGTTCGGGATGGTGGCGAGGCGGGGCGCGGAGGCACCCAGGGACTCGGCGAACCAGTCGGTGGTCAGCTCGGTGAGCGAGACGAGGGCGTCGAGCCGCGGGGCGTGCGTCAGCAGCGGTTCGCCGGTGGCGCCGCGCAGCTGGGAGACGCGGTGCTCCTGGTGGACGGTGGCCACCGAGGAGGGGACGAGCTTCACGGCCGCGGCCATGAGGGCCGGCGTGGTCGTCACCAGGATGTCGGTGTCCAGGCCCGACAGGGCCGCCGTCATCTCGATGTCGGAGAGCCGGTCGAAGGTGGGCTCCCAGGAGGCCTCGATCAGCTCGCTGGGCAGCTTGGCGAGGGCCGCGCACTCCTCCGGCGTGAGGGAGGTCTCGCGGACCGGGCGCGGAGTGCGGCCCGTACGGTCCACGAGGTAGCGGACGGACAGGGCCTTCGCCTCCGGCAGGAAGGGCTCCTCGGCGGTCTTGAAGACGCTGAGGATCTCGACCTCGTGGCGCGGCATCAGCTGGGCGGCCTGCGTGTAGGCAGCCATCTCGGTGCCGCCCATCGCATCGCCCCAGGTGAGCAGGATGGTGATCTTCATGCGACTTCCTCTGCGCCGTGGGGGGCGCCTTCGAACGCGACGCAGGAAACGGCGAGCGCTCCGGCCGACGTGATGTAGGCATGCGCTCGGAGGAGCGTGCCGTCTTCCAGGGCGATGATCCTGAACGTGGTGCGGATCACCTGATGGCGCCGCCTCACGTCCGTGAGCCTGCGGCCGATCTTGAGGCCGGTGCGCCCGTGCGCGAGCTGCATGTCCCAGCGGTACGAGCGCCCGCCCGCCACCATCTCGGCCAGCGGCACGTCGAAGGTGAACGCGTCGCCCCGCCACTCCACGGGGGCCTGCACCACCGTACCGCCGCCGCGCCGGACGGCCTGGGCGGTGTAGCCGGAGGTCGGGCCCTGGCGGGCGATGACCCGGCCGTGGACGACGATGCGGTCCCAGCGGAGGTCGAAGCGGTCGAGCTCCGCCTGGTGCACGGGGGCGCGCACCTTGAGGACGGCGAAGCCGTCGACGGAACGCATGATCCGGAAGTGGGCGCCGCTGTCCGGCGAGGGCGAGACGGGGGCCGTCGGTCCGTCCGTGGTGGGGAGCGCCACGGCGCCGACACCGGCGCGCACCTCCCGCCCGTCGGCGCCGGTGAGCACCACGCCGATGCGCCAGAGGCCGCCGAAGAGGGCCATGCCGGCGCGGCCGGGGCCGTGCTCGCCGGGGGTGTCGGGGAGGTCGCCCCGGTCCGTGTACCGCAGGGCGGTGGTGGCGGTGAGGAGGCGGGTGCCGTCGCCCTGCGGCTCCACGTCGAGGTCGAGCCTCAGGTGGCGTCCGCCGCGCACGAACTCCAGGTGGGCGGCGGTGACGTCGACGGCCGGGGGCGCCACGAGGGCGACGTTCAGGGTGCGTCCGCCGAGGACGGAGAGGTGGACGGCCTTCAGGGCGGGGCGGGGCCGGATGCCGCTCGCGAAGGCGGGCGCCGTCTGCAGGCGCTCGACCCTGCGGCGCATCCGGACGGCGACTCGGCGGGCTCGGTTGGCGGCACCCACCGCATAGGGCAGCAGTGAGTCACTCACGACGAATCCCGCGCTTCCACTCTGGACTGACAGTCAGCGCCACATAGTGTCAAGGGGGCGGAAGCATTGGCAAGTCACGCCCCGGCAAGCAGTGCGTGACCGCAATCACGTCGCCAAGTGAACCCTGCGTGGCGTTTTTCCCCTCTCCCTCAAGGGATCCTTGCTAGTCGAACACACAGGAAGCAACGGGGAGAAATGGGACGCTGGAGTTCGTTCGCCGATGTCGCGCTGTCGCGGCGCACTCTGCTGGCCTCGACCGCCGCCGTCACGGTGGCGGGCGCCGTCAGCGGCTGCGGGGAGACGGCGGCCCCCGTGCGCATCCCGGCCCAGGCGGACGGCGACGCCGGATCCCGTACGACGGTCCGCCGGCTCGCCACCACGGACGCGCGCGACGGGTTCGCGGCGGTCGGGGCGCCGGCCGTGGTACAGATCGTGGCGCACCCGGACGACGACCTGTTCTTCATGAACCCCGACGTCGTCCAGAACCTCTCCGCGGGCATACCCGTGACGTCCGTGTACATCACGGACGGCGGCTCGTACGGCGTGAACACGGTCCCGGGCCGGCCCGACCCCGAGCCCGACATACCCGCGTACGTCTCCTCCCGCCAGCAGGGCCTCCGCCAGGCCTACGCCCTGATGCTCGGCGCCAGGATCTTCGCCCCGTGGCAGCGCTCCGTCCTCGCCCTGCCGGGCGGCCGCACCGCCGAGGTCAACCGGCTCGAGTACGGCGGCCGGACGGCCGAACTGATCTTCCTGAACCTGCGGATGCACGCCAAGAACGGCGCCAGGACCGTCAACCTGACCCGGCTGTGGGGCACCCCGGGCGTGACGCTTCCCACCCAGTCGGCGCCGGAGTCCCCGGTGCGGCAGTCGTACACGTACACGCGCAAGGACCTCATAGAGACGCTCGTCTTCCTGCTCTCCCGGCGCAAGCCCACCCTGGTCCGCACCCTCGACCCGGATCCGGACACGCAGGTCCACGACGAGCGTCATCCGCGCGGCAGCGACCAGCACGGCTTCTCCGACCACCCCGACCACACCGCCGCCGCGCTGTTCGCCTGGCGCGCGCTCGCCGAGTGGGGCGGGCGGACCGGGCGCGGCACGCAGGCGCCCGCCTTCCAGACGGAGGCCTTCCGCGGGTACTACAACCAGCGCTGGCCGAAGAACCTGCCGGCGCCGACCGTCGCCATGAAGGCCCTGTACCTCAACGCGTACGGCGGCGAACCCTCCTGGCAGTGCGGGAACGAGTCCGGCTGCGGCGACTACGCCTTCGGCCAGGACTCGGTCCTCCGGTCCATGAAGGGCTGGGCGCGCTCCACCCACCGCCGCTACCCGAACGGCGGGCCCAAGGCGGTCGCCGGGACCGGCGGCGCGCTGGCCGTGTACGGCGTCCTCGGCACCCGGCTCGCGCGCTGGACCACCGACCTCTCCGGCCGGCAGAACCCGCCCGAGGACCTCGGCGGCGGTCCGCTCGCCCCCTCCATTTCCGTGGTGCGGCTGCCCGACGGCAGGGACATGATCTTCGCCCTGCGCTTCTCCTCCCTGGAGGGGACCGCGGGGAAGAACCTGCGCGAGATCGTGATGCTGCGGCAGCGGACGGCCGGCGGCGCCTTCGAAAGCTCCTGGGTACGCCTCGGCTCCCCCGAGACCAGGCCGTGGCGGACCCGGCTGACGGGGGCCCCGACGGCGGTGCTCGGCGCGGACGGACGGGTCCACCTCTTCGTGCGGAACGGCGCCAAGGGGGTCAGCACCCGGGTGCTGCGGACCGACGGCACGTGGACCGCGTGGTCGGAGCTGCCCACCGGGCGCATACAGGAGGGGCTGACGGCGACGGTCGACGGCCGCGGGCTCGTCCACCTCTTCGGCGCCTCCTCGACCTGGGTCGAGCACTGGAGCCAGCGCACCCCGTCCGGCGACCTGCGCAAGGGCACCCGGCGCTTCGCCCACCAGCCCGGAGACGTCCCCGACGCGATCACCGCGCCGGACGGCTCGGTACTGCTCGGCTACCGGAGCGTCGCCAGCGACGAGGTCGTCATCGAGCGGCTGGCCGCGGGGCGTGCCAAGCGGTGGACGACCGTGGCGAAGCCGAGGATCGGCGGCTTCGGCCGGGTCAGCCTCGTCGACAGCCACGCGGCGACCTCGGGCGGCGGCGTCCTGGCCGTCCCCTCCGGCTCGCGGGAGGAGCTGGTGTACGACATCACCAGCGGCGGCCGCACCTCGCTCGTCGGGACCGGGGCGCCCTCGCTCACGGTCGGCACCCCGGCCACCCTCACCGTCGGCGCCGCCCCCGGCACCCCGGTCTCCGTCACCCTGGGCCTCGACGGCCTCCCCCACGTCACCCGCCTCCGCGACATCCGCGCCGGCTGACCCGCACACACGAGAACCCCCGCCCGGCCAAGCCGAGCGGGGGTTCCCGCGTATGTCCCCTTGGGAAGCGGAGCGGACGGACCCGGCGACGAGCCGGGCGCCCAGGCCCCGCTAGAAGGGGTTGAACTCGTCGTACTCGCGCTCCGGGTCGTCGCGCTCCGCCTGGCGGTCGCGGCGGCGCTGGGCGGCCGGGCGGGGGGCTTCGAGGCGGTGGTCCTCGCCTCGGCGGCCGAGCATCTCGGCGCCGGCCATGAGGGTGGGCTCCCAGTCGAAGACGACCGCGTTCTCCTCGGAGCCGATGGCGACGCCGTCGCCGGCGCGGGCGCCCGCCTTCATCAGCGCCTCCTCGACACCGAGGCGGTTGAGGCGGTCGGCGAGGTAGCCGACGGCCTCGTCGTTGTTGAAGTCGGTCTGGCGGACCCAGCGTTCGGGCTTCTCGCCGCGCACGCGGTAGACGTCTTCCTGCTCGTCGTACGTGACGGTGAAGCCGGCGTCGTCGACCGCCTTCGGGCGGATGACGATACGGGTCGCCTCCTCCACCGGCTTCGCGGCGCGGGCCTGCGCGACGATGTCGGCGAGGGCGAAGGAGAGCTCCTTCAGGCCGGTGCGGGCCACCGCGGAGACCTCGAAGACGCGGTAGCCGCGCTCCTCCAGGTCCGGGCGGATCATCTCCGCGAGGTCCTGGCCGTCCGGGATGTCGATCTTGTTGAGGACGACGACGCGCGGACGGTCGTCGAGGCCGCCGTACTGCTTCAGCTCCTCCTCGATGATGTCGAGGTCGCTGACCGGGTCGCGGTCGGACTCGAGGGTCGCCGTGTCGAGGACGTGGACCAGGACCGAGCAGCGCTCGACGTGGCGCAGGAACTCCAGGCCGAGGCCGCGGCCCTGGCTGGCGCCGGGGATGAGGCCGGGGACGTCGGCGATGGTGTAGACGGTCGAGCCGGCCGTCACCACGCCGAGGTTCGGGACCAGCGTCGTGAAGGGGTAGTCCGCGATCTTCGGCTTGGCGGCCGAGAGGACGGAGATCAGCGAGGACTTGCCGGCGCTCGGGTAGCCGACCAGCGCCACGTCGGCGACGGTCTTCAGCTCCAGCACGATGTCGTCGAGGTCGCCGGGCTCGCCGAGCAGCGCGAAGCCGGGGGCCTTGCGGCGCGCCGAGGACAGCGCCGCGTTGCCGAGGCCGCCGCGGCCGCCCTGCGCGGCGACGTACGTCGTGCCGTGGCCGACGAGGTCCGCGAGGACGTTCCCCTTCTTGTCCAGGATGACGGTGCCGTCGGGCACGTACAGGACGAGGTCCTGGCCGTCCTTGCCCGCGCGGTTGTCGCCCTCGCCGGGCTTGCCGTTGGTGGCCTTGCGGTGCGGCGAGTGGTGGTACTCGAGCAGCGTGGTGACGGACTGGTCGACGACCAGGATCACGTCTCCGCCGCGACCGCCGTTGCCGCCGTCGGGCCCGCCGAGCGGCTTGAACTTCTCGCGATGGACGGAGGCGCAGCCGTGGCCCCCGTTACCCGCGGCGACGTGCAGCTCGACGCGGTCCACGAAGGTGGTCATGGTTCTGTGCCTCCAGAAAGCTATGTACGGGATTGTCTATCTAGTAACACGCGAAAGGCGGACCCGCTTCCCTGCCGGGAAGTGAGGTCCGCCTCCGCAAAGCGTCCGATCAGGCGACCGGAACGATGTTCACGACCTTGCGGCCACGGAAGGTGCCGAACTGCACCGAACCGGCCTGCAGGGCGAACAGCGTGTCGTCGCCACCGCGACCGACACCCGAGCCCGGGTGGAAGTGGGTGCCGCGCTGGCGGACCAGGATCTCACCGGCGTTGACGACCTGACCGCCGAAGCGCTTCACGCCGAGCCGCTGGGCGTTGGAATCGCGACCGTTCCGGGTGGACGATGCGCCCTTCTTGTGTGCCATTGCTCAGTCCCTCTTTACTTCGCGGCCGTCGGGATGGACGTGACCTTGATCGCCGTGTACTGCTGACGGTGACCCTGGCGACGGCGGTAGCCGGTCTTGTTCTTGTAGCGCAGGATGTCGATCTTGGCGCCCTTGGTGTGGTCCACGACCTCGGCCTGGACCTTGATGCCGGCCAGGACCCACGGGTCGCTGGTCACGGCGTCGCCGTCGACGACGAGCAGGGTCGAGAGCTCGACCGTGTCGCCGGGCTTGGCGGTGGAAATCTTGTCAACCTCAACGATGTCGCCGACAGCAACCTTGTGCTGGCGACCACCGCTGCGCACGATGGCGTACACGCGGATCTCTCTCTCACTCGGTAATGGGGACCTCTGACGCCAGCCGCCCACGCGCGGGCCTGGGGCCCACCGCGATCCGGATCGGACGAGCGGCCTCTCCCGGCGAGCGGGAGGGGGATGCTCAGAGGCGCGGCGCGTCATAGACACGCCGACGGTCTAGGTTACGGGCGGCTGCCACAGGGGGTCAAATTCGCCCGCGCGGGTGCGGACCGTCCCGGTGGGCCCCCTTCCGAGGGCCCACCGGGACGGCTCCGGCCTCAGTCCTGGGCCGGGGCCGCGGTCTTCTTGGCCGTGGCCTTCTTGGCGGTGGTCTTCTTCGCCACCGTCTTCTTGGCCGCCGTCTTCTTCGTGGCGGCCTTCTTGGCCGTGGCCTTCTTCGCGGTCTTCCGGGCGGCCTTCTTGGCCGCCGGGGCGGCCTCGGGCTCCTCGGCGACCGGCTCGGCGACCGGCTCGGCGTCCGCCGCGGGGGCCTCGGCCGGGGCGGCCGTGGCCACCACGATCTCGGCGGCCTCGGCGCCGGCGGGGGCACCGGCCGGAGCGGTGGCCTTGCGGACCACCCGGCGGCGGGCCCGCGGCGCGGCGGCCACGGGGGCCTCCTCGACGGCCGGCTCGACGACGGCCTCGGCCACCGGGGCGGCCTCCACGACCGGCTCCGGAGCCGGTACGGCCTCCGGCTCCACGACCGCGACGACGGTCTCGGCCTCGGCGGCGGGCGCCTCGGACGTCGAGACGACCGGCGAGGTCACCCGGCGGGTGGCACGACGGCGGGCGCGCGGCGCGGGCGCCGCCTCCACCGTCTCCTCCGCGACCGGCTCGGCCACCGGGGCCTCGGCGGCCGGCGCGGGCTCGGCGACCGGCTCCGCGATCGGCGTCGGGGCGGGGGCCGGGACCACCGGCGCCGTCACCTTGCGGGTGACGCGGCGGCGGCCACGGCCACGGGTCGCGGCGGCCTCGGCCTCGGCGACGGAGCCGTACAGCTCCTCGTCCGGGGCGATCGGGACCGGCACGGCCACCGGGGCGGCCAGCTCGGCAGCGACCTCGGCCTCGGTCTCGGCCTCCGCCGGGACCTCCGCCTCGTGCGCCTCGTGGGCGTGCTCGTGCACGTGCTCGTCGCCACCGCGGCCGCGCTTCTTCGAACGCTTGCCGCCACCGCCGCCACCGTGGGTGGCCGGCTGCTCCATGTGGACGATGACGCCGCGGCCGTTGCAGTGGACGCAGGTCTCGGAGAAGGACTCCAGGAGGCCCTGGCCGACCCGCTTGCGGGTCATCTGCACCAGGCCCAGCGAGGTGACCTCGGCCACCTGGTGCTTGGTCCGGTCGCGGCCCAGGCACTCCAGGAGGCGGCGGAGCACCAGGTCGCGGTTGGACTCCAGGACCATGTCGATGAAGTCGATGACGACGATGCCGCCGAGGTCGCGCAGCCGCAGCTGGCGCACGATCTCCTCGGCCGCCTCCAGGTTGTTCCTGGTGACGGTCTCCTCCAGGTTGCCGCCCTGGCCGGTGAACTTGCCGGTGTTGACGTCGACGACGATCATCGCCTCGGTCTTGTCGATCACCAGCGAGCCGCCGGACGGCAGCCAGACCTTCCGGTCGAGCGCCTTCATCAGCTGCTCGTCGATCCGGTAGGTGGCGAAGACGTCGACCTCGCTGGTCCACCGCGTCAGGCGGTCGGCCAGGTCGGGCGCGACGTGCGAGACGTAGCCGTGGATGGTCTCCCAGGCGTCGTCACCGCTCACGATGACCTTGGAGAAGTCCTCGTTGAAGATGTCGCGGACGACCCGGACGGTCATGTCCGGCTCGCCGTAGAGCAGGCTCGGCGCGGAGGTCGAGATCTGGCTCGCCTTCTTCTGGATGTCGGCCCACTGCGCCTGCAGGCGCTCGACGTCACGGCGCAGCTCGTCCTCGCTCGCGCCCTCGGCGGCGGTGCGCACGATGACGCCCGCGTCCTCGGGGACGATCTTCTTGAGGATGGTCTTCAGCCGGGCGCGCTCGGTGTCCGGGAGCTTGCGGCTGATGCCGGTCATCGAGCCCTCGGGGACGTACACGAGGTAGCGGCCCGGGAGGGAGACCTGGCTGGTGAGGCGGGCGCCCTTGTGGCCGATCGGGTCCTTGGTGACCTGCACCAGGACCGACTGGCCGGACTTGAGGGCGGACTCGATGCGGCGCGGGCCGTGGCCCATGCCGAGCGCCTCGAAGTTCACCTCGCCGGCGTACAGGACGGCGTTGCGGCCCTTGCCGATGTCGACGAAGGCGGCCTCCATCGACGGCAGCACGTTCTGGACCTTGCCCAGGTAGACGTTGCCGACGTACGAGGTGGCCTGCTCCTTGTTGACGTAGTGCTCGACGAGCACGTTGTCTTCCAGGACGCCGATCTGGGTGCGCTCGCCGTTCTGGCGGACGACCATGACGCGCTCGACGGCCTCGCGGCGGGCGAGGAACTCGGCCTCGGTGATGATCGGGACGCGGCGGCGGCCCTGCTCGCGGCCCTCGCGGCGGCGCTGCTTCTTGGCCTCCAGGCGGGTGGAGCCCTTGATGGACTGCACCTCGTCGGACGGCTCGGCCTTCTCGCGGGCCGGACGGGGCTCGCGGACCTTGACGACCGTGCGGACGCCGTCCTCTTCGGTGGTCTCGGCCTCGCCGGCGGAGTCACCGCTGCGGCGGCGACGACGGCGACGGCGGCGGGAGCTGCTGGAGCCGCCGAAGCCGGACTCGTCGTCGCCCTCCTCGCCCTCCTCGGCGCCGGCCTCGTCCTCGCCGTGGAGCTCGTCGGCGTCCTCGGTCTCCTCGGCGTCCTCCGCCTCGGCGGACTCGCCGCGGCGACGGCGACGGCCGCCACGACGACGGCGGCGGGACGGACGGTCGCCGTACTCGTCGGCGTCCTCCGCCTCCTCGGCCTCCTCCGCCTCGGCCTCGGCCTCGTCGGCGACGTGCTCGACCTCGGGCTCGTCGGCGACGGTCGACGGGACGGGCTCGACGGCGACGGGCTCACCGCGGCGGCGACGGCGACGGCGCGAGCCGGTCTCGGCGCGCTCGGTCTCGGCGGGCTCGACGGCCTCGACCGTCTCGACGACGGTCTCCTCCGGCTCCTCCTCCTCCTCCTCGACCTCGACCTCGGTCTCGGCGGCGACGGCGGCGGCGAACGCGGCGGTCTCCGGCGTCTGGAACATCGGCTCGGCGAAGACCGGGGCCTGGAAGACGGCGACGGCCGGGCGCTCGGCGCGGCGGCGGCGCGGGGCCTCCTCGGCCGTGGCCGGCTCGGAGGTGAACTGCGGGGCGCTGACGCGGCGACGGCCGCGGCCACGGGTGGCGGCGGTCTCGGCGGCGGCGACGTCGGCACCGTGGGAGGCGATCTCCTCGACGGTGTCGGCGGGCAGGGACTCGCCGGAGGTCGGCGCGGCGAGCTCGGCCGCGACGTCCGGGGTGACCGTGGTCTCGGGCGCGGCGGCGCGGCGGGTGGCCCGGCGGCGGGTGCGGGCCGGGGCGGCCTCGACGACCGGCTCGGCGGGCGCCTCCACGGCGGCCTCGGGCTCGGCCTCGGCGGTCTCCTCGGCCTCGGCCGGGGCCGGGGCGGTGGAGGTCACCGGCGCGGTGGCCTTGCGGGTGGCACGGCGGCGGGTACGGGCCGGAGCGGCCTCGACGACCGGCTCGGCGGCCGGGGTCTCGGCGGCGGGCTCCTCCTCCGCGGCGGCCTCCTCGGCCGGGGCGGTGGAGGTCACCGGCGCGGTGGCCTTGCGGGTGGCACGCCGGCGGGTACGCGCCGGGGCGGCCTCGACGACCGGCTCGGCGGGCGCCTCCACGGCGGCCTCGGGCTCGGCCTCGACGGTCTCCTCGGCGACCGGCGCGGGCGCGGCCGTCTTGCGGGTGGCGCGGCGGCGGGTGCGGGCCGGGGCGGCCTCCGGCTCGGCGGCCGGGGTCTCGGCGGCCGGGGCCGGGGTGGTCTCGACGACCTCGGCGGCCTCGGCGGTCTCGCCGACGGCCGTCACCGGCGGACCGGCGGGCCGGGAGGCGGCGCGGCGCCGGCGGCGCGGCGGCAGCTTGTCGCCGGGGGCGTTGTCGTTGTTCTCGTTGGTCTCTTCGAGCATGCGGGCGGTTCTCCCGTCACGCTCCCGGGCGCCGCGTCGGATTCCGGATGGGCGGCACGGACGCGCGTCGTGCGCGGTGCCGCCGTCCGGGGCGCGGGCGCCGCACGGGAGCTGAATGTCTGGCTCGCCGGTTCCGTACGCCCGATGCGTACGGCCTGGCGAAAGTCTCCTGGTCAGTGCGCTGCCCGACCCAGGTGGCTCCCGAGTGCCAGGGCTGCGCTCGACTCCGTCCCCTACGCGGGGCCTGCCTCCGGCGCCGTCGCCGGGGCGGTCGCGGCGGCCGTGGTAGCTGCGGCCTTGACTGCCTCGCGGTCGGGCGCGAGCGGGTCGGTCACCGTGCCGGACTCCTCGTCGAAGAGCCCCTGCGCCAGCCTGGTCACCGCTGCGGGGACCGGCGGCGCCAGGTCGGCCACAGCTCGGAGACCGGACAGGACGTCGTCGGGTCGCACGGCGGGTGTCACGTGCCGAACGACCAGCCGCAGTATCGCACAGGCATCGTCGGCGGGCCTATCACCCTGGGGATCGCCCTGGGGACGGTCCGCGACGAGCTCGGCGACGGCGGAGCGGGTGTCGAAGGTGCGGATGCCGTTCTTGGTCTTGCGCTGGACCTCGACCGTCTCGGCCGCGAGGAAGGCCTCGACGGCCTTCCGGGCGTCGTCGACGGGGACGCCGTCGAGCCGGAGCTCCCACACGGAGGCGGTGAGCCGGTCGGCGAGGCCGGAGGTGCGGGCCTCCACGGCGTCGGTGATGTCGAGGCCGGCCGGGAGGGACTCGTCGAGCAGGACCCGCAGGGTCTCGGGGTCGCGGTGCTCGGTGAGGGCGATCTCCAGGAACTCGGCCTCGGAGCCCGTACCCGTGGGGGCGGCGTTGGCGTACGACACCTTGGGGTGCGGGGTGAATCCGGCCGAGTACGCCATGGGCACCTCGGCGCGTCGCAGGGCGCGCTCGAAGGCGCGCTGGAAGTCGCGGTGGCTGGTGAACCGGAGGCGGCCGCGCTTGGTGTAGCGCAGACGGATGCGCTGCACCGCCGGTGCGGGCGGCGGGCCTTCGGGCTGTCGCTTGCCCAGTGGTTCTTCTCCTCGGTGCGGGGCGGGCGCGGGTGGCGCTCCGCCCGGAAGCTCTCGGACGTCCCGTGGGCTCCCGCCCGGATCACCCCCGCTCGGAGCGGGGAGATCTCGGGGGCGGGCGCCGCGCCGGGGACGTTCCTTGTACTACCCAGAGTACGCGCCCGGGCCACCTCGGGTTCCCCGGCGGGGTCGGCGGCGGTTCAGCGGGCGCCGCCGAAGAGTGCCGTCCGCACCTCGCGGGCGGCGGCGCGCACGGCCCGGGCGACGGTGGCGACGGGCTCCCACACGAAGCGGCGCAGCCAGTGGCCGACGGGGGTGAGGACCGCCCGGTACACCCAGGCCAGGGGGCGGCCGATCGCGTTCCACAGCACCCACCGCAGGGCGCGGCCGACGGCCCGGGAGATCTCGCCGGCGACGCGCCAGGCCCAGGCGAGGGCGGCGCCGACGACGCGGCAGACGGGGCCGAGCACGTACCGCCAGAGCCAGGTGAGCGGGGTGACGAGCAGCAGGTCGACCACCCACCACAGGGCCTTGCCGACGGGGGCGACCACCCACTCCCACAGCCACCGGAGGGGGACGACGAGGACGTGGTGGAGCAGCCACCCCAGGGCTCGGCCGATCGGGGCGAGGACCCATTCCCACAGCCACCGGAGGGGGATGACGAGGAGGTGGTGGAGCAGCCATCCGAGGACTCGGCCGATCGGGGCGAGGACCCAGCGCCAGAGCTGCCGCCCGCACCAGGCGAGGGCGTCCCACAGCAGCCGGAAGGGCAGGACGATCACGAGGGCGATGGCGCGGGCCACTCCCGTGAGGCAGCCCGGGTTTTCCGTGTTCATGCCCAGATGGACGACGACGGCCCGGCGGAGGGTTTCCCCTTCGCCGGGCCGTCACCAAGGCGTTACCCGTACCGGACGCGGCCTACTTCACGACGCTGAGCGGCAGCAGCTTCTTGCCGGTCGGGCCGATCTGGATGTGGGTGTCCATCTGCGGGCAGACGCCGCAGTCGAAGCACGGGGTCCAGCGGCAGTCCTCGACCTCGGTCTCGTCGAGGGCGTCCTGCCAGTCCTCCCACAGCCAGTCCTTGTCGAGGCCGGAGTCCAGGTGGTCCCAGGGCAGGACCTCCTCGTAGGAGCGCTCGCGGGTGGTGTACCAGGCGACGTCCACGCCGTACTCGGGGAGGGTCTTCTCCGCGCACTCCATCCAGCGGTCGTACGAGAAGTGCTCGCGCCAGCCGTCGAAGCGGCCGCCGTCCTCGTAGACCGCGCGGATGACGGCGCCGATGCGGCGGTCGCCGCGGGAGAGCAGGCCCTCGACGATGCCGGGCTTGCCGTCGTGGTAGCGGAAGCCGATCGAACGGCCGTACTTCTTGTCGCCGCGGATCTTGTCGCGGAGCTTCAGGAGGCGGGCGTCCGTCTCCTCGGCCGACAGCTGCGGGGCCCACTGGAAGGGGGTGTGCGGCTTCGGGACGAAGCCGCCGATGGAGACGGTGCAGCGGATGTCGTTCTGGCCGGAGACCTCGCGGCCCTTGGCGATGACGTTGATCGCCATGTCGGCGATCTGGAGGACGTCCTCGTCGGTCTCGGTGGGCAGGCCGCACATGAAGTACAGCTTCACCTGACGCCAGCCGTTGCCGTACGCGGTGGCGACGGTCCGGATCAGGTCCTCCTCCGAGACCATCTTGTTGATGACCTTGCGCATGCGCTCGGAGCCGCCCTCGGGGGCGAAGGTGAGGCCCGAGCGGCGGCCGTTGCGGGTCAGCTCGTTGGCCAGGTCGACGTTGAACGCGTCGACGCGGGTCGAGGGGAGGGACAGGCCCACCTTGTCCTCGGTGTAGCGGTCCGCGAGGCCCTTCGCGATCTCACCGATCTCGGTGTGGTCGGCGGAGGAGAGCGAGAGGAGGCCGACCTCCTCGAAGCCCGTCGCCTTGAGGCCCTTCTCCACCATCTCGCCGATGCCGGTGATGCTTCGCTCCCGCACGGGGCGCGTGATCATGCCGGCCTGGCAGAAGCGGCAGCCGCGGGTGCAGCCGCGGAAGATCTCGACGGACATGCGCTCGTGGACGGTCTCCGCGAGCGGCACGAGGGGCTGCTTGGGGTACGGCCACTCGTCGAGGTCCATGACGGTGTGCTTGGACACGCGCCACGGCACGCCCGAGCGGTTGGGGACGACGCGGCCGATGCGGCCGTCCGGCAGGTACTCGACGTCGTAGAACGCCGGGATGTAGACCGAGCCGGTCTTGGCCAGGCGGAGGAGGACCTCCTCGCGGCCGCCGGGACGCCCCTCGGCCTTCCACCGGCGGATGATCTCGGTCATGTCGAGGACGGCCTGCTCGCCGTCGCCGATGATCGCCGCGTCGATGAAGTCCGCGATCGGCTCGGGGTTGAAGGCGGCGTGGCCGCCGGCGAGCACGATGGGGTGGTCGACGGTACGGTCCTTCGACTCCAGCGGGATGCCCGCCAGGTCGAGGGCGGTGAGCATGTTGGTGTAGCCCAGCTCCGTGGAGAAGGACAGGCCGAACACGTCGAAGGCACCGACCGGGCGGTGGCTGTCGACCGTGAACTGCGGCACCTTGTGCTCGCGCATCAGCTCTTCGAGGTCCGGCCACACGCTGTAGGTGCGCTCGGCGAGGACGCCCTCGCGCTCGTTCAGCACCTCGTAGAGGATCATGACGCCCTGGTTGGGCAGACCGACCTCGTACGCGTCCGGGTACATCAGAGCCCAGCGGACGTCGGCGCTCTCCCACGGCTTGACCGTGGAGTTCAGCTCTCCACCGACGTACTGGATCGGCTTCTGCACGTGCGGGAGCAGAGCTTCGAGCTGCGGGAAGACAGACTCGGCAGCAGACATCTCGAACCTTCGTGAGCTGGCAGGGGGGCGACTCTCAAGCGTACCCCGGTGCTCAGCGGCTCAGTGCCGCGCGGAGATCCCGGGCCGAGGCCCGCTTCCACACACCCGGCAGCTCGCGCTCCTGGGCCGCCGCCGCCGCTTCCTGCCTCGCGTACAGGACGCCCCAGGTGAAGGAGGGTTCGCGGGCCTCGTCCGCCTCGGCGGCGAGGTCGAGCAGGGCGGTGCGGGCGACCACGGCGTCCTGGTGTTCGCCGAGGAGGCTCTGGACGGACTTCATCCTCTTGGAGAACCGTTTCGCGGGCTTGCCGAGGGTCGGTACGGCCGCGTCGGCGGCGTACCGGGCCCGTTTGGCGGCCTTGCGGGCCTCGTGGAGGGCGAGGTCGCGGTCGTGGCCCGGGGCGAGGTCGAGGGCGGGGCCGATCCGCCGGGCGAGCCGCCGGTAGTCGCGCCGGACCGCCTTCGGCAGCACCTTCGCGGCCTTCCCACGGGCGGCCGGCTTCAGCGGCGGGTCCGCGAGGAGTCCGTCGAGGGCGTCGAGGAGGGCGAGGTGGCGGGGCGAGTCGAGGGCGTCGAGGGCGCGGTGGCGGGAGCCGGTGGTGCGGGTCCGGTCCCAGGTGCGCAGCCGGCCGCGGACCGGGCCGCGCACGTGTTCGCGGGCGAGGCCGTCGAGGGCGTCGCCGAGCCGGGCGGCCAGCACCTCCTGGTCGCGGGCGTGGCCGAGCTCGCCGGCGAGCCACTTCAGCTCGTCGCCGATCGGGTCGGTGACGTCGCGGTCGAGGACCTTGCGGTAGGTCTTGAAGGCGCTGCGCAGCCGCCGGCAGGCGACCCTCAGCTGGTGGACGGCGTCGGGCAGGTCGCGGCGGACGGCGGGGTCGAGGCGGACGAGGGCCTCGACCTGCTCCCGTACGTACGCGAGGACGGCGGCGCGCGCCGTGCCGTCGGCGTCCGCCGCCGTGGGCCGCTCGGGTTCCAGGCCGGTCTCGCTCAGGGCGCGGGCCAGTTTGGAGGGGGCGTCGGAGGGGTGGATGCCGGCCTTCCCCAGGCGCTTCTCGACGGCGTCGAGGACCGCCGGGTCGGCGTCGTCCGCGAGCTCGACCTCGATCTCGGTCCAGGCGGCGGTCCCGCCGCCGGCGAGGAGGCGGTCGGCGCGGACGGTGTCCACGGAGAGCTCGGCCAGGATCGTGCCGTCCTCGTCCCTGAGGTGCCGCACGTCGCGGGAGGACCGCAGGCGGACGACGGGGACGACTCCGGAGTGGCGGACGCGGGACCGCAGGAGCCCCGCCAGGGAGTGCGGGAGCGTCTCCGTGAGCGGGGCCCTGATCTCGTCGCGGACGCCGACGGCGACCGGGAACTTGAGGTGCCAGCCGGCGTCCTTGCCTCCGGTGCGGCGCCGGAGGGTGAGGGAGTCGGCGGCGAGCCGGAGGTCGGCCGTGTCGTAGTAGACGGCGTCGAGTTCGGTGACGCCCTCGGCCGTCACGGACGCGACCCCGGCCGCGCGGGTCAGGTCCGGCAGCCGGGTGTCCGTGGTGGCTTCGTACTTCCGCTCGATCTCGCGCTTGGTCTCGGCCATAGGTCGAATCTAGCCCCCGGGGCGGCCCTGCGTCAGGCGGTCATCGGCCGTTGCACCCGGATCGACTGGAGGAGTCCGATGGCGACCCAGACGGCGAACATGGAGGAGCCTCCGTAGGAGACGAAGGGCAGCGGGAGGCCGGCGACGGGCATGATGCCGAGGTTCATGCCGATGTTCTCGAAGGCCTGGAAGGCGAACCAGGCGATGATGCCGGCCGCGACGACGGTGCCGTACAGCTCCGTGGTCTCGCGGGCGATCCGGCAGGACCGCCACAGGATGACGCCGAGCAGCAGCAGGATGAAGCCGGAGCCGATGAAGCCCAGCTCCTCGCCGGCGACGGTGAAGACGAAGTCGGTCTGCTGTTCGGGGACGAACTGGCCGCTCGTCTGGTGGCCGTTGAAGAGGCCGGCGCCCTTGAGGCCGCCGGAGCCGATGGCGATGCGGGCCTGGTTGGTGTTGTAGCCGACGCCGGAGGGGTCGAGGTCGGGGTTGGCGAAGGCGGCGAAGCGGTTGATCTGGTACTCGTCGAGCATGCCGAGGGTGGTGACGAGGACCGCGCCGGCGATGCCGGAGCCGATGAGGCCGAGGACCCAGCGGTTGGAGGCGCCGGAGGCGAGCAGGACGCCGAGCACGATCACGATCATCACCATGACCGAGCCCAGGTCGGGCATGAGCATGATGATGCCCATGGGGAGGGCGGCGAGCACCAGGGACTTGGCGACGGTGCCGTGGTCCGGGTGGAGCTGGTCGCCGGCGTCCACCTTCGAGGCCAGCAGCATCGCCATCACCAGGATGATGGTGATCTTCACGAACTCGCTGGGCTGGAGCGAGAAGCCGCCGCCGACCACGATCCACGCGTGCGCGCCGTTGATGGTGGCGCCGAGCGGGGTGAGGACGGCGAGGATCAGCACGATCGAGAGGCCGTAGAGGACCGGGACGGCCCCGCGCAGGGTGCGGTGGCCGAGCCAGATGGTGCCGATCATCAGCGCCACGCCGATGCCGGTGTTGAGCAGGTGCCGGAAGAGGAAGTAGTACGGGTCCCCGTTGTTCAGCTCGGTACGGCCCCGGGTCGCCGACCAGACGAGCAGCGAGCCGATCAGGGAGAGCGCCAGGGCCGAGAGGAGGATCGGCCAGTCGAGCCGGCGCAGCACCGAGTCGCGGGCGGTCAGCCGGGCGACCGCGCCACGCTCGGGGGCGTACCGGGAGACGGAGAAGGTCCGCCGCGTCGTCATCGGGTCAGTCCCTCCTGTTGGCGGGCGTGCCCGCGAGCGGCGGCGGCGCGGCGCCGTTCTGCTCGGCCGGGTCGACCAGCTGGGACTTGGGGTCGTACGCCTTGATCGTCGGGGCGTCGATGGTGCCGTCCGCGTCGACCTTCGGCAGCGTCTTCTGCGGCGTGGGCAGCAGGGCGCGCTTGAGGTTCTGGTTGCCCGCGTCGTCGAGGCCGTAGAGGGCGTCGTAGATGTTGCGGACGGCGGGGCCGGAGGCGCCGGAGCCGGTGCCGCCCTGGGAGATGGTCATGACGATGGTGAAGTCGTCGGTGTAGGTCGCGAGCCAGGAGGTGGTCTGCTTGCCGTAGACCTGGGCGGTGCCGGTCTTGGCGCGCATCGGGATCTTGTCCTGGGGCCAGCCGCCGAAGCGCCAGGCGGCGGTGCCGCCGGGCTCGACGACCGAGCGCAGGCCCTTGTCGAGGTCGCGGACGGTCTCGGCGCCGACCGGCAGCTTGCCGTGGGCCTTGGGCGCGATCTCGCGGACCTGCTTGCCGTCGGGGCTGATGATCGCCTTGCCGACGGAGGGGTCGTAGAGGGTGCCGCCGTTGCTGATGGCCGCGTAGATGGTGGCCATCTGGATGGGGGTGACGAGGACGTCGCCCTGCCCGATGGCGAAGTTGATGCTGTCGTAGGCCTTCAGCTGGTTGCCCTCGAGGCAGTTCTCGTACGCGATCTGCTCGACGTAGCTGCCGCCCTTCTTGCCCTGCTTGCACCAGGCGTCCTTGTTGGCCTCCCAGAACGCCTGCTTCCACTGGCGGTCCGGGATGCGGCCCTTGACCTCGTTGGGCAGGTCGACGCCGGTCTCGGAGCCGAGGCCGAAGTCGCGGGCGGTCACGTAGAACCAGTCCTTGGAGTCCTTGTCCGCCGTGATGCCGCCGTCCTTCTGCCACTCCTTGTGGCCGAGGGCGTAGAAGACGGTGTTGCAGGAGTACTTGAGGGCGTCGCCGAGGGTGATGGGGCCGTGCCCCTGGGACTCGAAGTTGGCGAAGCTGCGGCTGCCGAGGCTGTAGGAGGCGCTGCAGTTGTACTTGTCGTTGAAGTCGTATCCGGCCCGGACGGCGGCGCTCGCGGAGATCACCTTGAAGATGGAGCCGGCCGGGGCCTGGCCCTGGATGCCGCGGTTGAGCAGCGGGTAGTTGGACTTCTTGCTGGTGAGGGCGGCGTAGTCGGTGGCGGAGATGCCGCCGATCCAGACGTTGGGGTCGTAGTCGGGCTGGGAGGCCATGGCGACGACCCGGCCGGTCTTGGTCTCCATGACGACGACGGCGCCGGAGTCGGCCTCGTACTTGCGGCCGGTGATCTTGTCGGTCTCGCCGCGGACGGTCTTCATCGCCTGCGCGAGCTCGTACTCGGCGACGGCCTGCACGCGGGCGTCGATGCTGGTGACGAGGGTGGAACCGGCCACGCCCGGGTCGGACTTGGTCTGCCCCATGACGCGCCCGAGGTTGTCGACCTCGTACCGGGTCACGCCGGCCTTGCCGCGCAGCTCCTTGTCGTAGGTGCGCTCGATGCCGGAGCGGCCGACCTGGTCGGAGCGGAGGAACGGGGAGTCGGTGTCCTTGGCCTTGGTGATCTCGTCGTCGGTGACCGGCGAGAGGTAGCCGAGCACCTGGGCGGTACGGGCCTTGCCGGGGGCCGGGTAGCGGCGGACGGCGGTAAGCTCGGCGGTGATGCCGGGGAAGTCCTCGGTGCTCTCGCGGATGGTGAGCGCCTGCTGGACGGTGGCCTCGTCGGTGACCGGGATCGGCTGGTAGGGCGAGCCGTTCCAGCAGGGCTTGGGCGTCTTGGAGTCGCAGAGCCGGATCTTGTTGGCGACGTCCTCGGGCTTCATGTTCAGGACGCCGGCGAGCCGGGTGAGCACGGCCTTGCCGTCGTCCTTCATCTTCATCAGCTCGGTGCGCGAGGCGGAGACCACGAGCCGGGTCTCGTTGTCGGCGAGCGGGACGCCGCGGGCGTCGAGGATGGAGCCGCGGACGGCCGGGGTGACGACCTGCTGGATGTTGTTGCTCTTGGCCTCGTCGGCGTACTCCTTGCCGTTGCGGATCTGGAGGTACCAGAGCCGGCCGCCCAGGGTGAGCAGCAGCGAGAAGACGAGGACCTGGATGACGACGAGCCGGGTCTGGACCCGGGGGGTCCTGCCGGTCTCGGGGATGTTGCTCATGCTGCCGTTGCCCCCTCGGTCACAGTCGCTTGACTCCCTTGATGCGTCCGGCGCGGCCGGCGCGGGTACGGGCGGCCTTGACGCGCAGGCCGCCGCGCTGGGTGCCGATCCTCAGGCCGGTGCCGGAGGAGAGCCAGCCGGAGGCGACGTCGCCCGCGCCCGCCCCCGTGGCGTCGGCGACCGGGTCGTTCTCGGCGCGCCGGGCCAGGGCCATGACGAGCGGCACCGTGAAGGGGGCCAGCAGCAGGTCGTAGAGGACGGCGGTGAAGAGCAGGGAGCCGAGGCCGACGTGGCGGGCGGCGGTGTCGCCGACGAGGGCGCCGACGCCCGCGTAGAGCAGGGTGGAGCCGACGGCCGCGCCGACGACGGCGGCCATCGGGCCGACGGCGGAGGTGAACCGGCCGTTCTCGGGCCGGACGAGGCCGACCAGGTAGCCGACGACGCAGAGCACGAGGGCGTAGCGGCCGGCGGCGTGGTCGGCGGGCGGGGCCAGGTCGGCGAGCAGGCCGGCGGAGAAGCCGACGAGCGAGCCGGTGACGGGCCCGTGCACGAGCGCGAGGGCGACGACGGTGAGGAGGACGAGGTCCGGGACGGCGCCGGGGAGCTGGAGCCGGGCGAGGACGGAGACCTGGACGACGAGCGCGACCACGATCAGGGTCGCGGAGAGGAGGATGCGGTTGAACTTCACGGTGTCGCGTCCCCCTGGTCGTCCGGGTTCTGAGCCTGTGCCGGATCCTGCGCCCGGCCCTGGTCCTGCGCCTGGTCCTGGTTCTGGTTCTGCGCCTGGTCCTGGTTCTGGTTCTGGTCCTGTGCCTCGTTCCGGAGCGGCTGGTCGGCCTTCTCCCCCTGGGCCTGCTCGCCCTCGGCCGGCGGCTTCGCGGTGACCGTGACGGTGACGGTCGGCGCGGGCTTGGGCTTCTGCGGCAGCACCGTGTCGCGCGGGTCGGAGCGGGGGGCCTGGACGACGACGCCGACGATGTCGAGCTTGCTGAAGCCGACGTACGGGCGGACGTAGACGTTGCGGGTCAGTCCGCCGCCCATCGGGTCGACGCGGACGATCTCGCCGACCGGCACGCCCGGCACGAAGGGCCGGTTGCCGGCCGAGCCGAAGGTGACGAGGCGGTCGCCCGGCTTCACCTTGGCCTTGCCGTTGAGGAGCTGGACGAGCAGCGGGCGGTCGCCCTGGCCGGTGGCGAAGCCGAGTTCGTCGCTCTTCTCCATGCGGGTGCCGACCGTGAAGTCGGGGTCGTTGGCCAGCAGGACCGTGGAGGTCGTCGGGCCGACGGTGGTGACGCGGCCGACGAGTCCGGCGCCGTTGAGGACGGTCATGTCGCGCTGGATGCCGTCGCGGGCGCCGACGTCGATGGTGACGGTCCAGGAGAAGCCCTGGGCCGACCCTATGCCGATGACCTGGGCGCCCTTGATGCCGTACTGGCCGGCGCCGGCGGTCTTGAGCAGGGAGTCGAGCTCGCGCAGCCGGTTGCGGTTGCGGTCGTCGCTGCCGAGCTCGGCCTTGAGCTCGGCGTTCTCCTTCTCCAGGGCGGCGATGCGGGTGTTGCGCTCGCCGGAGTCGCGTACGGCGCCTATGGCGTTGCCGATCGGGTCGACCGCCGCCGCGACTCCGTTCTCTACCGGGCCGAAGACGGCGGCGGCGGCCTGCCGGGCGCCGTCGACCGGCGACTCCTGGCCGCCGCGGATGTCCACCGTGATCAGCGCGAACGCGATGGCGACCAGCAGCACCAGGAGCAGCCGGCTCTCTCGTGTGTCCCTCACGTGCGGCGGCCGTGCCCTTCCTCGTGGTTCGTTGTGCAGATGTCCGTACCGTACGGGCGTGCGCCCGGCCGGTGGTTCAGCGGCGCGGCTGGGCGTCCAGGACCTGCTGGAGGGCCTCGAACTCCTCGACGCACTTGCCGGATCCGAGGGCCACCGAGTCCAGCGGGTCCTCGGCGATGTGGATCGGCATGCCCGTCTCACGACGGAGCCGCTCGTCGAGGCCGCGCAGCAGGGCACCCCCACCGGTGAGAACGATGCCGCGGTCCATGACGTCACCGGAGAGCTCCGGCGGGCACTTGTCGAGGGTGGTCTTCACCGCGTCGACGATCGCGTTGACCGGCTCCTCGATGGCCTTGCGGACCTCGGCGGCCGAGATGACGACGGTCTTGGGAAGGCCCGAGACGAGGTCGCGGCCGCGGATCTCGGTGTGCTCGTCCTGCTCCAGGTCGTAGGCCGAACCGATGGTGATCTTGATCTGTTCGGCGGTGCGCTCGCCGAGGAGGAGCGAGTACTCCTTCTTGATGTGCTGGATGATCGCGTTGTCCAGCTCGTCGCCGGCGACCCGGATGGACTGTGCCGTGACGATTCCTCCGAGGGAGATGACCGCGACCTCGGTGGTGCCGCCGCCGATGTCGACGACCATGTTGCCGGTGGCCTCGTGGACGGGGAGGCCGGAGCCGATGGCGGCGGCCATGGGCTCCTCGATGATGTGCACCTGACGGGCGCCGGCCTGGGTGGAGGCCTCGATGACGGCGCGGCGCTCGACGCCGGTGATGCCGGAGGGCACGCAGACCACGACCCGGGGGCGGGCGAGGTAGCGCCGCTTGTGGATCTTGAGGATGAAGTAGCGGAGCATCCGCTCGGTGATCTCGAAGTCGGCGATGACGCCGTCCTTCAGAGGGCGGACGGCGACGATGTTGCCGGGGGTCCTGCCGATCATCTTCTTCGCCTCGGCACCCACCGCGAGGATTCCGCCGGTGTTGGTGTTGATCGCGACGACGGACGGCTCGTTGAGGACGATGCCTCGACCCCTGACGTACACCAGCGTGTTGGCGGTCCCGAGGTCGACAGCCATGTCACGGCCGATGAACGACATGAAGTTCCCCTTGTTTCCCATGGCTGAGGGTGGTGCGGCGAAGAGTTTTCATCGTAGTGCCGCTCACGCGGATGGCGCGCGCTGGCCCACCTCTGTACTAGGTGACGGTAGGACGCGGCGATCCGTTCCCGGGATTGGCGTTCATATGCCTGGGGGCGACCGAATTCCTTCGGTCGCCCCACAAACGGCTCCGTTCGGCTGACGGAGGGTCAGCCGACGGGCGGGCCCGGGTGTCAGACGAGGCCGGGGAAGAAGATCTTCAGCTCGCGCGCGGCGGACTCCTCGGAGTCCGAGGCGTGGATGAGGTTCTCGCGGACGATGGTGCCGTAGTCGCCGCGGATGGAGCCCGGCGCGGCGGCGATCGGGTCGGTCGGGCCGGCCAGCTGGCGGACGCCCTCGATGACCCGCTCGCCCTCGACGACGAGCGCGACGACCGGACCGGAGGACATGAAGCCCATCAGCGGCTCGTAGAAGGGCTTGCCCTTGTGCTCGCCGTAGTGCTGCTCCAGCGTCTCCTGGTCCAGCTCGCGCAGTTCCAGGGCCGCGAGGGTCCAGCCGGCCTTGCGCTCGATGCGGCCGATGATCTCGCCGACGAGGCCGCGGCGGACCGCGTCGGGCTTGAGCAGGACGAGCGTGCGCTGGCTCACGGGGGGAACTCCTTCGGGAGGGATGTGCGGGCCTACGAATCTACAGGGCCCGCACCGCCCTCCGTCACGCAGCGTCAGGCCCTGCGGAGCCCTGGGCCGTGGCGTTCGAGGCGGCCCAGCGGGCCTTGATCTCGTCCACCTTGCGCCCGTAGTGCACCGAACACCACCACAGCACGGCGAAGACGGCCCCGAGGAAGTACATGACCGGGACGAAGAAGCCGCTGAGGATCAGCCCGACCTGGAGCGCCCAGCCGAGCTGGACGCCACCGGGACGGGTGATCATCCCGCAGAGCAGCACCGAGAGGACCATCGCGACGCCGCACACCCACCAGACGGTGGAGGTGGCGAGGGAGTCGTCCTTCATGGCGACGAGACCGGCGAAGCCGATGACGAAGAACTCGCCGATGAGGGTGGAGGAGCAGAGCGTGCGCATTCCGGGTCAGCCCCTCTTGAGCAGCAGCCGGGCGTCGCCGACCGTGAAGATCGAACCGGTCACCAGCACGCCGGCGCCGCCGTACTCGGCCTCTTCCTCGGCGAGCGTGATCGCCGTCTCCAGGGCGTCGGGCAGCCGCGGCTCGACGACGACCCGGTCCTCGCCGAAGACCTCGACGGCGACCGCGGCGAGCGCGTCGACGTCGGTGGCGCGGGAGGTGGAGTTCTGGGTGACGACGACCTCGGCGAAGATCGGCTCGAAGGCCTCCAGGAGCCCGCGGGCGTCCTTCTCGCCGCTGGTGGAGACGACGCCGATGAGCCGGGAGAAGCCGAAGGCCTCGGAGACGGCCTCGGCGCTGGCGCGGGCGCCGTGCGGGTTGTGTGCGGCGTCGAGGATGACCGTCGGGGAGGAGCGGACGACTTCGAGGCGGCCCGGCGAGGCCGTCTGGGCGAAGGCGCGCCGGACGGTCTCGACGTCGAGGGTGCGGGCGTGCTCGGCGCCGATGCCGAAGAAGGCCTCGACGGCGGCGAGCGCCACGGCCGCGTTGTGCGCCTGGTGGGCGCCGTGCAGGGGCAGGAAGATGCCGTCGTACTCGCCGCCGAGACCACGCAGGGTCAGCAGCTGGCCGCCGACCGCCACCTCGCGGGAGACCACGCCGAACTCCATGCCCTCGCGGGCCACGGTCGCGTCGACGTCGACGGCCTTCTTCAGGAGCACCTGGGCGGCGTCCACCGGCTGCTGGGCCAGGATGACGGTCGCGCCCTGCTTGATGATCCCGGACTTCTCGCCGGCGATCTCGCCGGTGGTCCCGCCGAGCCGGTCGGTGTGGTCCAGGTCGATCGGGGTGACGACGGCGACGGAGCCGTCGATCACGTTGGTCGCGTCCCAGGTGCCGCCCATGCCGACCTCGACGACGGCCGCGTCGACCGGGGCGTCGGCGAAGGCCGCGTACGCCATGGCGGTGAGGACCTCGAAGAAGGAGAGGCGGTACTCCTCCCGGGCGTCGACCAGCTCCACGTACGGCTTGACGTCCTGGTACGTCTCGATGAACCGCTCGGCGGAGATCGGGGCGCCGTCCAGGCTGATCCGCTCGGTGATCGTCTGCACGTGCGGCGAGGTGTAGCGGCCGGTGCGCAGCTCGAAGGCGCCGAGCAGGGACTCGATCATGCGGGCGGTGGAGGTCTTGCCGTTGGTGCCCGTGATGTGGATCGAGGGGTACGCGCGCTGCGGCTCGCCGAGCACGTCCATCAGCGCCGCGATCCGCTGCACCGAGGGGTCCAGCTTGGTCTCGCCCCAGCGGGTCGAGAGCTCGGTCTCGACCTCGCGCAGCGCCTTGTCCAGCTCCGGGTCCTCGGGGCGGGTCGGCACGGGGTCGCCCTGCGGCGGACCGGCCACGGCGCGCAGGGTGCGGCTGCCGGCCTCGATCACCGCCAGGTCGGGGTCTCGGTCGGTGGCTTCGCCGACGAGGTCGTCGAAGTCGTCGTCGATGTCGTCGGCGGGCTCGTCGGCAAAGTCTCGCGGGTCGCTGGGGTCACTCACGGGGTCAAGTCTACGGAGCCGCACCGACAGGACCGTGGACCCACCCCTGTCGAGACCTCCGGACCGCCGCGGACCGCCCGCCGCGGCCGGACGGCGCCGGGCCGGACCGCCTCAGACCGGCAGGCCCGAGGGGAGGGTGGCGCGGACCTCGTAGCCGGCGTCCTTCTCGCCGGCCGTGAGGGTGCCGCCCATGCTGGCGACCCGCTCGTCCATCGAGACCAGGCCCGTGCCGGTGGAGACCGGGGCACGGTCGGGCGGGGTCCCGGGGAGGGGGTTGCGGACCTCGATCCACAGGTCCGGTCCCGCGACGCCGATCGCGACCCGGACCGGCAGGCCCGGGGCGTGCTTGGCCGCGTTCGTCAGGCACTCCTGGACCACCCGGTACACCGCGGTCTGCCGCAGCGGCGAGAGCGCCTTCACCTCCTCGGCCACGTCCAGCTCCACCGGGCTGCCCATCCGCTCGCTCTCCGCGGCGAGGTCCGCGAGCCCCTCCAGGCCCGGCGTGGCGCCCTCCCGGTCGGCGCGCCGCACGAGCGTCTCGTTCAGCATGAGGTGGGCGCGCCGGGCGGTGTCGGCGAGCTCCTCGAAGTCCTTCTGGTGGGCGTCGCCCCGGGCCCGTACGGCGAGCACCTCGGCCCGCACCGCGAGGACGGTCAGCTCGCGGCCGACCAGGTCGTGGACGTCCCGGCCGACCTGGATCCGCTCCTCCTGGACGGCCTGCCGGGCGGCGGCCCGGCGCCGCTGGACCTCCAGGGCGCGGACCAGGTCGTGGCGGTGGGCGGCGATGCCGACGCCCGCCGCGAGCACGCCGATCGGGACGACGAGGCTGAGGAAGTCGCTGAGCGTCTCGCCGTGGTGCAGGCCGGACCAGCCGGGCGCGGCCTGGAAGTACGCGTACGCCACCGCGATGTACAGCAGGGTCGCGCCGACCGCGACCCGCCGGCCCCGGAAGCGGCCGAGCGAGTACAGCGCGAACTGGATCATGGTCACCTCGTGGAGCCAGCCCATCAGGCCGAGCGCCACGAGGTACGGCACCCAGGGCGCCCGCCTGCGCAGCAGCAGGGTCGCGGCGCCGGCGGCGAGGACCAGGGTGGCGGTGACGCCGGTGAGGGAGTTGTCCGCCCGGGCGAGACCCGGCACGTCCAGGAGCATCAGCGCGAAGGCGCTCAGCGCGGTGACGGCGTCGAGGGCCCTCGGCGAGCCGCCCCACCGGTCCACGTGGCGGCGCAGCGCGGGGACGGCGGGAAGGTGGAACATGCCTCCATCATCCAGGGTCCTTGGTCCCGACGCCGTGGACCTGAAGTCCCGTCTGCTGTGAGATCGGGCACTTCGTCCGCATTCCTGTTTGACTCGGAGCGTGCCCGACACCCCTGCCGCCACGGACCCGGCGGCCATGGAACCACCGGCCGCCGAGCTGCTCGACGCGCTGCCGCAGGCCGCCGCGCTCGTCGCGGCCGACCGGCGGATCCTCCGGGTCAACCGGCGCTTCCGGACCCTGCTCCAGGTGCCGGACGACCTCGACCCGACCGGCCCCGGGGGCCGCGAACGGCTCCTCGACCACGTGGCCGCGCTGCTCGCGGGTCCGGCGGAGCGCGAGCGCTTCCTCGCCGACGCCCTCCCCCACGGGCCCGTCACCCGGATCGCCGACCACCACCTGGCGGACGGGCGGATCCTGCGCCGCCGCCGCTCCCCCGTCGGCGCCCCCGGCCGGCCGCCCACCGCGCACCTGCTGCTGATCGAGGACGTCACCCGGCAGCACGAGGCCCGCGACGACCTCGACCGGCGGGTCCGCCGGCTCGCGGAGCTCACCGACGAGCGGACCGCCTTCGCCGGCCGCGCCCTGCACGAGCTGCGCACCCCGCTCGCCACCGTCGTCAGCTTCGCCGAGCTCCTCCTGGACCCGGCGAGCGGCCCGCTCGACCCGGAGCGGACCTCCTACCTGAAGGCCATCCTGCGCAACGCCCGCCGGATGACCTCGATCGCCGCCGCCCTGCCCCGGGCCGCCGGCGAGGACCCGCCCGACCCGCGCCGCGCCGAGCCCCGGCGCGGCCGGGTCCTCGTCCCCGAGCTGGTCGAGCGGGTGGCCCTGGAGGCGCTCCAGCGGACCGGCGGAGCCGGGCCGTACCTCACCGTCGACGCCCCGGCCGGCGGTCCCCCGCTGCTCGCCGACGGCTGGCTGCTCACCGGCGCCCTGGAGGAGCTGGTCGCCAACGCGCTGCGGTTCACCCCCGCCGACGGCCGGGTGGAGCTGGCCGCGCGACCGGCGGACGGCCACTGGACCGTCCAGGTGAGGGACACCGGGATCGGCGTCCCGCTGGAGTACCAGGAGGAGGTCTTCACCCCGTACGTCCGCGCCCCCAACGCCCGGCGCGGCGGCTACCCCGGCACCGGCCTCGGCCTGGCGGGCGCCCGGGAGGCGGCCCGGCTGCACGGCGGCACCCTCACCGTCCACGACCGCCCCGACGGCCCCGGCGCCGTCTTCACCCTCCGCCTCCCGCTGCCCGGCACGGCGGACGGCCGGGACCCGGGCCCGTGACCCGGCTGCTCGTCGTCGAGGACGACACCGACCTCGCCCTCGCGCTGCGCGTGCTGCTCACCCGCGGCGGCCACGACGTCTCCCTCGCCGCCGACGGCCGCGAGGCGCTGCGGCTGCTCTTCGCCGAGCGGCCCGCGCTGATGGTGCTCGACCTGGTCCTGCCCGGCCTCGACGGCTGGGAGGTGCTCGACCGCACCCGGGACATGAGCGATCTGCCGGTCCTCGTCCTCTCCGGCCTCGGCGAGCTCGACGACCGGGTCAGGGGGCTGCGCTCCGGCGCCGACGACTACCTGGTGAAACCGTTCGCCCAGGCCGAGCTGCTCGCCCGCGTCGAGGCCCTGCTCCGGCGCACCGGGCCGGGCACCTGGGCCGGCGAGACCGTCGAGGAGGACCTGCGCCTGGTGCCCGAGCGCCGCTCCGCGCTCTGGCTGGGCGGCGAGATCCGGCTCAGCGACATCGAGTACCGCCTCCTGCAGCTCCTGGTCCGCAACCGCGGCCGGGTCGTCACCACCGAGCAGCTGCTCGACCAGGTGTGGGACGACGCCTCCGCCGTCGGCCGCGACCGGGTGAAGTTCGGGGTGCTGCGGCTGCGCCGGAAGCTGCGGTACGCGGGCGGGCCGCACTCCCGCGACCCGATCGAGTCCGTCCGCGGCCTCGGCTACCGCTACGACTCCGGGTGACGGAGAACACCCGGGGCCGGGACCAAGGTCCCGGGCCCACCGTCACGAAACCACCCGAAACGGCCGGAGCAACCATCCGGCAACCATCCGCCACCGCCTCCCGCCACCGGCCCCGGCCACCGTCGAGGCCATGCACACCCTTCCCGCCCGCAGCGTCGCCCTCGTCCTCGGTACCCGCCCCGAGCTGGTCAAGCTCGCCGAGCTCATCCGGATCCTCGGCCCCGCCGCCCGGGTCGTCCACACCGGACAGCACTACGACGAAGAGCTGTCGGGCGGCTTCCTGGCCGAGCTGGGCCTGCCCGAGCCGGAGTACCTCACCGGCGTCGGCGGCCGCCCCCGGGCCGTCCAGGTCTCCGCCGCGCTCGGCGCCCTCGACGAGCTCTTCGCGGCCGAACCGCCGCTCGCGGTGATCGTCCAGGGCGACACCAACGCCGCCCTCGCCGGCGCGCTCGCCGCCAACGCCCGCGACCTGCCGCTCGTCCACGTCGAGGCCGGACTGCGCAGCCACGACCGGGCCATGCCCGAGGAGCACAACCGGGTCCTCATCGACCGCCTCGCCGACCTGCTGTGCGCCGCCACCCCCGACAACCGCGCGCTGCTGCTCGCCGAGGGCCTCCCCGAGGACCGGATCGCCGTCACCGGCAACCCGGTCGTCGAAGCCGTACGCGACCACCTGCCGTCCGCCGGGGAGCGGGCCCGGCTGCTCGCCGCGCACGGGCTGCCCGCCGACGGCTACGTCCTGGCCACCGTGCACCGCCCCGAGAACACCGACGACCACGCGGCCCTGCGCGCCGTCCTCACCGAACTCGCCGCCCTCGCGGACCGGCTCCCGGTCGTCCTCCCGCTGCACCCCCGCACCCGGGCCCGGATCGACGCGGCCGGACTGGCCGGACTCCTCGACGGCGTCACCGTCCTCCCGCCCGCCGGCTACGGCACCTTCCTGGCGCTCGCCCGGCACGCTGCCGTCCTCGTCTCCGACTCCGGCGGCGTCCAGGAGGAGACCACCGTCCTCGGCCGCCCGCTGGTCGTCGTCCGCCGCTCCACCGAACGCCCCGAGGCCATGGCCGACTTCGCCGAACTCGTCGCCCCCGGCCCGCCGATCGGCGCCGCCGTCCGCCGCCGCCTCGACGAGGGCCCGCTCGGCCTGCGCCGGCTCGCCGCGCTGCCCAGCCCGTACGGCGACGGCACCGCCTCGCGCCGGATCGCCGAACTCACCGCGCACCTCGCGCGGCGGCGCGCGCACCCGGCCCCGGACCACGCGATGGCCGCGGCCTGACCCCGCCCGACTTCCTGCCACCCGACCGGAGTTCGTCCCCATGAGCCTCCCACTCCTCCTCTACGTCTTCCCCTTCCTCCTCCTCGGCGGCTTCCTCGTGTACTGGGCGGGGGCCCGGCACGCGTACGCCCGCCGCGAGCCCACCGCGCCCGGCGAACCCGGCGCGTACGACTGGCACTTCTTCGTGCCCTGCCGCGACGAGGAGGCGGTGATCGCCACCACCGTCGCCCGGCTGCGCGCCGACTTCCCCGCCGGGCACGTGTGGGTCATCGACGACGCCAGCGTCGACCTGACCGCCCCGATCGTCACCTCGATGCGCGCCCGCGACCCGCGCGTCCACCTGGTCTCCCGCCACCGCCCCGACGCCCGCGTCGGCAAGGGCGCGGCGCTCAACGCCGCCTACGACGCGCTGAACGGGCACCTGCCCGCCGGCACCGACCGCACCCGGGTGATCGTCTGCGTCGTCGACGCCGACGGGCAGGTCTCCCCCGACGCGCTCGCCCTCGTCAGCGGCCCCCGCGCCTTCGGCGACCCCGACGTGGGCGGGGTGCAGATCGGCGTCCGGATGCGGAACGTCGACGACGAGCGCCCGCTGGCCGACCGGGGCCGGCTCGCCAACGCCTACGCGCGCCTCCTGATCCGCATGCAGGACGCGGAGTTCGCCGTCTCCAACACCGCGATGCAGCTGCTGCGGGTGCGCACCGGCTCGGTCGGCCTCGGCGGCAACGGCCAGTTCACCCGCCTCACCGCGCTCGACCGGATCGCCGCCGCCGAACGCCGCCCCTGGCAGCGGGACGCGCTCCTGGAGGACTACGAACTCGGCCTGCACATGCGGCTCGCCGGCTACCGGGTCACCCACGTCCACGACACCTGGGTGAGCCAGGAGGCGCTGCCGTACACCCGCCGCTTCCTCACCCAGCGCACCCGCTGGGCACAGGGCAACATCTCCTGCGTCCGCTACACCGGCCGGATCGTCTCCTCCCGGCACTACCGGGCCCGCGGCGTCCTGGAGTCCCTCTACACCTTCTTCCAGCCGCTCGCGCACCTGGCGACGCTGCTGCTGACCGCCGTCATGCTGGTCGCGCTCGTCGCCGGCGGCAGCGCGGCCGAGGTCGTCCTCGCCGCCTGGCCCCTCGCCCTCGGCCTCGCACTCCTCTCGATCGTCCCCTTCGTCCTGTGGGGCCCGGTCTACCGCCGCGAGTTCGCCCCCGACCGCTCCCGCCTCAAGGGCCTCCTCTGGGGCCTCGCCCTCTGGCTCTACGCCTACCACCTGTTCCTCGTCTCGGCCCGCGGCTTCGTCCGCCTCCTGCGCGGCCGCACCGGCTGGGCCAAGACCCGCCGCAACGCGGAGACGGCGGGCGTCGGCCCGGTGGCGACGGAGTCCTGACGCTCCCCCCGGTACACGGAAGGGCCCGGAACCGTGACGGTTCCGGGCCCTTCCACGTACGCGCTACGCCTGCGGCAGCTTCTCCAGCTGCGCCTGGATGCGGGCGATGTCCTCGTCCGCCTTGGCGAGGCGGCCCTTGATCTTGTCCACGACGTTGTCGGGCGCCTTGGCGAGGAAGGCCTCGTTGCCGAGCTTCGCCACGGCCTGAGCCTTCTCCTTCTCGGCGGCGGCCAGGTCCTTCGCGAGCCGCTTGCGCTCGGCGGCGACGTCGATGGTGCCCGACAGGTCGAGGGAGACCGTGCAGCCGGCCACCGGCAGGGAGGCGGTGGCCTCGAAGGCGTCGCCCTCCGGCTGGAGGCGCAGGATCTGGCGGATGGCCGCCTCGTGCGCGGCCAGCGCCGTACCGCTCAGGTCCAGACGGGCCGGGACCTTCTGGGCGTCCTGGAGGCCCTGCTCCTTGCGGAAGCGGCGGACCTCGGTGACGAGCCGCTGGACCAGCTCGATCTCCTGCTCGGCCGCCTCGTCGCGGAAGCCACTGTCCTTCGGCCACTCCGCGACGACGAGGGACTCGCCGCCGGTGAGGGTGGTCCACAGGGTGTCGGTGACGAAGGGGACGATCGGGTGCAGCAGACGCAGCATGACGTCCAGGACCTCGCCGAGGACGCGGCCGGAGACCTTGGCGCCCTCGCCGCCCGCGAAGAAGGTCGTCTTCGACAGCTCGACGTACCAGGCGAAGACCTCGTCCCACGCGAAGTGGTAGAGCGACTCGCTCAGCTTCGCGAACTGGAAGTCGTCGTAGTACGCGTCGACCTGCGCGACCGTCTCGTTGAGGCGGGACAGGATCCAGCGGTCGGTCGCCGACAGCTCGGAGGCGTCCGGCAGCGGACCCTCGATCGTGGCGCCGTTCATCAGCGCGAAGCGGGTCGCGTTCCAGATCTTGTTGGCGAAGTTCCGGGAAGCCTTGACCCAGTCCTCGCCGATCGGGACGTCGGCGCCCGGAGTGGCGCCGTTGGCCAGGGTGAAGCGGACGGCGTCGGAGCCGTACGCGTCCATCCAGGTGATCGGGTCGACCGCGTTCGGGTTCGACTTCGACATCTTCTTGCCGAACTCGTCGCGGACGAGACCGGTGAGCGCGACCGTCTTGAACGGGACCTGACCGTCCATCGAGTACAGGCCGAACATCATCATCCGGGCGACCCAGAAGAAGATGATGTCGTGGCCGGTGAGCAGGACGTCGGTCGAGTAGAACTTCGCCAGGTCCGGGGTCTTCTCCGGCCAGCCGAGCGTGGAGAACGGCCACAGGCCGGAGGAGAACCAGGTGTCGAGGACGTCCGGGTCCTGCGTCCAGCCCTCGCCCGTCGGGGCCTCGTCGTCGGGTCCGACACAGACGACCTGGCCCTCGGGGCCGTACCAGATCGGGATGCGGTGGCCCCACCACAGCTGGCGCGAGATGCACCAGTCGTGCATGTTGTCGACCCAGTCGAAGTAGCGCTTGGACAGCTCCTTCGGGTGGATGTCGACGGAGCCGTCGCGGACGGCGTCGCCGGCGGCCTGCGCCAGCGGGCCGACCTTGACCCACCACTGCATCGACAGGCGCGGCTCGACGGTCGTCTTGCAGCGCGAGCAGTGGCCGACGGAGTGCATGTACGGGCGCTTCTCGGAGACGATCCGGCCCTGCTCCTTGAGGGCGCCGACGATCGCCGAGCGGGCCTCGAAGCGGTCCAGGCCGAGGAAGGGGCCGTGGACGGTGATGACGCCGTGCTCGTCCATGACCGTCAGGGTCGGCAGGTCGTGGCGCTGGCCGATGGCGAAGTCGTTCGGGTCGTGCGCCGGGGTCACCTTGACGGCGCCGGTGCCGAACTCCGGGTCGACGTGCTCGTCGGCGACGACCGGGATCGTGCGGTCGGTCAGCGGCAGCTTGATCCGCTTGCCGACCAGGTGCTTGTACCGCTCGTCCTCCGGGTGGACGGCGACGGCGGTGTCACCGAGCATCGTCTCGGCGCGGGTGGTGGCGACGACCAGGCTGTCCTCGCCCTCGCCGTACCGGATGGAGACCAGCTCGCCGGCGTCCTCCTGGTACTCGACCTCGATGTCGGAGAGGGCGGTCAGACAGCGCGGGCACCAGTTGATGATGCGCTCGGCGCGGTAGATCAGACCGTCCTCGTAGAGGTCCTTGAAGATCTTCTGGACGGCCTTGGACAGGCCCTCGTCCATGGTGAAGCGCTCGCGCGACCAGTCGAGGCCGGCACCGAGGCGGCGCAGCTGGCCGAGGATCCGGCCGCCGTACTCCTCCTTCCACTGCCAGACGCGCTCGACGAACGCCTCGCGGCCCAGGTCGTGGCGGGACTTGCCCTCCTCGGCGAGCTGCTGCTCGACCTTGTTCTGGGTCGCGATGCCGGCGTGGTCCATGCCCGGCAGCCAGAGCGTCTCGAAGCCCTGCATGCGCTTGCGGCGGGTCAGGGCGTCCATCAGCGTCACCTGGAAGGCGTGGCCCAGGTGCAGGGCGCCGGTGACGTTCGGCGGCGGGATGACAATGGTGTACGGCGGCTTGTCGCTCTTCGCGTCCGCCTCGAAGTACCCGCGCTCTACCCAGCGCTCGTACAGCGGCCCCTCTACCTCGGCCGGCGTGTACTGGGTCGGCAGTTCGGTGGTGGGCGCTGTCTGCTGCTGAGTGTTCTCGGTCACGGGCCCAGTTTAGGGGGGTGAGGGTCGAGTCCCGAAACGCGATGGTTCGGTAACGGTGTGCCCCCCGCCGCCCCATCGCCGAAAGCTTTCCGCCAGGATGTTCGCTACGCATAAACGTCCTGTGAGGGGAAGCAGTCGATGAGCTACAACCAGCCGGGTCCGTACGGGGGCCAGCAGCCCCAGCAGCCCGGGCCCTACGGCCAGCAGCCCGGCCCGTACGGCCAGCCGCAGGGTCAGCCCGGTTACGGCTACCCCCAGCAGGCCCCCCAGGGCGTGCCGCCGCAGCAGCAGCCGTACGGCTACCCCCAGCAGCAGCCGAACCCGTACGGCCAGCAGCCCCAGTACGGCGCTCCCCAGGGCCCCGGCGGCTACGTGCCCCACCCGCCGGCCCCCAAGAAGTCCAAGACCCCGATCATCATCGGCGCGGTCGCCGTCGTCGCGGCGATCGCGGTCGGCGCGTACTTCGTGATCGGCGGCGGTGGCGGCGCGGACGTCGCGAACGACGGCCCGCACAAGCTGGTGACGCCGGAGACGGTGCTGACCGAGTACAAGAAGGACGCCAAGGGGTCCGAGTCCGACGGCAAGGACGCCCTGAAGGAGGCCGAGAAGAACGGCGTCAAGAACGCGAAGAGCGTGGACGCCAGTTACAAGGCCGGGGACGAGTCGAACCCGCTCGCGGGCAAGATGATCTCCTTCAGCGGCCTGTACGGCGAGATCGAGGACCCCGAGAAGGTCGTCGACTCCCTGTTCGCCAGCATCAAGACCGAGGCGGGGAAGGACAAGGACGGCGGTGAGCTCGTCGGCAGTCCGCAGGCGTTCACCCCGGCCGAGGCCGAGGGCTCCGTCCTCAAGTGCCAGTCCGCGAAGGGCAAGGCCGACGCCTCCGAGGGCACCCCGGCCTTCTCCATGAACTTCTGCGTCTGGGCCGACCACAGCACCGTGGGCTTCGTGGTCCCGATGGACATGGCCGGGCTCCTCTCCGGCAAGAACGCCTCCCTCGAGGAGTCGGCGGCCATCACGGCCAAGTTCCGCAAGGAAGTCCGCGTCAAGATCTGACGCGCGCGGCACACGCCGAAGGGGCGCCCCGCCGGATTCCGGTGGGGCGCCCCTTCGGCGTGTGACGTGCGGTTACGCCGACTTCTCGTGGCGGCCGTCGTTCTTGACGATCCTGGGGACCAGGGTGGGGTTGACGTTGTCGCGGACGACGTCGGCGGTGATGACGACGCGGGCGACGTCCTTGCGGGACGGGACCTCGTACATCACCGACTGGAGGACCTCCTCCATGATGGCGCGCAGGCCGCGCGCGCCGGTGCCGCGGAGGATGGCCTGGTCGGCGATGGCCTCCAGGGCCGGGCGGTCGAAGTCCAGCTCCACGCCGTCGAGTTCGAAGAGGCGCTGGTACTGCTTCACCAGCGCGTTGCGCGGCTCGACGAGGATCTTCAGGAGGGCCTCGCGGTCCAGGTTGTGGACCGAGGTGATGACGGGGAGACGGCCGATGAACTCGGGGATCATCCCGAACTTCACCAGGTCCTCCGGCATGACCTCCTGGAACTGGTCGCTCGCCTCGATCTCGCGCTTGGAGCGGATGGTCGCCCCGAAGCCGATGCCCTTGGCGCCCGCCCGCGACTCGATGATCTTCTCCAGGCCGGCGAAGGCGCCGCCCACGATGAAGAGCACGTTCGTCGTGTCGATCTGGATGAACTCCTGGTGCGGGTGCTTCCGGCCGCCCTGCGGCGGGACGGAGGCCGTGGTGCCCTCCAGGATCTTCAGGAGGGCCTGCTGCACGCCCTCGCCGGAGACGTCTCGCGTGATCGACGGGTTTTCGCTCTTACGGGCGACCTTGTCGATCTCGTCGATGTAGATGATGCCGGTCTCGGCCTTCTTGACGTCGTAGTCCGCGGCCTGGATCAGCTTGAGCAGGATGTTCTCGACGTCCTCGCCGACGTAGCCGGCCTCCGTCAGCGCCGTCGCGTCGGCGATGGCGAACGGGACGTTGAGCATCCGGGCCAGCGTCTGGGCCAGGAGCGTCTTGCCGGAGCCCGTGGGGCCCAGCAGCAGGATGTTGGACTTGGCCAGTTCGATGGCGTCGTCACGGCCCTGCGCGCCGCCGTTCTCGCCGGCCTGGACGCGCTTGTAGTGGTTGTACACAGCGACCGAGAGGGCCTTCTTCGCCGGCTCCTGGCCGACGACGTAGCCCTCGAGGAACTCGTAGATCTCGCGGGGCTTGGGAAGTTCTTCCCAGCGCACCTCGCTCGTCTCCGCGAGTTCCTCCTCGATGATCTCGTTGCAGAGGTCGATGCACTCGTCGCAGATGTACACACCGGGTCCCGCGATGAGCTTCTTCACCTGCTTCTGGCTCTTTCCGCAGAACGAGCACTTGAGCAGATCGCCGCCATCACCGATGCGTGCCACGAGGTGCTTCCCCTTCGCCTGGGAGCGCTTGGTTCAGCGACTCCTGGTGCCTCATATTCGACGGTACCTTGCCGGGCCCCCCGTTCGGGCCCCCCTTGGCACGGTTCACATGGTCGTGATTCGGCCACACGAGCCGCGTGGACCGTGCCGAGGGAAGGTCGGGCGTCAGTGCGCCGCGGCGGCCGTGCTCTTGCGGGTCGAGACGATCTGGTCGATCAGGCCGTACGCGAGGGCGTCCTCGGCCGTCAGGATCTTGTCGCGCTCGATGTCGTCGCGGATCTTCTCGATCGGCGTCGTGGAGTGCTTGGCCAGCATGGTCTCCAGCTGGTCACGCATGCGCAGGATCTCCTTGGCCGCGATCTCCAGGTCGGAGAGCTGCTCGCGGCCGGTGCCGCCGGAGGGCTGGTGGATCAGCACACGGGCGTTCGGCAGGGCCATCCGCTTGCCGGGGGTGCCGGCGGCGAGCAGCACGGCCGCGGCGGAGGCCGCCTGGCCCATGCAGACCGTCTGGATGTCCGGCTTCACGAACTGCATCGTGTCGTAGATGGCCGTGAGCGCCGTGAAGGAGCCGCCGGGGCTGTTGATGTAGATGGAGATGTCGCGGTCCGGGTCCATCGACTCCAGGCACAGCAGCTGCGCCATGACGTCGTTGGCCGAGGCGTCGTCGATCTGCACGCCGAGGAAGATCACGCGCTCCTCGAAGAGCTTCGCGTACGGGTCGTACTCGCGCACGCCCTGCGAGGTGCGCTCGACGAAGCGGGGCACGACGTAGCGGTTGTCCATCGGCGCGCCGGTGTACAGGCCGCTCGGGGAGAGGTTGTTCTGCATGTGGGTGTTCACCGTCCTGGTGGCGTTCGGCGGGGGGGCTGGGTCTCTTCGGCGGGCCTGGGACGCTCAGGCGCCCGTGCCGCCGCCGCCCGGAACACCCGCGGCGTGCGTGATGATGTCGTCGATGAGGCCGTACTCCTTGGCCTCCTCCGCGGTGAACCAGCGGTCACGGTCGCCGTCGCGGATGATCGCCTCGACGGTCTGGCCGGAGTGGTGCGCGGTGATCTCGGCCATGCGCTTCTTCGTGCGAAGGAGGTACTCGGCCTGGATCTTGATGTCGGAGGCGGTGCCGCCGATGCCGGCGGAGCCCTGGTGCATCAGGATGTCGGTGTTCGGCAGCGCGAAGCGCTTGCCGGGGGTGCCGCCGGTGAGCAGGAACTGGCCCATCGAGGCCGCCATGCCCATACCGATGGTCACGACGTCGTTGGGGATGTACTGCATGGTGTCGTAGACGGCCATGCCGGCCGTCACCGAGCCACCGGGGCTGTTGATGTACAGGAAGATGTCCTTCTCCGGGTCGGCGGCCAGGAGGAGCATCTGGGCGGTGATCTTGTTGGCGATCTCGTCGTCGACCTGCTGGCCGAGGAAGATGATGCGCTCGCCGAGCAGCCGGTTGTAGACATGGTCGCCGAGGCCGCCACCGATGGACGGCTCACCCGCGGCGTAAGGCTTCAGATTCGTCACGTATCCACCTGCTCGTCTCCGACGGCCCCGGGCCGTCTCAGCGTCTCGTTCAGAGGGCAGTGCCCCCGTATCCATGGACCCTAACGCGCAGGTAGGACAACGCCATCCCGGTTCCCGAACTGTTCGCTGGGAGCGCAAGGTAGTTGGCGGCGCATAAAGGGCCCGCGTACGTCCACGGGCCCGGCCGCACAGCAGTGCGTCCGGGCCCGTGGCGCGATACGGAGCGCGCGAGGCGGGGCCTCGGCGTCGGCCTGGTGGGGCCTACTTCTCCTCGGCGACCTCGGCCTCGCCGGTGACGGCCTCGACCGTCTCGGCGGCGGCCTCGACCTCGTCCTCGTCGTCGGAGAGGTCGACGACCTCACCGTTGGTGTCGACGACCTTGGCGGCCTCGACGACGACCGCGAGGGCCTTGCCGCGGGCGACCTCGCCGACCAGCATCGGAATCTGGCCGCCCTGGACGACGGCCTGGGCGAACTGGTCGGGGGACATGCCGGAGGAGGCGGCACGGCGGAAGAGGTGCTCGGTGAGCTCCTCCTGCTCGACGTTCAGCTCCTCCTTGGAGACCAGCTCGTCGAGGAGGAACTGGGTCTTGATGCCCTTGACCGCCTGCTCCTTGGTCTCGGCCTCGAACTCCTCGACCGTCTTGCCCTGGAGCTCCAGGTACTTCTCCAGGCTCAGGCCCATCTGGCCGAGCTGGTGGTGCTCCAGGTTGTGCTTGCGGGTGTTGACCTCGTCCTCGAGCAGCTTCTCGGGGACGGGGATCTCCGCCAGCTCCAGGAACTTCTCCAGGACGCGCTCCTGGGCCTGGGTGGCCTGGTCGAACTGCTTCATGTTCTCGAGGCGCTTGCGGCTGTCGGCCTTGAGCTCGTCGAGGGTGTCGAACTCCGAGGCCATCTGCGCGAACTCGTCGTCGAGCTCGGGGAGCTCACGGGCGGCGACGGCGGTGACCTTGACGGTGACCTCGGCCTCCTTGCCCGCGGCCGAGCCGCCCTTCAGCTCGGAGGTGAAGGTGGCCTCGCCGCCGGCCTCCAGGCCGGTGACGGCGGCGTCGATGCCGTCGAGCAGCTCGCCGGAGCCGATGGTGTACGAGACACCGTCGGCGATGCCGTCGGGCAGCACCTCGCCGTCGACCTTGGCGGTCAGGTCGACGGTGACGACGTCACCCTCGACGGCCGCGCGCTCGACCGGGTTCGTCGAGGCGAAGCGCTCGCGGAGCTGCTCCACGGACTTCTCGACGTCCTCGTCGGTGACCTCGATGGCGTCGACCTCGACCTCGATGCCGGAGTAGTCCGGGATCTCGATGGCCGGGCGGACGTCGACCTCGGCGGTGAAGGAGAGCAGCTCGCCGTCCTTCAGCTCCGTGATGTCGACCTCGGGCTGACCCAGCGGGTTGACCTCGGCCTCGGTCACGGCCTCGTTGTAGAACTTCGGAAGCGCGTCGTTGACGGCCTCCTCCAGCACGGCGCCACGGCCGAAGCGCTGGTCGATGACGCGCGCGGGGATCTTGCCCTTGCGGAAGCCCTTGACCGTGACCTGCTGGTTGATCTTCTTGTACGCCGCGTCGAGGCTGTCCTTGAGCTCCTCGAAGGGCACCTCGACAGTGAGCCGAACCCGGGTCGGGTTCAGGGTCTCCACGGCGCTCTTCACGGTTCGGTCTCCTTGGTGGCTGATTCCTGGATTCCGGACGGGCCGCGCGATGCGGTTCCGGCCGATGGGCCCGGTCAGAAAGACACACGGGCACGCAGCTTGCATAGTAACCGCACGTGGGATGGGGCCCACAACGTGATCAAGAACCCGCGAGGTCGGAACCCCGGGTGCGCGAGGCGCGGATCATGCTGGTCGGGGTGGCGGGATTTGAACCCACGGCCTTCCGCTCCCAAAGCGGACGCGCTACCAAGCTGCGCCACACCCCGTCGGTGCGACACGTAGGGTACATGCACGGGGACGCTGCGGCGTCCCCCGTTTTCCGGGGCGTGCACGGACGGCTCCGGACCGGCTACGATGCTTTCCGTGCCGCGGCCTTTCCGGTCTCCGGCACGTCCTGTGCGGGCGTAGCTCAATGGTAGAGCCCTAGTCTTCCAAACTAGCTACGCGGGTTCGATTCCCGTCGCCCGCTCTGTGTACGGCCCCGGGCCCGGTTCCTCGTCGAGGAACCGGGCCCGGGGCCGTTTCCGTCAGAACTTGATGGCGCTGATCGTCTGGGTCACGGAGTTCAGGAAGCGTTCGATGTCGTCGGCCATGCCCGTGGAGGCGAGGAAGAAGCCGAAGAGGACGGCGATCACGGCGGGGCCTCCCTTGAGGCTGCCTCCGCGGATCAGCACCACGAGGACGATTCCCAACAACAGCACTACGGACAGCGATATCGCCACAACTGATCACACCCTAGGTCGGTCCCGCCTGGCCCCGGGGTGCATATCCGGACACCCCCGCGCCTCTATCGTGCCACCAACCCCGTTGCCCCCAACGGCGGGTGACGAATCGTGGGACGCCGGGCGGGACCGGAAGGTTCAGGCCGGGCGGGAGATGATGAGGAGGGCCCGGTCGTCGTTGACGTCCTTGGCCACCGCCTCGATGAGGTGCCAGGCGACGCCCTCGAAACCGGCCGGAACACAGCGGTCGGCCTCGCCGGTGAGGCGGTCGATGCCCTCGGCGAGGTCGCGGTCGGCGGCCTCGACCAGGCCGTCGGTGAAGAGCATCAGGACGTCGCCCTGGTGCAGGGTTCCCTTGACCGGGTGGAACTCCGCGCCGTCGTAGACGCCGAGGAGGGGTCCGTCGCCGTCCTTCTCCTCCCAGCGGCCGGTGCCGGCGTGGAGCTGGAGCGCGGGCAGGTGGCCGGCGGAGAAGAGCTCGTAGTCGCCGGAGTCCAGGTCGAGGACGAGGTGGATGGAGGTGGCGAAGCCCTCGTCCCAGTTCTGCCGGAGCAGGTAGCCGTTGGCGGCGGGCAGGAAGCCGTGCGGCGGGAGCGAGCCGAGGAGGCCGCCGAAGGCGCCGGAGAGCAGCAGGGAGCGGGAGGCCGCGTCCATGCCCTTGCCGGAGACGTCGGTGAGGACGACCTCCAGGGTGCGGCCGCCGTGGGTGCGGGCGGCGACGACGAAGTCGCCGGAGAAGGACTGGCCGCCGGCCGGGCGCAGCGCCATCTCGCGGTGCCAGCCGCGCGGCAGCCGGGGCAGCGCGCTCTGCACGCGGAGCCGTTCGCGCAGGTCGAAGAGCATCGTGCCGCCGCGCCGCCAGGGCACTCCGACGCGGGCCCGGAACTGGGCGATGAGCAGTCCGAAGAGGCCGCAGGCGGCGACCACGAGGACGGTGCCCGGGGTGACGCGGGCGGGCCCCTCGCCGTACGGGCCGAGGATGGCGGACTCGACGATCAGGCCGCCGGCGGACGCCGCGTACAGGCCGAGGAGGCTGGCGGGGCGCAGCAGCAGCCCGCCGGCCACGATCGGCAGGACGAGGGCGGTGGGCGAGCACCAGACCGGGTCGAGGACGGTGCCGCAGACGATGGCGGGGATGGTGAGGAGCAGCCCGGCCAGGGCGAGGCGGTCGGAGGCGCCGCCGCGGAAGTAGTCGACCCCGGTCCGGCGCAGCGCGACGCGGGCCCGGCGGGCGCGCCTGCGCAGCCGGGCCGTGTACGTGTCGATCGCCGTGCCGTCACCCATTGGCCTGGACCCTATCCACCCCGGCCGGTCCCGTGCAGGGGTACCCCCGTGACAAGGTGCGTGAAAACGGGTCGCCTCGGGCAGAGACCGCTGATATCGATGGCATATGACGACTGAGATGCGGGTGCTCGACCCTTCGGAGTGGGATCGCTGGTTCGCGACGCTGGAGCTCGCTTTCGGGGGTGTGCCGGAGGAGCCGGAGGCGCGGGCGCTGTGGCGGGACCTCACCGAGTGCGGGCGTTCGCTGGCGGTCCGGGACGGCGGCGAGCCGGTGGCGACGGCGGGGGCGTTCTCGTTCTTGGTGACCGTGCCCGGCGGGGCCTCGGTGCCGGCGGCGGGCGTGACGATGGTGAGCGTGGCCGGAACGCATCGGCGGCGCGGGATCCTGACCTCGATGATGCGCCGGCAGCTCGACGACGTGCGGGAGCTGGGCGAGCCGCTGGCCGTGCTCACCGCCTCGGAGGCGGCGATCTACGGCCGGTTCGGGTACGCGGCGGCGAGCTGGGCGCAGCGGGCCGTCATCGACACCACGCGGGTGCGGCTCTCCGTGCCGGCCGGGACGGACGCGGTGACGCTGCGGATGGTGCCGCTCGCGGAGGCCTCGGCGGTGGTGGAGTCGGTGTACGCGCGGATGGTGCCGCGCCGGCCCGGGATGCTGGCCCGCCGGCCCGGCTGGGAGCGGCTGCCGCTGCTCGACCCGCCGGGGTCGCGGGAGGGAGCCTCGCCGCGGCTGTGCGTGCTGGCGGAGCGGGACGGGGAGGTCGTCGGGTACGCCCTCTACGCGATCAAGGCGGAGTGGGGCTGGGGCGGCGCGGACGGCACGGTCACGGTGCACGAGCTGTACGGGCTCGACCCGGTGGCGGAGGCGGCGCTGTGGCGGTACCTCTGCTCGGTCGACCTGACGTCGAAGGTGCGGGTGAACAGCGCGCCGGTGGACTCGGCGTGGCTGCACCTGGTCTCCGACGTCCGGCGCTGCGAACCGACCGTGCGGGAGCAGCTGTTCGCGCGGCTCGTGGACGTGGGGGCGGCGCTGGAGGCGCGGACGTACCGGGTGCCGGTGGACGTGGTGTTCGAGGTCGAGGACGCGTTCTGTCCGTGGAACGCGGGGCGGTGGCGGCTGTCGGGGGACGCGAAGGGGGCGACCTGTACGCGGACGTCGGACGCGGCTGATCTCGCGCTGTCCGTACGGGAGTTGGGGGCGGCGTATCTGGGCGGTACGTCGCTGGCCTCGCTCGCCCTTGCCGGGCGGGTCACCGAGCTGCGGGACGGCTCCCTGGCGGAGGCGTCGCTCGCGTTCGGGTCCGGCGTCGCGCCCTGGTTGCCGCACGGGTTCTAGGGGCGGGCGTGCCCCTGAGGCTGGCAGGTCGGGCACCAGAAGAGGTTCCTGGCCGCCAGGTCGGCCGTGCGGATCTCGGTGCCGCAGAGGTGGCAGGGCTGGTTCGCCCGGCGGTAGACGTAGACCTCGCCGCCGTGGTCGTCGACCCTCGGGGGGCGGTTCATCGCCTCGGGGGTGTGTTCCGGGCGGACGGTGTCGATGCGGTTGTGGCGGACGCCTTCGCGCATGAGGGCGGCCAGGTCGTGCCAGATCGCGGTCCACTCCCCCGCCGTCAGGTCCCTGCCCGCGCGGTAGGGGTCGATGCCGTGGCGGAAGAGGACCTCGGCGCGGTAGACGTTGCCGACGCCCGCGATGACCTTCTGGTCCATGAGCAGGGCGGCGATCGTGGTGCGGGACCTGGCGACGCGGCGCCACGCCGTGTCGGGGTCGTCCCCGTCCCGCAGCGGGTCCGGGCCCAGGCGGGCGTGGATCGCCTGCTTCTCGGCGTCGGTGACGAGCGCGCAGGTGGTGGGGCCGCGGAGGTCGACGTACGACTCCGGGTTCGACAGCCGCAGGCGGACCGTGTCGGTGGGCGGGGGCGCGGGGGCGTCGCCGAAGTTCACCTTGCCGAAGAGGCCGAGGTGGATGTGGACCCACTCGTCGCGCGGGAAGCCGAGGAAGAGGTGCTTGCCGTGGGCCTCGGTGGTCTCCAGGACGGAGCCGTCGAGGAGGGCGGCGGAGTCGGAGAACTTGCCCTGCGGGCTGCTCGCGCGGACGGGCCGGCCGCCGAAGCGCTCCCGGTGGTCCTGGGCGAGGCGGTGGATCGTATGCCCTTCGGGCACGGCGGTTCTCCTGGGTGACGGAACGGCACGGCCGTGCCGCCGGGCTCGGCCGGCGGCACGGGCGGGCGGGCTCAGCCCTGCTGCGGGTGGTGGGCCGGGATCGGGGGCATGACGCCCTCGGTCTCGTACGCGCTCAGCATCTCGATGCGGCGGGTGTGGCGCTCGTCGCCGGAGTACGGGGTGGCGAGGAAGATCTCGACGAACTTGGTCGCCTCCTCCTCGGTGTGCATGCGGGCGCCGACCGCGACCACGTTGGCGTTGTTGTGCTCGCGGCCGAGGGCGGCGGTCTGCTCGCTCCAGGCGAGGGCGGCACGGACGCCCTTGACCTTGTTGGCGGCGATCTGCTCGCCGTTGCCGGAGCCGCCGATGACGATGCCCAGGCTGTCCGCGTCGGCGGCCGTCTTCTCGGCGGCGCGCAGGCAGAACGGCGGGTAGTCGTCGAGGGCGTCGTAGATGTGGGGGCCGCAGTCGACGGGCTCGTGGCCGTGGGCCGTGAGCCACTCCACGAGGTGGGTCTTGAGTTCGTAGCCGGCGTGGTCGGAACCGATGTAGACGCGCATGGCTTCGAGTGTGGCACGGCCGGGACGGGGCAGGGGTCAGCGGGGTCGGGACCTTGGTCCCGGCGGGTCACGGACCTCCGTCCCGGATGGTCTGGACCTTGTGGCCCGAATATGTCCTGAATCACGATCCGGAGTCAAAGCTTCCGTACCGGCCGGTCGCCGGGTTTCATGTCTCAGGCTCGCGACCCGAGCCACCCCCCACACCCGAAGGAAGCGTTCATGAACACGCAGCCGACCCTCGCCAAGGAAGGCGGCACCACCGGCGACCCCGGTGAGACCCCGCAGTCCGACGGCCTCAAGGCCGGGCTCAAGAACCGCCATCTGTCGATGATCGCGATCGGCGGCGTCATCGGCGCCGGCCTCTTCGTCGGCTCCGGCTCCGGCATCGCCGCCGCCGGCCCCGCGATCCTCCTCTCGTACGCGCTCGTCGGCGCCATGGTCGTGTTCGTGATGCGCATGCTGGGCGAGATGGCCGCCGCGCGGCCCTCCTCCGGCTCCTTCTCCTCCTACGCCGACCAGGCGCTCGGCCGCTGGGCCGGATTCACCATCGGCTGGCTGTACTGGTTCTTCTGGGTGGTCGTGCTGGCCGTCGAGGCGACCGCGGGCGCGGTCATCCTGGAGAGCTGGATCCCGGCGGTGCCGCAGTGGGCCTGGGCGCTGATCGTGATGGTGGTGCTCACCGCGACGAACCTTGCGTCGGTGGCCTCGTACGGCGAGTTCGAGTTCTGGTTCGCCGGCATCAAGGTCGTCGCCATCGGCGCCTTCGTGGTGATCGGCATGCTCGCCGTCTTCGGCGTGCTGCCGGGCTCGGACAACCCGGGCGCGGGCTTCGCGCACCTCACCGACGCGGGCGGGTTCATGCCGATGGGCGCGGGCGCGATCCTCACCGGCGTGCTGATGGTGGTCTTCTCCTTCATGGGCAGCGAGATCGTGACCCTCGCGGCCGGCGAGTCGGAGGACCCGCAGCGGGCCGTGACCAAGGCGACCAACAGCGTGATCTGGCGGATCGGCGTCTTCTACCTGGGCTCGATCTTCATCGTCCTGACGCTGCTGCCGTGGAACGACCCGTCGATCGTGGAGAAGGGCTCGTACGTCGCCGCCCTCGACTCCATCGGCATCCCCGCGGCCGGCCAGATCATGAACGTGATCGTCCTGACCGCCGTGCTGTCCTGCCTCAACTCGGGCCTCTACACGGCCTCCCGGATGGCCTTCTCGCTCGGGCAGCGCGGGGACGCGCCGAAGGGCTTCGCCAAGGTCGACAAGCGGGGCGTGCCGAAGGCCGCGATCCTCTCCTCGGTCGTCTTCGGCTTCGTCGCGGTCTTCTTCAACTACCAGTGGCCGGACACCGTCTTCGCCTTCCTGCTGAACTCCTCCGGCGCGGTGGCGCTCTTCGTCTGGCTGGTCATCTGCGTGACCCAGCTGCGGATGCGCGGGATCATCCTGCGCGAGTCGCCCGAGAAGCTGGTCGTGCGGATGTGGCTCTTCCCGTACCTGACCTGGGCGACCATCGGCATGATCGTCTTCGTCCTCGGCTACATGATCTACGACGGCGGCAGCGCCCGGGAGCAGGTCGTGCTCTCGCTGCTGGTGGCCGCGCTGGTGCTGGCGATCGCGCTGGTCCGCGAGCGGGTCAGGAAGACCGCCGTGGCCCGCGACTAGTCGCGCCCGTACGGGAAAGGGCCCGCCGCTCCGGGGAGGAGCGGCGGGCCCTTCGCGTACGTGCGGCTCCTGGGGCGTCAGCCCTTGCGGCCGAGCAGCTTCCAGGCGGCCGGAAGGGCGCCCATGGCGAGGGCGGCCTTGAGGGCGTCGCCGATGAGGAAGGGCGTCAGGCCGGCGGCGACCGCCTGGCCGAGGCTCATGCCGGTGGCGAGGGCCAGGTAGGGCACGCCGACCGCGTAGATGATCGCCGAGCCGAGGACCATGGTGCCGGCGGTGCGCAGGACCGAGCGGTCGGCGCCGCGGCGGGCGAGGGCGCCCACGACGGTGGCGGCGAGCAGCATGCCGAGGACGTAGCCGAAGGACGGCATCGCGTAGCCGGAGCTCGCCTCCGCGAACCACGGGACGCCCGCCATGCCGACGACGGCGTAGACGGCGAGGGAGAGGAAGCCGCGGCGGGCGCCGAGGGCGGTGCCGACGAGCAGGGCGGCGAAGGTCTGGCCGGAGACCGGGACCGGCGAGCCGGGGACCGGCAGGGTGAGCTGCGCGGCCAGGCCGGTGAGGGCGGCGCCGCCGACGACGAGGGCGACGTCGCGGACGCGGCTCGACGGAAGGAGGTCGGCCAGGACGGTGCCCGCACGGAGGGTGCGGACGGGGGCGGCGGCGGTGCTCATCGGTACTCCGCGGGGTGAGGGTGTCAGGACACGTCGACGCTATGCCAGGAGTGAACGGCCGATCACCGTCAGCCGCCGACAAAGCCACGGGCCGGGGCTTCATCGGTTTCCGACAAAGGACCGGGAGGGCAGCACACGCCACGTGACGCTTGTCACTGGCGAAAGACAACTTCTGGTCCCTTTTGCGTCAGGAGCGTGTCAACAGGGAGACTGTGGGGTCTCCATAAAGTCCCGACCGAAGCTCCATCCGCACACCGTCCTTCTCCCAGAGCGCGAGTCCCCACCATGCGCGACGCCGCACCGCCCACCCCGCTCACCGAACCGGAGCCGCTCTCGCACGGCCTGAAGCAGCGTCATCTGACGATGCTCGGGCTCGGCGGGGTCATCGGCGCCGGTCTCTTCGTCGGCTCCGGCGCGGGCATCGCGGTCGCCGGGCCCGGCATCGTGCTCTCCTATCTGATCGCGGGCGCGCTCGCGATGCTGGTGATGCGGATGCTGGGCGAGATGTCGGCGGCGATGCCGGCGTCCGGAGCGTTCTCGGTGCACGCGGAGCGTGCCCTCGGCCGCTGGGCCGGGTTCTCGGTGGGCTGGCTGTACTGGTTCCTGCTGGTGGTCGTCCTCGCCGTGGAGGCGACGGGCGCGGCGCGGATCGCGCACGGCTGGGTGCCGGGGGTGCCGCAGTGGGGCTGGGTGCTGCTCTTCATGGTCGTCTTCACGCTGGCCAACCTGGCGGCGGTGAAGAACTTCGGCGAGTTCGAGTTCTGGTTCGCCGCACTGAAGGTCGGCGCGATCGTGCTCTTCCTGGGCCTCGGGGCGCTCGCGATCGTCGGCTGGCTGCCCGACACGGATCCGGTGGGGCTCGCGAACCTGACCGGGCAGGGCGGTTTCCTGCCGAACGGCTGGTCCGGGGTGATTTCCGGGGTGCTCGCCGTGGTCTTCGCCTTCGGCGGCCTGGAGGTCGTCACCATCGCCGCCGCCGAGTCGGAGGACCCGGCGCGGAACGTGGCGCGGGCGGTGCGCAGCGCCGTGTGGCGGATCCTCCTCTTCTACGTGGGCTCGATGCTGGTGATCGTGACCCTGCTGCCGTGGACGTCGATGGTGCCGGGCGAGTCGCCGTACGTGGCGGTGCTCGACGCGATCGGGGTGCCGGGCGCGGGCCAGATCATGAACGTGGTGGTCTTCGTGGCGCTGCTCTCGGCGCTCAACGCCAATCTGTACGGCTCCTCCAGGATGGTCTTCTCGCTGGCCGAGCGCGGCGAGGCGCCGAAGGGGCTGCTGAAGGTGTCGGCGGGAGGGGTTCCGCGGCGCGCGGTGCTCGCCTCGGTGGCCTTCGGCTTCGTCTCCGTGCTGCTGAATCTGAAGTGGCCGGATTCCGTCTTCCTCTACATGCTCAACGCGGTCGGCGCGGTGCTGCTCTTCGTGTGGGCGCTGATCGCGGTGTCGCAGCTGCGGCTGCGGCCGAGGATCGAGCGGGAGGCGCCCGAGACGCTGACGCTGCGGATGTGGGGCTTCCCGTGGCTGACGTGGACGGCGCTGGCGGCGATGGGCGCGGTCCTCGTCCTGATGCTGACCGACGACGGGGCGCGGCCGCAGGTGCTGTGGTCGGCGGGGGCGACGGCCCTGGTGCTGCTCGTCGCGTGGCTGAGGGAGATCCGGGCGTCGCGGGAGGCCCGCACGTCCGCGACGAAACGGAACTGAATCTTCACCTTGTGTGAAGGTCGTGACCGTATAGCGGACATCTGTTCCCTCTGAGCGGTGCGGGCACCCAGACTGTGGGCTTCCCTCCCCGTCTCAGCTGATGAACAGGGTTGCCCATGTCCCGGACCACCGCGCCCGCGCAGGCCGACCGCGAGGGCGGCGCCGCCGCTCCCGCCGAGGGCCTCTCCCACGGCCTCAAGCAGCGCCATCTGTCGATGATCGCCCTCGGCGGCGTCATCGGCGCCGGCCTCTTCGTCGGCTCCGGCGCCGGCATCGCCGCCGCCGGCCCCTCGATCGTCGTCGCCTACGCGATCTCCGGCGTGCTCGTCATGCTGGTGATGCGGATGCTCGGCGAGATGTCGGCGGCCAACCCCGCCTCCGGCTCCTTCTCCGTCCACGCCGAGCGCGCCTTCGGCCCCTGGGCCGGCTTCACCGCCGGCTGGGCCTTCTGGTTCCTGCTCTGCGTCGCCGTCGGCCTGGAGGGCATCGGCGCCGCCAACATCATGACCGGTTGGTTCCCGGGCACCCCCGCGTGGGCCTGGGTGGCGCTCTTCATGCTGGTCTTCTGCGGCACCAACCTCGCCGCGGTGAAGAACTTCGGCGAGTTCGAGTTCTGGTTCGCCGCGCTGAAGGTGGGCGCGATCGTCCTCTTCCTCGGCATCGGCGTGCTCGCCATCGCCGGCGTCCTGCCCGGCTCGGACGCCCCCGGCACCGCCAACCTCACCGGCGACGGCGGCTTCTTCCCGCACGGCTCCGAGGGCCTGATCGTCGGCCTGCTCGCCTCCGTCTTCGCGTACGGCGGCCTGGAGACGGTCACCATCGCGGCGGCCGAGTCCGAGCACCCCGTGCAGGGCGTCGCCAAGGCGGTCCGCACGGCGATGTGGCGCATCGCGCTCTTCTACATCGGCTCGATGGCGGTCATCGTCACCCTCGTCCCCTGGGACGACCAGGCGGTCGTCGAGAAGGGCCCGTACGTCGCCACCCTCGACCACCTGGGCATCCCGGCCGCCGGCCAGATCATGAACGTGGTCGTGCTCGTCGCCCTGCTCTCCGCGATGAACGCCAACATCTACGGCGCCTCCCGCATGGCCCGCTCGCTGATCGGCCGCGGCCAGGGCCCGCAGGCGCTGGGCCGCACCTTCGGCGGCGTGCCGCGCCCGGCCGTCCTGCTCTCCTCGGTCGTCGGCTTCGGCGCGGTGCTGCTGAGCTACTGGTCGCCGGACAAGGCCTTCGTCTGGCTGCTCAACACGATCGGCGCGATCATCCTCGTCGTCTGGTTCTTCATCGCCGCCTCCCAGCTGGTGCTGCGCCGCCGCACCGAGCGCGAGGAGCCGGAGAAGCTGGTCGTGCGGATGTGGGCCTTCCCGGTGCTGACCTGGGTGGCGCTCGCCGGCATGGCCGCGATCTTCTTCCTGATGGCCCGTGAGGAGGGCACCCGGATCCAGCTGTACGCGACGGGCGCGCTGACGCTCTGCCTCGCCGTCGTCGGCTTCGCGCTCCAGAAGTCGCGCGAGAAGGCGGTCGGGACCGCGGCCGAGAAGGTCTGAGCCCTCCGCCGCTCCTCGTACGAACGCCCCGCCGGGCACGGTCCCGGCGGGGCGTTCGCGCGTGCGGGGCCGGGTCAGCCGCCGCAGTAGGGCGCCGTGCGGACGTATCCGCCCCGGTTCTCGTCGTCCGTGCCGAGGAGGGCGTCGCCAGTGCCGGGGAGGCACTCGACGGCCTCGACCTTGTAGCCGGGGAAGGTGCCGAGCGGGACCGGGCGGGCGGTGAGGGAGATCCGTACCCGGCCGATGGCCGTGAGGACGACCTGCCCGGCGTCGGTGACGGCGGAGTCGAAGGGGCCGTCGTCGCCGGCGTCCGCCGCCGAACCCACCAGGATCCGGCCGGAGTCGGTGACGGAGATGTCGGAGATGTGCCGCGTGCCCGCGTCCGTGGGGTACGGGGCGGTGAAGGAGCGCCGGGTCACGGCGCCGAACCTCGGCTCGCCCCAGGCGGCGAAGGTGAGGGGCGCGGCGTAGAGCGTGGCGGGCCGTGCCTCGCCCTCGCCGCGGTCGGCCCACAGCGCGGCGAACCGGCCGTCGCGGGCGACCAGCGCGAAGCTCTCGAAGTCGTCGCCCTCGCCGATCGCCGGCAGCGGGGTGTACTCGACGACCGTCGCCGTGGTGCCGGCGACCTTCACCCGGTAGACGATGCCGCGCGCGGCGACGGCGAGGTACTCCCCCGGCATCCCGGGGATCGCCTCGACGGCCTCCAGGTCGACGGGTTCGGCCCCGTCCCAGACCAGCGGGGTGACGGTGACGGGGTCGGTGCCGTACGCGAGCCGGGACAGGCGCGGCTGTCCGGAGCGCTTGTTGTCGTGGACGACGAGGGCGGTGCCGGTGCCGGGGCCCTCGGCGGCGAGGCCGCTGACGCCGCTCCGGGCGTCGGCGCCGGCCTGGCGCCAGGGGGCGGCGGCCTGGGCGGTGCCGGCGAGCAGGGCGACCAGGGCGCCGGCGGCGGCGAGTCTCAGGGGGAGCTTCATGCCCGCACGTTATGGATCTTGAACGGGCCGGGGACAGCGGCGGTGTCCGCCGTTCGGCGGAGCGCGCGGAAGCAGTCGGGCGCGTGGCGGGCGGACGGAGGCGGCCGGACGGCGGGACTAGGACCAAGGACTGATCAACTTCCCCCGCAGGTGCTGTTAGCCTGCACTTGCATAGAGGTTGCAATAAGAAGTCGGTCGAAGGGCTTGGCACACATGGCGATCTACACACTTCCGGAGCTGCCGTACGACTACGCGGCGCTGGAGCCGGTGATCAATCCGCAGATCATCGAGCTGCACCACGACAAGCACCACGCCGCCTACGTCAAGGGGGCGAACGACACCCTGGAGCAGCTGGAGGAGGCCCGCGACAAGGACCAGTGGGGAGCGGTCAACGGCCTGGAGAAGAACCTCGCGTTCCACCTCTCCGGCCACATCCTCCACTCCATCTACTGGAACAACATGGCGAGCCCGAAGGGCGGCGAGGGCGGCGGCGAGCCGCTCGCGGCCGACGGCGTGGGCGAGCTCGCCGACGCGATCACCGAGTCCTTCGGCTCCTTCGCGAAGTTCAAGGCCCAGCTGACCAAGGCCTCGGCGACCACCCAGGGCTCCGGCTGGGGCGTCCTCGCCTACGAGCCGGTCAGCGGCCGCCTCATCGTCGAGCAGGTCTACGACCACCAGGGCAACGTCGGCCAGGGCTCGATCCCGGTCCTGGTCTTCGACGCCTGGGAGCACGCCTTCTACCTCCAGTACAAGAACCAGAAGGTCGACTTCATCGACGCCATGTGGCAGGTCGTCAACTGGCAGGACGTGAACAAGCGCTACCAGGCCGCGAAGGCCAGCGTTCCGCTGATCTCGTTCTGACCCCCCGCTCGTCCTGCTCGTGATCGTCTTCTCAACCTTCACCGAGCAGGCGGATGAAAGAAGGGCCCCCGCGATGACGTGAATCGCGGGGGCCCTTCCCTGTGCGGGGCGACTGCTACTCGAAGCTCGGCGCCGCCGTCCGCGTGCGCTTGATCTCGTAGAAGCCCGGGGTGGACGCCACGAGCAGCGTGCCGTCCCAGAGCCGGGCCGCCGCCTCGCCGCGCGGGGTGGGGGTGACGACCGGGCCGAAGAAGGCGACCTCGTCGCCGTCCGGGCCGGGCACCGCGATCACCGGGGTGCCGACGTCCTGGCCGACCTTCCCGATGCCCTCCGCGTGGGAGGCGCGCAGCTCGGTGTCGTACGTGTCCTTGTCGGCGTACTCCACCAGGTCCTCGGGGAGGCCGACGTCGCGCAGCGCGCCGGCGACGGCCTCGCGGGTCGGGCCCTCGCCGTTGTTGTGGAAGCGGGTGCCGAGCGCGGTGTAGAGCTTGCCGACGACCTCGTCGCCGTGCAGCCGCTGCGCCGCTATGACGACGCGGACCGGGCCCCAGGCCTTGGTCTCCAGCATCTCCCGGTACTCGGCGGGGACCTCGTCCAGACGGTCCTCGTTCAGGACCGCGAGGCTCATCACCTTCCAGCGCACGTCCACGGGGCGGACCTTCTCCACCTCCAGCATCCACCGGGAGGTCATCCACGCCCAGGGGCACAGCGGGTCGAAGAAGAACTCTGCGGTGGTCCTGCTCTCGGACATGTCACTCCTCGGGGCGGTGGAAAGGGGGGATGTGCACCGACTTGGCGCAACACCGGCGGGCCGTGTCGGCATTCCCGTGCGCCCGGTGAAAGGTGCGCATGGGAGGATCGGTGCTGTTTCGAACACGCCACGAAGGAGTGACCGTGCCCGGTGAGAACCTGTCCCGCGACGAGGCCCACGAGCGGGCGGCGCTGCTGTCCGTCGACGGCTACGAGGTCGCCCTCGACCTGCGCTCGGCGGTCGGCGAGTCCACGGAGGCGGTACGCACCTTCCGCTCGGTGACGACGATCCGCTTCCGCCGCACCGGCGACGGCGACACGACCTTCGCCGACCTGGTCGCGCCGTCGGTCACCTCCGTCACCCTCAACGGGCGGGAGCTCGACCCGGCGGCCGTCTTCGACGGGGCCCGGATCGCCCTGGACGGCCTGGCCGACGAGAACGTCCTGGTCGTCGACGCGCAGTGCGCCTACAGCCGCACCGGCGAGGGCATGCACCGCTTCGTCGACCCCGAGGACGGCGAGGTGTACCTGTACACCCAGTACGAACCGGCCGACGCCCGCCGGGTCTACGCCAACTTCGAGCAGCCCGACCTGAAGGCGCCGTACCGCTTCGAGGTGACCGCGCCCGACGCGTGGACGGTGTGGAGCAACGGCGCCGGCGAGCGGGGCGCCGACGGCGTGTGGCGCTTCGCGGAGACCGCGCCGATCTCCACGTACATCACCTGCGTGGTGGCCGGCCCGTACCACTACGTCACCGACACCTACCGGCGCGGCGACGTCGAGATCCCGCTCGGCGCGATGTGCCGCAAGGGGCTCGCGAAGCACTTCGACGCGGACGACGTCTTCCTGATCACCAAGCAGGGCTTCGACTTCTTCCACGACAACTTCGACTACCCGTACCCCTTCGGCAAGTACGACCAGGCCTTCGTGCCCGAGTACAACCTCGGCGCCATGGAGAACCCCGGCATGGTCACCTTCACCGAGGAGTACATCTACCGGGGCAAGGTCACGCGGGCGGCATACGAGCGGCGCGCCAACACGATCCTGCACGAGATGGCCCACATGTGGTTCGGCGACCTCGTCACCATGGTCTGGTGGGACGACCTGTGGCTCAAGGAGTCCTTCGCCGACTTCATGGGCTCCTTCTCGCTCGCCGAGGCCACCCGCTTCACCGACAGCTGGGTCACCTTCGCCAACAACCGCAAGGCGTGGGCCTACCGGGCCGACCAGCTGCCCTCCACCCACCCGGTCACGGCCGACATCCGCGACCTGGAGGACGCCAAGCTCAACTTCGACGGCATCACCTACGCCAAGGGCGCCTCCGTCCTCAAGCAGCTCGTCGCCTACGCGGGCCGGGACGCCTTCCTGGAGGGCGCCCGCCGTTACTTCAAGCGCCACGCCTACGGCAACACCCGCCTGCACGACCTGCTGTCCGTCCTGGAGGAGACCTCGGGGCGCGACATGAAGGCCTGGTCGAAGTCCTGGCTCCAGACCTCCGGCGTCAACGTCCTCGCCCCCGAGGTCACCTACGACGCCGAGGGCCGGATCACCGAGCTCGCCGTCCTCCAGGAGGGCGCCGAGCTGCGCCCGCACCGGATCGCGGTCGGCCTCTACCGGCTCACCGAGGGCGCGCTCGTGCGGTACGCCCGCGTGGAGACCGACGTCGCCGGGCCCCGCACGGTCGTCGCCGAGCTGGCCGGCAGCGAGCAGCCGGACCTGATCCTCGTCAACGACGACGACCTCACCTACTGCAAGGTCCGCTTCGACGAGCGCTCCCTCGACACCCTCCGCGAGCACCTCGGCTCCGTCACGGACCCGCTGGCCCGCGCCCTGTGCTGGTCGGCGCTGTGGAACCTGACCCGGGACGGGCTGATGCCGGCCCGCGACTTCGTCGCCGCCGTGCTCGCCTTCGCCGGCCGCGAGACCGACATCGGCGTCCTCCAGATGCTGCACGCCTGGGCGCGGACCGCCGTCACCCACTACGCGGCCCCGGCGTGGCGCGCGGAGGGCGGGCGCCGGCTCGCCGAAGGCGGGCTGCGCGAGCTGCGGCTCGCCGAGCCCGGCAGCGAGCACCAGCTGACCTGGGCCCGCTTCCTCGCCGCGACCGCCTCCTCCGACGCCGACCTCCGGCTCCTGGAGGGGCTGCTCGCCGGCACCGCCCGGATCGACGGCCTCGACGTCGACCAGGAGCTGCGCTGGGCGCTGCTCTCCCCGCTCGCCGAGTACGGCCGGGCCGACGAGACGCGCATCGACGAGGAGCTGGCGAGGGACGACACCGCCAGCGGCAAGCGCCACCAGGTGCGGCTGCTGGCCGCCCGGCCGTCGGCGGCCGTCAAGGCGCAGGCGTGGGCGCAGGTCGTCGAGTCGGACACGCTGTCGAACGCGCTGGTCGGCGCGGTCATCGGCGGTTTCGCGCAGCCCTCGCAGCGCGAGCTGACCGCCCCGTACGCGGAGAAGTACTTCGCGGCGATCGAGCGGATCTGGTCCGAGCGGTCGATCCAGATCGGCATGGACGTGGTGCGCGGGCTCTTCCCGGCGTACCAGGACCGCCCGGAGACCCTGGCGGCCACCGACGCCTGGCTGGTGGAGCACGCGGACGCGGCTCCGGCACTGCGCCGGCTCGTCCTGGAGTCCCGCGACGACCTGGCCCGCGCGCTGCGGGCGCAGGAGTGCGACGCGCTGGAGGACTGAGCCGGCACCCGCGGGAGGGTCCGTACGGCCACGGACCTTCCCGCGCGGGTCTCTCTCGGCAGTCGAACGCGCGTACTTTAGTGCGGGCTTGTCCGGGTTCGGCCACCGCCTTGTAACAGGCCGTTAGGGCCGGGCCGGGCTGCGGAAGACCCCCGGCATGAACCACGACACCCCCATCAGCCCCCGCCCCCTCGCCTCCCCCGCGAGCCTCGCCCAACGGCTCGCTTCCACCGGCCAGTTGCGGGCCATGGGCGTGCCCGCCGCCGAGGTCGCCGGACGGGTCGCGGCCGGCGGCGACTGGCAGCAGCTGCTGCCCGGCGTCTTCCTGCTCCACCCCGGCGCGCCGACCAGCGACGACCGGCTGCGGGCCGCGCTGCTCTACACCCGCAGGGACGGCGAGGCGCCCCTGTACGGCCCGGGCGCGATGCTCACCGGGCTCGCCGCGCTCGCCCTGCACGGCTTCTCCTCCGCTCCCCCGCCGGCCGCCCTGGAGCGGATCGACGTCCTGGTGGGCCGCACCCGGCGGCTGCGGTCGACCGGCTTCGTACGGGTCGTGCGGGCGCCGGAGTCCCCGGAGCCGGTGGAGCTGGACGGGCTGCCGGTGGCGCCGGTCGCCCGGGCGCTCGCCGACGCGGTCTCGGGGATGCACGACGCGGAGGGCGTCCGCCGGCTGCTCACCGAGGCGGTGCGCGGCGGCCATTGTGAACCACCCGTCCTGGTCCGGGAGTTGAGCCGGCTGCGGCTGCTGACCCGGCCGCACGTGGTGGACGCGGTGGACTCGCTCCTCGTGGAGGGGCGGGCGCTGTCGGAGGAGCGGCTGTACGAGATGGTGCGGGACTTCGCACTGCCGGACCCGGTGTGGAACGTGGACCTGCGGCTGCCGGGCGGCCCGCACCTCGGCGGGGTGGACGCCTACTGGCCGGACCAGGCGGTGGCGGTGGAGCTGGACACCCGGGCGCCGCGGCAGGACGAGGACGCGCTGTGGTCCGAGTACACCCGCAAGCGGGAGCACCTGGAGCGGCTCGGCATCACGGTGGTCCACCTGACCCCGCGCAAGCTGCGCGAGGCGATGGACCAGCAGGCCACCGTGGTCCGTACGGCCCTGATGGCCGCGTCGGAGCGGCAGCCCGCCGCGTACGTCGTCGTCCTGCCCCGGTGAGCGCTACTTCTTCGCCGGGACCGTGCCGCAGAACTCGGCGTCGATGACGGCCTGGGTGTCGCCGGTCCAGTCGGCGTTGATGTTGGCGGCCAGGGTGTGCCGGCCGTCGCGGGTGGCGTACGCCTCCGAGAGCGAGCCGTGGATGCCGCCGCCGTGGCCCCAGATCTCGGTGCCGCAGCTCAGCTTCTGCCAGGAGATGCCGAGGCCGTAGCGGAAGTCGGGGTACTCGGCGGAGACCGGCACGGTGGTGGTGAGTTCGCGCAGCTCGGCCTTGGGCAGGAGCCGGCCCTTGAGGAGGGCGCGGTAGAAGGTCTGGAGGTCGGCCGAGTCGGAGATCATCTCGCCGGCGGCGTGGGCGAGGGAGGGGTTGAGCTCGGTGACGTCGTGGACGGGGGACGTCTTCTCGGGGGCGAGGGTGGAGTAGGCGCGGCTGCTGGGCTGGGGGACGTTCAGCCGGGTCCCGGGGACGCTGGTGGCGCGGAGCTTGAGGGGCTTGATGATGCGGTTCTCGACGGCCTTGCCGTAGGGGCGGCCGGTGACCTCCTCGATGACGAGCCCGGCGAGGACGAAGTTGGTGTTGGAGTAGCGCCAGGAGGTGCCGGGCGCGAACTCGGGGGCGTGGCTGGTGGCGACGGCGACGAGGTCGCGCGGCTTCCAGGTGTCGTAGCGGTGCTCCAGGAAGCCGGCGCCGAAGACCTTCTGCTGGAAGCCGGGGTCCTCGGTGTAGCTGTAGACGCCGCTGGTGTGGTTGAGGAGCTGACGGACGGTGATCTTCCGGCCGTCGTGGCCGTTGCCGCGGACGAGGCCGGGGAGCCACTTCTCGACCGGGTCGTCGAGGTCGAGGCGGCCCTCGGCCTGGAGCTGGAGGAGGACGGTGGCGACGAAGGTCTTGGTGATGGAGCCGACGCGGTAGCGGTCGTCGCCGCCGCGCTCGCCGGCGGTGCCGGTCCAGGAACGGCCGTCGACGCGGGCCTGGGCGACGGCGCCGGGCACGCCGGCGTCGACGTTGGCCTGGAGGGCCGCCTGGGTGGCGGCGTGGTCCTTCTTCGCCGGGGCCGCGGGCGCGGCGGGGCCCGCCGCGAGGGCGGGGGCGGCGAGCGCGGTGACGGTGAGGCCGGCGGCGAGGGCCGTGGCGACGACGGTGCGGGCGGTGCGGGCGGTGGCCATGCGGGTTCCCCTGTTTCCGTGGTGATCCGGTGATCCGGACGTGCGGTCGGCGGGGAGGACCACGGGGGGTGCGGGAGGGTTGAGCGCTCCCGGGACGGTTGAGCCCTTTTCAGCCGTTCGCCGGACCCCCGCTCAGCCGTTCGCCGGACCCGTGAGGCGGGAGCGGCCGGCGGGGGGCCGTTCCCGCCACAGGTCGAGGCCGATGTCGACGAGTTCGACCCGGGGCAGGTCCGGCACGGAGTCCAGCGGGTGCCAGGCCGCGAGGTCGGTGGAACCGCCGGTCTCGCTGCGGAGTTCGCCGCCGGTGATCCGGGCCTCGTAGAGGATCCGGAGCCCCTGGAAGGAGCCGGGCGCGCCGATGCGGACGATCCACTGGCGCATGATCGAGTCGATGCCGAGGAGGGCGGTCGGCTCGACCGCGTACCCGGTCTCCTCCTCGACCTCGCGGACGACGGTCCCGACGGGCTCCTCCCCGTGGTCCATGCCGCCCCCGGGCAGGGTCCACCGCTTGGTGCCGTCCTTGGCCACCCAGCGGGCGAGCAGTATCTCGTGGTCCCGGACGACTACGGCGTAGGCCGCCACCCGCAGCTCCTGCTTCATGGGCAGCAGGCTAGGGGGATGGCTAGATCCAGTACACGGGGTACGTACGGCGGGTGGCGCGGGCCATGAGCCAGCCGGCGGCGACGAGGAGCGCGCAGGAGGCGAGCAGCAGGCCGGTGAAGGTCCAGAACGGCGGGCCGCCGAGGGCGACGATCACGGCGGTGGCGGCGGCCGGGGAGTGCGGGGCGCGGGCGAGCATCATCGCGCCGAGGGCGAGTCCGCCGGCGACGGCCGCGCTCCACAGGCCGGGGCCCGCGACCGCGAGGACGGCGAAGCCGGCCAGGGCGGACAGGAGTTGCCCGCCGATGACCGACCGCGGCTGGGAGAGCGGCAGGTCCGGGGAGGCGGCGACCAGCGCCATGCTCGCGGCGAGCGGCGGGATGAGCAGCGGGTGGTGCAGCACGGTGCCGAGGGCGACGAGCAGGAGGAGGGCGGCGGTGCTGGTGCCGGTGGCGACGAGGACCGCGAGCGGGCGGGGCCGGGGCGGGGGCCCGGGGCGGCGTACGGGGGCCGGTGCGGGGACGGCGGCGGGGACGGCGGCGGGCGCGGGCGTGGACGGCGCGGGCGTGGTGGCCTCGATCGTCCGGGCGGCAGTGGTCACGGGTTCCTCGGGATCGGGAATCGGGAGTCCGCGTGCGGGCGGCAGGGGGCGCGATCAGGGGGTGGTCGGATTGGCCGGGGAGTATTCCGGCGCGGACCAGCGCAGGGGGCTGGCGGCCGGGGTCTCGACGACGCTGTCGACCCGGAAGCGGACGTACCGCTCCTCTGAACGGTATACCGTTTCCGCCCGGCCGCTGAGCTGGAGGGTCGTGCCCTTCTCCCAGTCCAGGAAGAGGAGACCCGCCCTTTCGTCGGTCTCCAGGTTGCCGAGTGTGAGGAACATCGCGTTGCCGGGGTAGTCCCGCCAGAGGAGTTCGCGGGGGCCCTCGGTGTGGACGAAGCCGGGGTTGCCGCCGCGGTGGCTGGCGTCGGCGCCGTCCGGTCCGACGGTGGCGACGAAGAAGGTGTCGGCCGCGCGGACGGCGGCGAGCTGGGCCTCGGTGAGGGCGTCGCCCCGGTGGGCGGGCGCCGGGCCGGGGCCCGCGGGACCGGGGGCGTACAGCTCGCGCCGCTGGAGGTACTTGGGGCAGTTGGCGAAGACCTGCTCCGCCTCGATCAGGAGGCCGCGGGCGCTGGGGCGGGCGGTGCCGTTGAGGCGCATGCGGCGGCGGGTGCGGGGGTCGAGGGCGAGGGTGCCGACCGGGGCCTCGGCGGCCAGGGCCTGCGCGAGCGGGTCGTCGGGGCGGGGCGCCGCCGCGACGGAGACGGTGTGCGGGTCGGTCGCGCGGGCGAAGCCGGGCGCGCCGGTCAGCAGGCTCGCCCAGACGCGCCCGTCCGGGGCCGCCGCCCCCAGGACCAGCATGGGCTGGAGCTCCAGGAAGGCGGCGGCGACCGGACGGATGCCGGGGCGGATGCTGGGGGCGATGTGGGCGGCGGCCTCCTGGACGCCGAGCTTCTGCTGCACGGCGAGCGAGCCGTGGTGGTAGGCGGTGCTGCTCATGGCGGGCTCCAGGTGGGTGCGGGCGCGTGGTGGGCGGGTGGGCCCCGGGCGCGGGGTCCGGCCGCGGGCGGCTAGAAGAAGCCGCAGGTCGGGGCCGTGGCGCTGGGGGCCGGAGCACCCTCGGCGCCCTTGGGGACGTTGATCTCCAGGCGGGTGCCGTCGGGGTCGTGGAAGAAGATGCCGGCGGCCGTGGCGCCTTCGCCGAGGGCGACGACGCCGTCGTAGGCGAAGGCGACGCCCTCCGCCTTGAGGGCGGCCTCCGCCTCGCGGACCTTCTCGATGGACTCGGCCTCGAAGGCCAGGTGGTGGAGGCCGGCGCGGTTCGCCTCGTACCCGCCCTCGGCCTGCTGCCAGAGGGTGAGCGTGAGCCGGCCGCCCTGGCCCAGGAAGGCGTAGCGGCGGCCGTCGGCGTCGCCGGAGCCGATGACCTCGAAGCCCAGGACCTCCCCGTAGAAGCGGAGCGAGCGGTCCAGGTCGGTGACGTTGATGCCGATGTGTGCCGTGTTCAGCGTGCCGATCGCGGACATGACGGTCCCCTCGTCTTCGGTCGCCCCCTTCGGGCTAACCGCTTAACTCGACTTTAGAGGTTAGAACTCTCGGGACGCAACCCGTCACGTACGCTTAAGGGGTTAGATCGCCCCGGGGGTCGAGGAGGATGCCCGTCATGACCGTCACCGACCCGCGGCCACTGACCGGCGAACCGCTCTCCCTGGACCTGCTCAACACCCGGTGGATGAGCGAGGGGGAGCCGCAGGACCTCCTCGCCGGCACCGAGGGGCTCGCGATCTGGCTCGCCGCCAACGGGCTCGACGGGCGGTTCGCCGCCGACGAGGCCACGCTCCGGCACACCCGCACCGCCCGCGAGGCCCTGAAGGCGCTGGTCGACCGACCCGGGGACGCGGGCGCGGCCGCGCGGGTCGACGCCGTCCTGGAGCACGGCCGGATCCGCGTGGAGCTCACCGCCGAAGGGCCCGGCGAGCGCGCCGAGTTCGCCGATCCGGCGTGGGGGCCGGGATGGACGGCCGCCCGTGGCCACCTGGACCTGCTGCGGACCGTGCCGGACCGGATCAGGATCTGCGCGCACGAGGCGTGCATCCTGCACTTCCTGGACACCTCACGGAACGGCACCCGGCGCTGGCACTCGATGGCGACCTGCGGCAACCGCGCGAAGGCGTCCCGGCACTACGCCCGCGCCAAGGAGCAGTGAGAGCCGCCGACCACCCGCCGAATCGCCCTCGTTGAGGGCGATTCGTGCTCTGTGGCGGAGGATGCGTCGTGGCGGATGTACGCCATGGACACAACATGGCCTCCAGGAACTCTCCACAAAACCCTGTCACTTGCGAAAGGCTGAGCGGTCATCCGGTACCGGAATCCGGACTCTCTCCTTTCACAACAGGGATGTAAATGACCACCCCCGAAACCCAGAGCTCCATACCCGGGCGCTCGACCGGGACCGGCCGAGCGGCTCGGATCGCCGCCGCCGCCGGCCTGGTGACCGCGCTCGTCGCGGCCGGTGCCGCCCCGGTCCTGGCCGCCGACGACCCGGCGGCCACCACTCCCCCGGTGAAGACCGCGGAGCCCGCCGACAAGCTCGGCGCCATCGACGCGCAGCGCCTCTCCGAGGCCGAGGCCGCCGGCGAGCCGCACGTCACCATCCTCGTCGCCACCGCGCCCGGCGCGACCGAGCAGGTCGCCGGCCAGCTCGACGCCGTCCCCGGCGCCTCGGTCGGCAACCGCAACGACGAGCTCGGCTACGTCCGCGCGACCCTGCCGACCGGCAAGGCCGACGCCGCCATCAAGGCGGCCACCAAGCTCTCCGCCGTCCAGTCGGTCGACCTCCAGGCCGAGATCGAGCTGGACGACCCGCGCCCCGACGCCGGTGTCCCCGGCGCGGTCGAGGGCACCACGGTGACCCGGACGTACCCGGCGCCGTCGAAGTACACCCCGGCGAAGAACCCGTACAACCCGTCCCACGAGACGGGCGCCGTCGAGTTCGTCGAGGACCACCCGCGCGCCGACGGCCGCGGCGTGACCATCGGCATCCTCGACTCGGGCGTCGACCTGGGCCACCCGGCCCTGCAGAAGACCACCACCGGCGAGCGCAAGATCGTCGACTGGGTGACCGCCACCGACCCGCTCACCGAGGGCGACGGCACCTGGCGCGCCCAGATCACCCCGGTCGCGGGCCCGGTCTTCACCGCCGCCACGCAGTCCTGGAAGGCGCCCGAGGGCTCCTACCAGTGGAGCCGCTTCAGCGAGTCGGTCACCGCGGGCGGCGACCCGGCCGGTGACATCAACCGCGACGGCGACACCACCGACGTCTTCGGCATGCTGTACGACCCCGCCGCCGGCACCGTCCGCGTCGACACCGACCAGGACTTCGACTTCACGGACAACGAGCCGATGAAGCCGTACAAGGACGGCTACCAGGTCGGGTACTTCGGCACCGACGACCCGGCCACCGAGGTCGCCGAGCGCACCCCGTTCGTCGTGGAGATCCGCAAGGACGTCCCGATGGACCCGCTGGGCGGCACCTGGGTCGGCCAGAAGCGCGACTTCGTCAACGTCGGACTCGTCGAGTCCTCGCACGGCACCCACGTCGCCGGCATCACCGCCGCCAAGGGCCTCTTCGGCGGGAAGATGAACGGCGCCGCGCCCGGCGCGAAGATCGTCTCCTCGCGCGCCTGCACCTGGACCGGCGGCTGCACCAACGTCGCCCTCACCGAGGGCATGGTCGACCTCGTCGTCAACCGCGGCGTCGACATCGTCAACATGTCGATCGGCGGCCTGCCCGCGCTGAACGACGGCGACAACGTCCGCGCCCGCCTCTACACCCGTCTCATCGACGAGTACGGCGTGCAGCTGGTGATCTCGGCCGGCAACTCCGGCCCGGGCACCAACACGATCGGCGACCCCGGCCTGGCCGAGAAGGTCCTCTCGGTCGGCGCGGCGGTCTCCCAGTCGACCTGGGCCGCCAACTACGGCTCGGCCGTCGAGAAGAAGTACGCCATGTTCCCGTTCTCCTCGCGCGGTCCGCGTGAGGACGGCGGCGCCGCCCCGCTGGTCACCGGCCCGGGCTCGGCCGTGAACACCATCCCGACCTGGCAGGCCGGCTCCGGCGTCGCCGAGGCCGGATACGCGCTGCCCGCCGGCTACGGCATGCTCAACGGCACCTCGATGTCGTCCCCGCAGGTCGCCGGCGCGAGCGCGCTGCTGCTCTCCGCCGCCAAGCAGCGCGGCATCGAGCTCTCCCCGCTGACCCTGCGCACCGCGCTCACCTCGACCGCGCAGCGGATCCCGGGCGTCGCGGCCCACGAGCAGGGCGCCGGTCTCGTCGACGTCGTCGAGGCCTGGGAGTCGATCAAGGACGGGGCCACCGCCCACTCCTACAAGGTCGAGGCCCCGGTCGACACCGTGATCTTCCCGGCCCCGCACACCGGCACCGGCGTGTACGACCGCGAGGGCGGCCTCAAGGTCGGCCAGAAGAAGGTCTACGACGTCACCGTCACCCGCACCAGCGGCCCGGACCGTGCCGTCGAGCACGAGCTGGACCTCAAGTACAACGACGGCACCTTCCGGATCCTCGGCGACGACGAGATCGACCTGCCGCTGAACAAGCCGGTCACCGTCAAGCTGGAGGCCCGCCCGCGCACCGCCGGTGTGCACAGCGTGCTCCTGGAGGCCGACGACGAGCGCACCGAGGGCGTCGACAAGCAGATCATGGCCACCTCGGTCGTCGCGAGCGACCTGGTCGCCCCCGGCTACGCCGTCTCCGCCGCCGGCTCGGTCCAGCGCAACAGCACGAAGTCGTACTTCGTGACCGTGCCGCAGGGCGCGACCTCCCTGGAGGTGGCGATCGGCGGCCTGAAGGCGAAGAGCCAGACCCGCTTCATCGCCATCCACCCGTACGGCGTCCCGGTCGACCCGACCGCGACCACGGGCTGCTACCCGCACTACAACCCGGCGAACACCTGCCGCCCCGACCTGCGGTCGTACACCAACCCGCAGTCGGGCGTCTGGGAGATCGAGGTCGAGGCGCGCCGCACCTCCCCGGACCTCGACAACCCGTTCAAGCTGGACGTCGCCGTGCTCGGCGCCTCCTTCGACCCGGCCGTCCAGACGGTCGCCGAGGCGAAGGTCGGCACCCCGGCCGCCGTCGAGTGGACCGTCACCAACGGCTTCGCCGGCCTCGACGGCAAGCTGAAGGGCGGCTCGCTGGGCTCGGCCAAGGTCGAGACCCCGACCATCCGGCACCACGAGCAGCAGACGAAGACCCTCACCATCGGCGAGGGCGTCGAGCGCCTCGACATCGCGATCGGCAACACCTCCGACAAGGCCGCCGACCTCGACCTGACCGTCCTGCTGAACGGCAAGCAGGTCGGCCAGTCCGCCGACGGCGACTCGGAGGAGTCCGTCTCCCTCGTCAAGCCGGCGGCCGGCACCTACAGCGTCGTCATCGACGGCTACGCGGTCCACGCCGAGGGCGGCACGACCTACGACTACAAGGACGTGTACTTCTCCCCGTCGCTCGGCACCGTGAAGGTCGACGAGGCCAGGACCTACCCGCTGGCCAACGGCGCGAGCACCGAGGTCGCGGCCGAGGTCGTCGTCGGCGGTGCGGCCCCCGAGGGACGCCAGTTCTTCGGCCAGGTCCAGCTCCTCAACGCCCGCGGCACCGTCGCCGGCACCGGCAGCGTCCTGATCGGCAGCGTCACCCCGTAACACCCCGGCACGAAGAGGGGCGGGCGTCCGTACGGGCGCCCGCCCCTTCCGCGTTCAGCCCCGGCCGGGGCAGTCGCCGACCCCTTCCCGCAGCCCCTTCGTCACCCACGCGCGCCCGTACTCCAGCTCGTCGCGGACGGGGCCGACGTCCTCGCCGAGCTCGCCGGGCGGCTCCATGTCCTCCCGGTAGGTGAGCACCCCCTCGTCGGAGAAGCGGGAGACGATCACGAGCATCCTCACGCCGGGCCGGTAGTACGACGGGTCCGCCGCCCAGCCGCGGAAGGCCAGCTCGCCGGAGGCCTCGCCCTGCGGCTTGTACCGGCGCTCGACCCGCAGCACCACCCGGTACTCGCCCTCGCCGGGCAGCGCTTCGACCCGCGCCACGGCCCCCTCGGCGACGTCCGTGGCACACGCCACGACACCGGCCGGGGTCAGCTTGGCGTCCCCGGCCTCCAGCCCGCCGCCGGCCGCCCCCGGGCGGGCCGCCAGCCAGGCGCCCCCGGTGCCGAGCACGCCGAGCGCCACGCAGGCGGCGAGCGCCCAGGCGACGATCCGGGCCCGGCGCCGGGGCCGTACGACCGGAGCCGCCGGTACGGGCTCCGCCGTCAGGGCGCCCGCCAGCACGCCCAGCTGCTCCCGCAGGAGCGCCACGTCCGCGAGGGCGCGGGCGACCTCGGGGTCGTCCCCGGCGTCCGGCGGTCCGTCCTCCGGGAAGAGCGCCGCCGCCAGCGGGTCCCGCTCCTGCTTCTCCACCCTCACACCACCTCGTCCGTGCGGAGCCGCTGCCGCAGGGCGCGGACGGCGGCGTGCAGCCTGCTCTTGACCGTCCCCTCGGGGACCCCCAGCTCCTCGGCGATCCGGGCCACCGGCAGGTCCGCGTAGAAGCGCAGCACCAGGACCTGGCGCTGCTTCTCCGGCAGCGCCTCCAGACCGTCCGCGACGGCGAGCGCGAGCAGCCGGGCCTCCTCGCCGCCGCCCTGCGGGGCCGGCAGCGCGGTCAGGCGTTCGCCGAGGCGCTCGTCGCGGCGGCGGGCCCGGTGCCAGTCGGCGGCCACCCTGGTGGCGACCACCGCGCACCAGGCGGCCGGGGAGCGCGGCGGGTCCCCCTTCGCCCGGGCCTCCAGGAGCCGGAGGCCCACCTGCTGCACGCCGTCCTGGAGTTCCGCGTACGGCACCCCGCCCAGTGCCAGGACCGCCCGCACCCGGTCCACCAGTGCCGCGTCCATCTGCTCCACCCCGCCCCCTTCCCTCGTCCGGTCCCCCTTCGACGCACCGGCCCGCCGAAACGTTCATCCTTCGTCCCGCCCCTCGGACAATGGATTGGACAAGGAACGGCAGGCGGCACGCATCATGGGGGGCGGCAGCACCTGCACACTCGTACGGAGGAGTCCCCGTGAAGGTCGGAATCGTCGGAGCCACCGGTCAGGTCGGCACAGTCATGCGCAAGATCCTGGCCGAGCGGAACTTCCCGGTCGAGGAGCTGCGGCTCTTCGCCTCCGCCCGGTCCGCCGGCACGGTGGTGGACGGTGTCACGGTCGAGGACGCCTCGACCGCCGACTACACCGGCCTGGACATCGTGCTCTTCTCGGCCGGCGGCGCCACCTCCAAGGCCCTCGCCGAGAAGGTGGCCTCCCAGGGCGCGGTCGTCATCGACAACTCCTCCGCCTGGCGCCGCGACCCCGAGGTCCCGCTCGTCGTCTCCGAGGTCAACCCGCACGCGATCAAGGACCGCCCCAAGGGCATCATCGCCAACCCGAACTGCACCACGATGGCCGCGATGCCGGTCCTCAAGCCGCTCCACCAGGAGGCCGGCCTCACCGCGCTGATCGCCACCACCTACCAGGCCGTCTCCGGCTCGGGCGTGGCCGGTGTCGCCGAGCTGCGCACCCAGGCGTGCGCCGTGGCCGAGCAGGCCGACCAGCTGGCCTTCGACGGCGAGGCCGTCGAGTTCCCCGAGCCGGCCGTCTACAAGCGTCCGATCGCGTTCAACGTGGTCCCGCTGGCCGGCTCGATCGTCGACGACGGCACCTTCGAGACCGACGAGGAGCAGAAGCTCCGCAACGAGTCCCGCAAGATCCTGGAGATCCCGGAGCTGAAGGTCTCCGGCACCTGTGTCCGCGTCCCGGTCTTCTCCGGCCACTCGCTCCAGGTGAACGTCCGCTTCGAGCGCCCGATCAGCGTCGAGCGCGCCTACGAGCTGCTGAAGGACGCCGAGGGCGTCGAGCTCTCCGAGATCCCGACGCCGCTCCAGGCGGCCGGCAAGGACGCCTCGTACGTGGGCCGCATCCGCGTCGACGAGACCGTCGACAACGGCCTCGCGCTCTTCCTCTCCAACGACAACCTCCGCAAGGGCGCCGCGCTCAACGCGGTGCAGATCGCGGAGCTGGTGGCGGCCGAACTCAAGGGCTGACCCCGCCCCCACGCGAGGAACGGCGGCCGTCCGGGTGGACGGCCGCCGTTCTTGCGTGTTCGCCCTGGGAAATGTGCCGTGCGTCTCCGCCACGCCCCGTGGAAGGATGGCCCAAACGTCACGAAACCGAGGAGTTGACCGGGTGCCTGGTACGAACCTGACCCGTGAAGAGGCCCAGCAGCGGGCGGCGCTGCTGACCGTGGACGCGTACGAGGTCGAACTGGACCTCACGGGTGCGCAGGAGGGCGGCACCTACCGGTCCGTCACCACCGTCCGCTTCGATTCCGCCGAGGAGGGCGCCGAGAGCTTCATCGACCTCGTCGCCCCCGCCGTGCACGAGGCCGTGCTCAACGGGCACTCCCTCGACGTCGCCGCCGTCTTCCGCGACTCGCGGATCGCGCTGCCGCGCCTCAAGCAGGGCCGCAACGAGCTGCGGGTGGTCGCGGACTGCGCGTACACCAACACCGGTGAGGGCCTGCACCGCTTCGTCGACCCGGTCGACGGCCAGGCGTACCTGTACACCCAGTTCGAGGTGCCGGACGCGCGCCGGGTCTTCGCCTCCTTCGAGCAGCCCGACCTGAAGGCGACCTTCCAGTTCACCGTGAAGGCGCCGGAGGGCTGGAGCGTCATCTCCAACTCGCCGACCCCGGAGCCGAAGGACGGGGTGTGGGCCTTCGAGCCGACCCCGCGGATCTCCTCGTACATCACCGCCCTGATCGTCGGCCCGTACCACGCGGTGCACTCGACGTACGAGGGCCCGGACGGGCAGGTCGTGCCGCTGGGCATCTACTGCCGTCCGTCGCTGGCCGAGTTCCTCGACGCGGACCACATCTTCGACGTGACCCGGCAGGGCTTCGACTGGTTCCAGGAGAAGTTCGCCTACGCCTACCCGTTCGCCAAGTACGACCAGCTGTTCGTGCCGGAGTTCAACGCGGGCGCGATGGAGAACGCGGGCGCGGTCACCATCCGCGACCAGTACGTCTTCCGCTCGAAGGTGACGGACGCGGCCTACGAGCGCCGCGCCGAGACCATCCTCCACGAGCTGGCCCACATGTGGTTCGGCGACCTCGTGACCATGGAGTGGTGGAACGACCTGTGGCTGAACGAGTCGTTCGCCACCTACACCTCGGTCGCCTGCCAGGCCTCCGTGACGGGCACCCGCTGGCCGAACGCCTGGACCACCTTCGCCAACGCGGAGAAGACCTGGGCCTACCGCCAGGACCAGCTGCCGTCGACGCACCCGATCATGGCCGAGATCAACGACCTGGAGGACGTGCTCGTCAACTTCGACGGCATCACGTACGCCAAGGGCGCCTCGGTCCTCAAGCAGCTCGTCGCCTACGTCGGCCAGGACGAGTTCTTCAAGGGCGTGCAGGCGTACTTCCAGCGCCACGCCTTCGGCAACACCCGCCTCAGCGACCTGCTCGGCGCGCTGGAGGAGACCTCCGGGCGCGACCTGAAGACCTGGTCGAAGGCGTGGCTGGAGACGGCCGGCATCAACATCCTGCGCCCGGAGATCGAGACCGACGAGAACGGCTCGATCACCGCCTTCGCGGTGCGCCAGGAGGCCCCGGCGCTGCCCGCCGGCGCCAAGGGCGAGGCCGTGCTCCGCCCGCACCGCATCGCGATCGGCTTCTACGACCTCGACGCCGCCGGCAAGCTGGTCCGCGGCGAGCGCCTGGAGCTGGACATCGAGGCGGCCGAGCTGACGGCGGTGCCGGCGCTGATCGGCAAGTCCCGCCCGGCGGTCGTCCTGCTGAACGACGACGACCTGTCGTACGCCAAGGTCCGCCTCGACGAGGTGTCGCTGCAGAACGTCACCGCGCACCTCGGCGACTTCGCCGAGTCGCTGCCGCGCGCCCTGTGCTGGGCCTCGGCCTGGGACATGACCCGCGACGGCGAGCTGGCCACCCGCGACTACCTGGAGCTGGTGCTCTCGGGCATCGCCAAGGAGTCCGACATCGGCGTGGTGCAGTCGCTCCAGGGCCAGGTGAAGGCGGCCCTCGACCTGTACGCGGCGCCGGAGTGGCGCGCCGAGGGCCTGGCCCGCTGGGGCGTCTTCGCGCAGGAGCAGCTGCGGGCCGCCGAGGCGGGCAGCGACCACCAGCTGGCGTGGGCGCGGGCCTTCGCGGCGACCGCCCGTACGGACGCGGAGCTCGACGTGCTGGCCGGGCTGCTCGACGGCGGTCACGTCGTCGAGGGCCTCGCGGTCGACACCGAGCTGCGCTGGGCGTTCGTGCAGCGGCTCGCGGCCACCGGCCGCTTCGACGAGCCGGAGATCGCGGCCGAGCTGGAGCGGGACCGCACCGCCGCCGGCGAGCGGCACGCGGCCACCGCCCGCGCGGCCCGTCCGACCGAGGCCGCGAAGGCCGAGGCGTGGGCGGCGGTCGTCGAGGACGACAAGCTGGCCAACGCGGTGCAGGAGGCGGTGATCGGCGGCTTCGTCCAGGCCGACCAGCGCGAGCTGCTCGCCCCGTACACGGAGAAGTACTTCGCGTCGATCAAGCGCGTCGCGGAGACCCGCAGCCACGAGATGATCCAGCAGATCGTGGTCGGTCTCTACCCGACGCTCCAGGTCTCCCGGGAGACGCTGGACGCCACGGACGCGTGGATCGCGGCCAACGACCCGGTCCCGGCGCTGCGCCGTCTGGTGACCGAGTCGCGCGCCGGTGTCGAGCGGGCCCTGCGGGCCCGCGCGGCGGACGCGGCGGCCGCGAAGTAGTCCCGCGCGGCGGACGAGGAGAAGGGGCGCCCTCCCCCGTGGGGGCGCCCCTTCGCCATGCCGTGGGGGTCAGCGGCTCGCGCGGTCGAAGCGGGCGCGCAGCTCGGCGGCGCCCTCCTCGGTCAGGGAGCCGTGCAGGCGCATGCGGGCAACGCCGCCGTCGGGGAAGGCGTCGAGCCTGACGTGGGTGACGACCGCGTGGGCGGGGAGCGTGAAGCGGTGCAGGGTGTCGGGCTGGAGGCGGGTGCGGGGGACGATCTCGAACCACTCGCCCGACTCGCCGTCGCGGCCGTGGAGGGCGATCCAGCCGGCCGAGTTGCCCTTGAGGTAGGCGGTGTCGATCTCGACGGCGCGGACGGCGCCCTGGGCGGGGAGGCGGAAGCGGACCCAGTCGTTGGTGCCGCGGACCCGGCGGCGGCGGTTCTCCCAGCCGTCGTCCATCTTGCGGGAGGTGCCGGGCAGGATGATCTGGGTGGGCGAGGAGTAGAACTTGTCGGAGGCGTCCTCGTACGACCCGCCGTTGAGGACGGAGAGCAGGTCGACGGTGCCGAGGAGGCCGAGCCACTCGGGGTCGGGCAGCACCTCGCCGTGGACGCGGAGGCGGGCGATGCCGCCGTCCGGGTGCTGGCACAGGCGGACGTGGGTCCAGCGGCGGTCGCTGTCGATCGTGAAGCCGTTGGCGGCGTGGCCGCGGACGGGGGTGGGCGGGACGAGCTCCTCCCACTTCGCGTCGAGCAGCTCCCCGGGGCCCGGGGTGCCCTCGACGGCGGTGGCCTGGACGCTGACCTTCTGGGGGTAGTTGCCCCGGAAGTGGGCGGTGTCGACGATCAGTCCCTTGATGACGCCGGGGGCGCCGAGGCGGACGATGGCCCAGTCGTGGTCCTCGGGGGCGGGGAAGACGTTCTCGGCGTCGGCGCCGCGGCGGCGGCGGGTCTCCCAGCCGTCCATGATCTTGCCCTTGTGGCCGAAGTGCTCGGGGTCGAAGACGGCCCGCTCGCGGACGAGGAGGTTCTCGCGCTCGGCGAAGAACTCGTCGTTGGCGGCGACGACGCCGGCGCCGAGGCGGCGGTCGGCGAGGTCGACCAGTTCGGTGAAGGGGAAGTCGCCGGTGCGGTAGTCGGCGTACGGGTCGCCTCCGCCGTAGGGGGCGGCGTCGTTGGCGTGCGGGTCCTGGATGTCCTCGGTTCCGGTCATGCTCCGACTGTCGCGCGCCGGGGGCCCGGGGTCCATCGAATGTTTTCGACGGTGTCGTTCAGTTCCGCTGAACGGTCCGGCGGGCCGCCGCCTCCTGGCGGAGCGCGGCGAGCACCCGGGCCACCGCGGGTCCGTCCTCGGCCCCGCGCCGGACGGCCGCGACGACGTGGCGGCGCGGCTGGTCGGCGGAGAGGACCCGCATGACGACCCCGGTGCCGCCGCGCCGGTCGGCGGAGGCCATCCGGGGCACGAGGGCGATGCCGAGCCCCGCCTCGACCATGGCGAGGATCGCGGTCCAGCCCGAGGCGCTGTGGGCCTGTTCGGGCACGAAGCCGGCGGCCTCGCAGGCGGCGGTGGTGATCTCGGACCAGGGGCCGGAGCCGCCGAAGATCCACGGTTCGGCGGCGAGGTCGGCGAGGCGGAGGCCGGGGGCGTCGGCGAGCGGGTGGCCGGCCGGCAGGGCGACGTCGAGGGGGTCGGCGAGCAGCGGCAGCCGGGTGTACTTGGGGTCGCGCGCGGTGGGCGCGTGGGCGGCGAGCGAGAGGGCGAGGTCGACCTCGCCGGCGGTGAGCAGTTCGTACGCCTCCGCCGCCTCGGCCTCCCGGATCCGGACGGCGAGCCCGGGGTGGGCGGTGCGGAGCCGGCGTACGGCGGGGACGAGGAGCGCGGGCACGGAGGTGGAGAAGGCCGCGACCCGGACCTGGCCGGCCTCGCCGCGCAGATAGCCGTCGAGTTCGGCGTCGGCGCGCTCCAGCTGGGCGAAGACGGCCTCGGCGTGGCGCAGGACGAGGTGGGCGGCGTCGGTGAGCCGGACGCGCCGCCCGTGGGCCTCCAGGAGCGGCACGCCGAGCTGCTTGGCGAGGTTGGTGAGCTGCTGGGAGACGGCCGAGGGGGTCATGAGCAGCGTCTCGGCGGTGGCGGTGACGGTGCCCCGGTCGCGCAGGGTGCGCAGGATGTGCAGCTTCTTGATGTCCCACTCGGTCATGGGCGCAACCTATCCGTCCCTGGTCACCGGGCCGAACCGAGCGCCACCCCGCCGAGGATGAGGGCCATGCTGGCGCCGCCGGCGAGGCCGAGTTCCTCGCCGAGGAGGGCGTACGAGAGGAGGGCGACGCAGACGGGCTGGAGGTAGTAGACGACTCCGGCGCGGGCGGCGCCGACGAGGGAGACCGCCTTGTTCCAGGAGAAGAAGGCGACGGCGGAGGAGAACACCCCGAGGTAGAGGAGGGGGCCGACGGTGCCGGGGGTGGCGGGGAAGCCGCCCTGGACGGCGAGGGAGACGGCGTAGGCGGGGGCGAGCATCAGCGCGCCGAGCACGAAGGTGGTGAAGAGGAAGGCGAGTCCGTCGATCTCCGGGGGCCTGCGCTTGAGGAGGGCGCTGTACGAGGCGAAGGAGAGGGCGGCCGCGAACATCCAGAGGTCGCCGGCGGAGAGGTCGGGCGCGAGGGAGCCCTTGCCGACGAGGAGGAGCACGCCGAGGACGGCGGTCGCCAGGCCGAGGAGGCGGCGGGCGCCGAGGCGTTCGCCGCCGAGCCGGGCGTAGGCCGCCATGATCACCGGGGAGGCCGCCATGATCATGCCCATGTTGGTGGCGGAGGTGGTGAGACCGGCCTGGTGGACGAGGGTGTTGTAGAGGGCGACGCCGAAGAGCGAGGCGAGGGCGGTGAAGCCGAGGTGGCGGCGGAGGAGGGCGCGCTGCCGCCAGAAGGGGCGGGCGGCGAGCGGGGCGACGGCGAGCAGGGCGATGGTCCAGCGCCAGAAGACCGCCTGGACGGGCGGGACGGTGTCGGCCATGTCGCGGGTGGCGACGAAGCTGCCGGACCAGACGACGGTGGCGAGGAGGGCGAGGAGCACGCCGAGACCGGCGCCCCTGGCGGGCGCCGGTCTCCGGGTGGCTTCTTCGGGTGTGGTCGGGTGGCGTGCGGTCGTGAGGGTCATGCGGCCTACCGTCGCACCCCCGAAACCTCCAGGTCCATCGAAACTTCCTGACCGTTCTTTTCAGGAGAACTGAACGATACGGGCTCGGTGGCGACCGGCTTGGGCTTCGCGGGGGCCAGCTGGCCCGCCAGGGTGGCGCCGAAGGCGATCACCATCCCCAGCACCTGCACCGGGCCGAGGGCCTGGCCGAGGGCGGCCCAGCCGATGACTGCGGCGGTGATCGGGGAGAGCGGGCCGAGCAGGGTGACCGAGGAGGCGCTCAGCCGCTCGATGCCGCGGAACCAGAGGAAGTACGAGATCGCGGTGTTGCCGAAGGCGAGGTAGGCGTAGCCCGCGAGGTTCGTGCCGGTGAGGGCGGGCGGGGCGCCCTCGATCAGGAAGGCGAGGGGGAGGATGACCAGGCCGCCAGCGGTGAGCTGCCAGCCGGTGAGGGCGAGCGCGCCGACGCCCTCGGGGCGGCCCCAGCGCTTGGTGAGGACGACGCCCGCGGACATCGAGAGCGAGGAGAGCAGCCCGGCGCCGACGCCGATCAGGTCGAACGCGGCGCCCGCCTTGAGGACGACGAGGCTGACACCGAAGGCGGCGGCGACCGCGGTGAGCAGGGTCCGCACGGTGGGCTTCTCGCCGAGGAGGAGGGCCGCGAGGCCGACGACGAAGAGCGGGCCGACCGAGCCGACGACGGCGGCGACGCCGCCGGGCAGCCGGTAGGCGGCGAGGAAGAGGAGCGGGAAGAAGGCCCCGATGTTGAGGGCGCCGAGGGCCGCCGACTTCCACCACCAGGCGCCGCTCGGGAGTTTGCGGGTCAGCGCGAGGAGCAGCAGCCCGGCCGGGAGGGCCCGCATGAGGCCGGTGAAGAGCGGCCGGTCGGCCGGCAGGAACTCGGTGGTCACGAAGTAGGTCGAGCCCCAGGAGATCGGGGCGAGGGCGGTGAGCGCGACGACGGCGGCCTTGCGGGACATGACAGGACTCCCCCTGAAGCGGTTGCGCCCCGGCGGTCCGGAGCGCGACTGGCTTGGCGGTAATTAACTTAGCACTAAGCTACTTACTTGCAAGTGGCTTTCTTGCCATCGGCCCGGAAGGAACGGAACACTGAGGTCATGAACACGCAGCCGCCCGCACACGACCCCGTCGACGCCATCGCCGCCCAGTGGGCCGTGGTCCGCCCCGATCTCGACACGCTCCCCATGGCGGTCTTCGGGCGGATCTACCGGCTGGCCGCCGCCATGCGCGGCAAGGTGGACAAGGCGTACGCGCCCTACGGCATGGCGCTCGGGGAGTTCGACGTGCTGGCGACCCTGCGCCGCTCCGGGGAGCCGTACACGCTCTCGCCGCGCGAGCTGACCGCCACCCTGATGATCACCACCGGCGGGATGACCGGCCGTCTGGACAAGCTGGAGAAGGCCGGGCTGCTCACCCGCAGCCCCGACCCGAACGACCGGCGCGGACTGCGCGTCACGCTCACCGAGCACGGCCGGGAGCTGGTGGACCAGGCGGTCGGCGCGGGCCTGGCGCGCCAGCGGGAGGCGCTGGAGGGCGCGCTGACCGAGGAGGAGGCGGAGCAGCTGGCCGGCCTGCTGCGGAAGCTGCTTGCGACGACCTGACCGGGCCCGGACGCACGAGGGCGCCGCACGGCCGGTGTGGCCGTGCGGCGCCCTCGGAAACGGACGGAGGAGCGGTCGCGCCCCCTGCGGTTACGCCTTCTTGCGGGACTTGTCGAGGACCATCACCAGGCCGGCGATGACCAGGAACAGCACCAGCGGGGCCACCACGAACAGGCCGAGGGTCTCGATGACCTCCAGCTTGGGGGCCGGGTCGTCACCGTCGTCGCGGGTCAGCGCGAGCGCGGGGGACGACATGAGCAGCATCATCAGCGTCGTACCGGCCGCGACGGCGCCGGCGCGCAGGGCGTTCTTCTTGTCCACGGTGCAAAAGTAGCGAACACCTAAACGGCCCGCGCGCCCGGGGGTGCCGTACGGGCTCCGACCCCCTCGGCGGCGGTCCTCAGGAGGGCGTGCGCCCGGGGCGAGGCGGCGATCCGCTCCAGGGTGAGCGGCTGTCCGTCGGGGCCCGCGACCGGCAGCCGCCAGTTGGGGTACTCGTCCCAGGTGCCCGGCAGGTTCTGCGGCCTGCGGTCCCCCACCAGGTCCGGCAGCCACACCCCCACCATCCGGGCCGGGGTGCGGGCCAGGAAGCGGTGGACGGCCCGGATCTCGGCCTCCTCGCCGCCCGGCCCCTCCGGGAGCAGCCCCAGCCGCTGGAGGACCGCGCGCCACTCGGCGGTCTCCGCCGCGTCCGCCGCGCGCTCGCGGGCCAGGTCGCCGGGGAGCAGTCCGAGCCGGTGGCGCAGCAGCACGTGGTCGCCGGAGAGCCGGGCGGCGGTGGACGGCAGGTCGTGGGTGGTGGCGGTGGCCACGCAGTCGGCCCGCCAGGCCTCGGGCGGCAGCGGGGCGCCGCCGCCCGCCCAGTCCCGCTCGAACCAGAGCACGGAGGTCCCGAACACCCCGCGCGCGGCGAGGGCTTCGCGGACCCCGGGCTCGACGGTGCCCAGGTCCTCGCCGACGACGAGGGCGCCGGCCCGGTGCGCCTCCAGGACGAGGACGGCGAGCATCGCCTCGGCGTCGTACCGGACGTAGGTGCCCTCGACGGGCTCCCGCCCCTCCGGCACCCACCACAGCCGGAACAGGCCCATGACGTGGTCGATGCGCAAGGCGCCCGCGTGCCGCAGGAGTTCGCGCAGCAGGCCGCGGTACGGGGCGTAGCCGGCGGCGGCGAGGGCGTCGGGGCGCCACGGCGGCAGGCCCCAGTCCTGGCCGCGGGAGTTGAAGGCGTCGGGCGGCGCGCCGACCGACATCCCGGCGGCGAAGTCGCCCTGCCGGGCCCAGACGTCGGAGCCCTCCGGGTGGACGCCGACGGCGAGGTCGTGGACGATCCCGACCGCCATCCCGGCCTCCCGGGCCGCGTCGGCGGCCTCGCCGAGCTGCCGGTCCGTCAGCCAGGCGAGCCGGCAGTGGAAGTCGACCCGGGCGGCGAGGACCGCGTCGGCGCGGACCGCCGCCGCCGCGCCCTCGGGGGTGCGCAGCGGCCCGGGCCAGGAGCGCCAGCGGGGGCCGTGGAGTTCGGCGAGGGCCTGGTAGGTGGCGTGGTCCTCCAGGGCGCGGCCGCGCTCGGCGAGGAAGTCGTGGAAGTCGGCGCGGCGGCCGGGTCCGGGCTCGACGCCTCCGAGGAGTTCCAGGGCGCGGAGCTTGAGCGCCCAGACGGCGTCCCGGTCGATGGCGGTGCCCTTGCCGAGGACGCTCTCGCGGAGTTCGGCGGCGGCGGCGAGGATCCGGTCCAGCTCCTCGCGGTGGCCGGGGCCCAGGTGGGCGTACTCGGGGATCCGCTCGATCCTCAGGTGGACGGGGTCGGGGAAGCGGCGCGAGGAGGGGCGGTACGGGGAGGGGTCCGAGGGCTCGCCGGGCACGCCCGCGTGCAGCGGGTTGACCTGGACGAAGCCGGCGCCGTGCGCGCGGCCCGCCCAGGAGACGAGTTCGCGCAGGTCGCCGAGGTCGCCCATGCCCCAGGAGCGTTCGGAGAGCAGCGAGTAGAGCTGGACGAGCAGGCCGTACGCGCGCGTGGCGGGGGCCGGCACGCGCGCGGGGGCGACGATCAGGGTGGCGCGGGCGGTGCGCCCGTCGGGGGCCTCGGCGTCCACGGTGTGCACGCCGAGCGGCAGCCGCTCCCAGTCGCCGGTGTGGACGGCACCGGACTCCGTGGTGACCCGCAGCAGGGTCCCGTCGGGCAGCCCGTCCGGCGGGCGCACCGGCCCGTCGCCGGTGTGCCGGACGAGGGTGGGCGGGAGCAGCCGCTCCCGGTCGGCCCGCTCCGCCGCGCCGAGGGCGGCGGCGACCGCCTCCGGGGTGGTCGCGTCGACCCCGAGGGCGCCGAGCACCGCGACCACGGTGGACTCGGGCACGGGCGTGGTGACGCCCTCGGACGGGCTGAACGCGGTGGCGACGCCGTGACGGGCGGCGAGGCGGGCCAGGGTCACTTCACACTCCGGGGGGCTCCGTGCCGCACCGGCCGGCGGGGGCGGCGGGCTCGCTGGTGAGGGGTGCCGCGCCGGTGAGGGGCGGCTCGCTGGTGAGGGGCGCGGCGCCGGCGAGCGGGGGCTCGCTGGTCAGCGGCGCGGGGGCGGCGCTCGGGGGCTCGCTGGTCAGCGGCCCGGCGGCCGGGGCGGGCCCGCCGGGGGCGGCCTGGCGTGGGATCCGTATCCGCTCGGAGTGCTGGCGGTCGGTCGTGGTCACGGGGGTCTCCCGGGTCTGGTCTCGACAGGGCGGCCGGGCGCGGCGGGTGGCCGGCGTCCGCGGGGTGGGACGAGTGAGCCCTACCCACCGTGCCTGTCTTTGCCCCTTTTACCGGGGGGACGTGGCAAAAGGGCGACAGCTCGCCGGTGGTTCACCGGGCAAAGCCGACACTTCGCCCCCTCGCATTGACACCTCCGTGCGACGGGTGGTGGGCTCGTAACCCCCTCGTTATCAACCTGCCGGGTGGGGCCCGCTCCTGACGGACCGGCGGGCCCGGGGCCCCGGCGAAGGGAGCCCCCTTGACCCCCGTGCGTTCCGGACGCGGACCGCGCACGGCGACCGCGGTCGCCGCCGCCGTGATCGGCGGCCTGCTCGGCGGTGCCGTGCCCGGCTCGGCGGGCGCCGCCCCCCTCCCGGTGGCGGTGCCCGACCTGGCCGCCGCGCCCCAGGAGCTCGTCCACGCGCCCGCCGGGCCCCTCGCGCGCCCGGGCGTGCCCACGCCCAGGACCGGCACCGCGTGGGTGGCCTCGCCCGCGCCCGCCGTCTGGCCCCGGCCGCAGTCGCTGACGGCCGCCGGGCCCGCCGTGCGCCTCGGGGACCGGGTGACGCTGGTCGCCGACGAGGACGCCGATCCGTACGCCCTCGCCGCGCTGCGGGGGCTGCTGGCGGCCGCCGGGGTGCGGACCGTGCACGAGGGGCTGCCGGGCGCGGGGCCGGTCGTCCGGGTCTCGGGGCCGTCCGGGGAGGCGGCGCAGGAGGCGCTGGCCTCCTTCGGCGTGGCCGAGCGGGCCGATCTGCCGTACGGCGGCTACCGGCTGGCCACCGGACGCTTCGGCGGGCGGGACACGGTGGTCCTGGACGGGACGGGCGAGGACGGCCTCTTCCACGCCGTGCAGACGCTCCGCCAGCTCCTCGGCGAGGGGCCGGAGGGCGTCGGCGGCGAGGTGCCGGGCGTCGTCGTCCGGGACTGGCCCGGCACCGCCGAGCGGGGGCTCGCGGAGGGCTTCTACGGCACGCCGTGGACGACCGCGCAGCGTCTCGCGATGCTCGACTTCCTGGGCCGCACCAAGCAGAACCGCTATCTGTACGCGCCGGGTGACGACCCGTACCGCGCGGCGCTGTGGCGCGAGCCCTACCCGGAGGCGCAGCGGGCCGGCTTCCGGGCGCTCGCCGAGCGGGCCCGGGCCAACCACGTGACGCTGGGCTGGGCGGTGGCGCCCGCGCAGTCGATGTGCTTGTCGTCCGACGAGGACGTGGCGGCGCTGACGCGGAAGCTGGACGCGATGCGGGAGCTCGGCTTCCGCTCCTTCCAGCTGCAGTTCCCGGACGCCGGGTACGGCGAGTGGACCTGCGACGAGGACGCCGACGAGTTCGGCCGGGACGCGGCGGGCGCCGCCCGGGCGCACGCGCGCGTGGCGAACACGGTGGCCCGGCACCTCGCCGAGCACGTCCCGGACGCGGAGCCGCTGACGGTGCTGCCGACGGAGTACTACCAGGAGGGCACCAGCGAGTACCGCTCGGCGCTCGCCGGAGCCCTGGACGCGCGCGTGCGGGTGGCGTGGACGGGCGTCGGGGTGGTGCCGCGCACCATCACGGGCGCCGAACTGGCCGGGGTGCGGGCGGCCCTGGGGCAGCGCCCGCTGGTCACCATGGACAACTACCCGGTGAACGACTACGCGCAGGACCGGCTCTTCCTGGGACCCACCAGGGGCCGGGAGCCGGTCGTGGCGGCCGGTTCCGCCGCCTATCTGGCGCACGCCATGGAGCAGCCCGCCGCCTCCCGGATCCCGCTGTTCACCACCGCCGACTTCGCCTGGAACCCGCGCGGCTACCGGCCCGGGGAGTCCTGGCGGGCGGCCGTCGCCGACCTGGCGGGCCCCGAGCCGGCCGCCCGGGCGGCGCTCGGCGCCCTGGCGGGGAACGCGGCCTCGTCGATCCTCGCCCCGGACGCCGAGTCGGCCGGCCTGAAGCCGCTGATGAGCGCCTTCTGGGCGGCCCGGGCCGGGGGCTCGGCGGCGGCCCGGGAGAAGGCGGGGAGCGAGCTGCGGGCCGCCTTCACGGTGATGCGGGAGGCGCCCGGGCGGCTCGCCGGCACGGCGGACGGCGCGCTGAGGGCCGAGTCCGGGCCGTGGCTGGAGCAGCTGTCCCGGTACGGGGCGGCGGGCGAGGCGGCCGTCGACATGCTCCTCGCGCAGGCGCGCGGGGACGGCCCGGCGGCCTGGCAGGCGCAGCTGCGCCTGGAGCCGCTGCGGCCGAGGATCGAGGCGAGCGAGGTCACCGTCGGCGCCGGGGTCCTGGATCCGTTCCTGGACCGGGCGGCGAAGGAGGCGGCGGCCTGGACGGGTACCGACGGGGACCCGGAGCGCGCGGTGGACCGGGCCACCGGCTCGTACACGGTGAAGCTGGACCGGGCCCGTCCGGTGGAGTCGGTGACCGTGCTGACCGGGAAGCCGGCGGAGGGCGCCGCCGGCCGCGCCGCGGAGCCGGGCGCGGAGAAGGCCCCGCACGCGCGCGTGGAGGCGCTGGTGACGGGCGAGGGCTGGCGGTCCCTCGGACCGCTCGACTCCTCCGGATGGACGCAGACCGAGCTGAAGGGGCTGCGCGCGGAGGCGCTGCGGATCGTCTGGGACGGCGCGGGCCCGGCGCCCGACGTGCGGTCCCTCGTGCCGTGGTTCGCGGACGGCCCGAAGGCGGGCCTGGAGCTGGCCCGCACCGAGACGGACCTGGAGGCGGGCGGCCCGGCGGGCCGGGTGGACCTGGAGCTGACGGGGCGGCGGGCGGCCGAGGTGCGGGGCCCGCTGACCGCGCGGGCGCCGAAGGGCATCACCGTACGGCTGCCGAAGGAGGCCTCGGTGGAGCGCGGCGGCACGACGACGGTGCCGATGGAGGTGTCGGTGGCGCCGGGCACGCCGTCCGGCGAGTACCGGGTGCCGGTGGCCTTCGCGGGCGAGGAGCGGGTGCTGACGGTGCGGGCCTTCCCGCGTACGGGCGGCCCCGATCTGGCCCGGTCGGCGACGGCCTCGTCCTCGGCCGACGAGACGCCGGACTTCCCGGCGGCGCTGGCCGTGGACGGCGATCCGGAGACCCGCTGGTCCTCTCCGGCGGAGGACGGCGCCTGGTTCCAGCTGGAGCTGGCCGAACCGGCCCGGATAGGGCAGCTGGTGCTGCACTGGCAGGACGCGCACGCCTCCCGCTACCGCGTGCAGGTCTCGGCCGACGGCCGGAACTGGCGGACCGCGGCGACCGTCACGGAGGGGCGCGGCGGCCGGGAGTCGGTGCGGATGGACGCGGCGGACACCCGGTTCCTGCGGGTGCAGGGCGAGAAGCGGGCGACGCCGTACGGCTACTCGCTCTGGTCGGTGGAGACGTACGCGGTGACGCCCGTGCAGAAGGCCCCCGAGGCACCCGAGGCCCCGGTGACGCCCGGGACGCCGGAGACGCCGGAGACGCCGGAGACCACGCCGCCGCCGGAGCAGCCGGAGCAGGACGCGCCGGAGGAGGGCGCCGCCCCCTGAGCGGCGCCCTCGCCTCCGCGCCCTGTCCCGGGGACGCGAAAGGCCCGGATCTCAGCCGGTCGTCAACGCCCCCGCGGGGGTGTCGGCGACGGAGTCGATCCGGGCCATCGCGTCCTCGGCGCCGTACGGCGTGAGGTAGGGCAGCCACCGTGGGTCCCGGTGACCGGTCCCGATGATCCGCCAGGCCAGGCCGGTGGGCGGCGCGGGCTGGTGGCGCAGCCGCCAGCCGATCTCCCGCAGGTGCTTGTCGGCCTTGAGGTGGTTGCAGCGGCGGCAGGCCGCCACCACGTTCTCCCAGGCGTGCGTCCCTCCCCTGCTGCGCGGGATGACGTGGTCGACGCTGGTCGCCACTCCCCCGCAGTACATGCAGCGCCCGCCGTCGCGTGCGAAGAGGGCCCTGCGGGTCAGGGGAACGGGCCCCCGGTAGGGGACCCGCACGAACCGCTTCAGCCGTACCACGCTGGGCGCGGGGACGATCTGATGCTCGCTGTGCAGGAAGGCGCCGGACTCCTCGATGCAGAGGGCCTTGTTCTCCAGTACGAGGACGAGTGCGCGGCGGAGCGGTACGACGCCCAGGGGCTCGTACGACGCGTTGAGGACCAGGACATGCGGCACGGATGCCTCCTATGACGCCGGCGGCGCGTGGCTCGCGCCGGGACGAACTGCTCTCAGTCTCTCCTCATGCCTGGTCGGAGCGCCACCACGTTCGTGCGATCCCCGGGGGCGGACCGGACGTGTTCTCGACCACATCGGCATGTCTCCCGGGTATGTGCCCGGGTGAGGTCGGTCTCTCCCTCGAACAGGGCAACGGGTGCACGTCCGATGCCCCGTTAGGGTGGATGGCCTGCGTACGCGATGCCTGGAGGTTGTCCCGTGTCCTGGTCCGTCCTGGCGGCCGCCACCGAACCCGAGCCCATCCCGGTGTCTCTGGACGAGGCGGCGGAGAAGGCCACCAACGCGGCGAGCTGGGTGGAGGAGAACTGGTCCACCTGGCTCAACACCGGTCTGCGCATCCTGCTGATCGTGGTCGTCGCCCTGCTGCTCCGGTGGGCCGTCCGGCGCGCCCTGACGAAGCTGATCGAGCGGATGAACCGCTCCGCCCAGGCGGTGGAGGGAACGGCGCTCGGCGGACTGCTCGTCAACGCGGAGCGCAGACGGCAGCGGTCGGAGGCGATCGGCTCGGTGCTGCGGTCGGTGGCCTCGTTCCTGATCCTGGGCACCGCGGGGCTGATGGTCCTGGGCGCCTTCGACATCGACCTGGCGCCGCTGCTCGCCTCGGCCGGTGTGGCCGGTGTGGCGATCGGTTTCGGCGCGCGGAACCTGGTGACGGACTTCCTCTCCGGCGTCTTCATGATCCTGGAGGACCAGTACGGCGTCGGCGACTCGGTCGACGCGGGCGTCGCCTCCGGCGAGGTCGTCGAGGTGGGGCTGCGGGTGACGAAGCTGCGCGGCGTCGACGGCGAGATCTGGTACGTGCGCAACGGCGAGATCAAGCGCATAGGAAACCTCAGCCAGGGCTGGGCGACGGCGGCGGTGGACGTGACCGTCCGGCCGACGGAGGACCTGGACAAGGTGCAGTCCGTGATCGCGGCGGCGGGCGAGGCGATGGCCAAGGACGAGCCGTGGAACGAGCGGCTGTGGGGCCCGGTGGAGGTGCTCGGCCTGACCGAGGTGCTCCTCGACCAGATGACCGTCCGGGTCTCGGCGAAGACCATGCCGGGGAAGAAGCTGGGCGTGGAGCGCGAGCTCCGCTGGCGGATCAAGCGGGGCCTGGACGAGGCCGGGATCCGGATCGTCGGCGGGCTGCCCGCGCAGGCGTCGGAGGAGACGCCGGCCGATCCGACGGCGGGCATGGCGGCGCCCTCGGCCTTCTCCAGCGCGACCTCGCCGCAGTCGGCGGCGGCCACGCCGCTGCCGAGGACGGACCTCAACAAGTCCTGACCGGGACACGGGTCCCCTACGGACGGGCCCGGCCCGGACGTCCCAAGACACCCCCGCCGGTAACGCTTCGGTTGCCGTCGGGGGTGTCGTGCGTGTGCGGGTATTGACGCCCGGCGACGCCCGTCCTACCTTCCTCCCACCGGATAGGAAACTTTCCTAACAGTGTTCCGGCATACGGTGTGACGAACGGCGTGACGAGGAGAGCGGTATGGCAGGCACCCAGGGAACCCCTGGCACCCCGCGCGTCCTGCGCGCCATGAACGACCGCGCCGCGCTCGACCTCCTCCTGGAGCACGGCACCCTCTCGCGGACCCGCATCGGCAAGCTGACCGGCCTCTCCAAGCCGACCGCCTCCCAGCTCCTCGCCCGCCTCGAAGCGGCAGGCCTGGTCCGGGTCACCGGCACCACCGAGGGCCGCCCCGGCCCCAGCGCCCAGCTGTACGCCCTCGACCCGAGCGCCGGGTACGCCGCCGGGCTCGACGTCAACCAGCACCGCATCCGCGCCGCCGTCGCCGACATCACCGGCGCCGTCGCCGGCGAGTACGAGCTCCGCACCGGAGGGCGTACCGGCGACGGCGTGGTCCGGCAGGTCACCGAGGCCCTCGACGGGGCCGTCAAGGCCGCCGGGCTCACCCGGGCCGACGTCCGGCGCCTGGTCATCGGCACCCCCGGCGCCTTCGACCCGGCCACCGGACGGCTCCGGTACGCCTCCCACCTGCCCGGCTGGCACTCCCCCACGCTCCTGGAGGAGCTGGCCGCGGTCCTGCCCATGCCCTTCGAGTACGAGAACGACGTCAATCTGGTGGCCATCGCCGAGCGGGCCGTCGGCGCCGCCCGCGGCCACGAGGACTTCGTCCTGCTGTGGAACGAGGAGGGCCTCGGCGCCGCCCTCGTCCTCGGCGGCCGGCTGCACCGGGGCTTCACCGGCGGCGCCGGCGAGGTCGGCTTCCTGCCGGTCCCCGGCACCCCGCTGGTCCGCCAGGTCGCCAAGGCCAACTCCGGCGGCTTCCAGGAGCTCGCCGGCGTCCAGTCGGTGCCCCGGATCGCCCGCGCGGCCGGCCTCGACACCCCCGACCGCCCCTATGTGCCGGTGGCGTGCGAACTGCTCGCCCGGGCCGCCGGGAGCCCCGACGAGGGGCCGTACGCGGAGCTGCTCGACCGCTACGCCGAGCGGCTCGCCACCGGTCTCGCCTCGCTCACCGCCGTCCTCGACCCCGAACTGATCGTGCTCTCCGGGGACGTCCTCGTCGCCGGCGGCGAGCCGCTGCGGGCCCGCGTCCAGGCCGAGCTCGCCGACCTCGCGGCCTCCCGGCCTCGCCTTGTCCTCACCGCCGTCCCCCGCGAACCCGTGCTGCGCGGCGCGCTGGAGAGCGCGCTCGCCACCACCCGCGACGAGGTCTTCGACACCTCGCGCTGACCGGCCCCCGCCCGCCCCTTCCCCCCTTTTTCCCCTCAGCCCGCCCAGGGAGACCTCGCCATGCCCGTACGCCCGCGCAGAGCCGCAGCCGCGCTCGCCGCCACCGCCTCCATCGCCCTCTTCGCCTCCGCCTGTACCGGCTCCGCCGGCACCGCGGCGAGCGACGACCCCAAGGCCGAGACCACCATCACCTTCTGGCACGGCTGGTCGGCGCCCTCCGAGGTCAAGGCGATCGAGGAGAACGTCGCCCGCTTCACCAAGGCCCACCCGAACATCAAGGTGAAGGTCGTCGGCAACATCAACGACGACAAGCTCGGCCAGGCGCTGCGCGCGGGCGGCTCCAACGGCCCCGACGTGGTCGCCTCCTTCACCACGGCGAACGTCGGCAAGTTCTGCCACACGGGCGCGCTCGCCGACCTGAAGCCCTTCGTCGAGAAGGACAAGCTGGACCTCGACGCGATCTTCCCGAAGGTCCTCCAGGACTACACGCAGTTCGAGGGCAAGCGCTGCACGCTGCCGCTGCTCTCGGACGCGTACGGGCTCTACTACAACAAGGACGCCTTCAGGAAGGCCGGGCTCGACCCCGAGGCCCCGCCGAAGACCTGGTCCGAGTTCACCGAGGTCGCCAAGAAGCTGACGAAGACCAAGGGCGACTCGTACGAGCAGCTCGGCTTCATGCCGAACTACCTCGGCTACGAGACGGTCGTCTCGCACTACATGTCGCAGTGGGGCCACGGCGGCTACTTCGGCGCGGACGGCAAGTCGACGGCCGCGTCCGACCCGGCGTTCGCCGAGATGATGACGTACCAGAAGTCGCTGGTGGACGCCCTCGGCGGCTTCCCGAAGCTGGACAAGTACCGCACCACCTTCGGTGACGAGTGGGGCGCCAAGCACCCCTTCCAGACCGGCCAGGTCGCCATGCAGCTGGACGGCGAGTGGCGGCTGAACTTCATCAAGGAGGCGAAGGTCCCCTTCGAGGTCGGCGTCGCGCCGCTGCCGGTCGCCGACGACGAGGCCGCCGAGTACGGCAAGGGCTACCTCTCCGGCACGATCATGGGCATCGCGCCGCAGTCGAAGAAGCAGAACGCGGCCTGGGAGCTGGTCAAGTACATGACCACGGACACCGAGGCGGTGGTGGGCTTCGCCAACGCCATCGGCAACGTCCCCTCCACCCTGGACGCCCTGAAGTCCCCGGACCTGAAGTTCGACGCCCGCTTCAAGACCTTCCTGGACATCGCCCGGCACCCGAAGTCCACCACCTCGGACGGCGCGGTGAACGGCTCCGCCTACCAGGACACCCTCCAGAAGTTCGCCCAGCAGTACGAGAAGGGCCAGGTCACCGACCTGAAGAAGGGGCTCGCCGACACCGCCGCCCAGATCGACCGCGACATCGCCGCGGCGAAGTGACGGCCGGACCCCGCCCATGAGCACGGACACCCTGCCCGCGACGGAGGCGGCCGCGACGGCCGCCCCCGTCCGCGGGGGAAAGAACACCCTGCGGGCCCGGCGCCGGCGGGGCGCGCTGCGCACCCTGGCCTTCATGGCGCCCTGGCTGATCGGCTTCGGCTTCTTCTTCGCCTATCCGCTCGTCTCCACCGTCTACTTCTCGCTGATGAAGTACGACGGGCTCAACCCGCCCGAGTGGCGGGGCCTCGCCAACTGGGAGTACATCCTCACGTCCTTCCCGCAGTTCTGGCCCGCCCTGAAGAACACCCTCTGGCTCGGCGTCGTCATGGTGGGCTGCCGGGTCGTCTTCGGACTCGGCATCGGGATGCTCATCACGAAGATCAAGACGGGCGCGGGGATCTTCCGCACCCTCTTCTACCTGCCGTTCCTGGCCCCGCCGGTGGCGGCGACGCTCGCCTTCGTCTTCCTGCTCAATCCCGGCACCGGGCCCGTCAACGCCCTCCTGGAGGGCATCGGGCTGCCCGCCCCCGCCTGGTTCACCGACCCGGCCTGGGCCAAGCCGGCCCTGACCCTGCTCGCCGTCTGGGGCATCGGCGACCTCATGGTCATCTTCATGGCCGCCCTGCTCGACGTGCCCAAGGAGCAGTACGAGGCCGCCGAGCTGGACGGCGCCAACGGTCGGCAGCGGTTCCGGCACATCACGCTGCCGAACATCTCGCCGATCATCCTCTTCGCGGTCGTCACCGGGATCATCGGCGCGATGCAGTACTACACGCAGCCGATCGTGGCCTCGAAGGTCGCCTCGGGCGTGATGGGCGGCTCCGGCGTCACCTTCGTCCCCGGCTACCCGGACGACTCGACGCTGACCCTGCCGCAGCTCGTCTACAGCCTCGGCTTCAGCCAGTTCAACTACGGCGCGGCCTGCGTGGTGGCGCTCGTGCTCTTCGCCTTCTCCATGGCCTTCACCGCGCTGCTCATGCGCCGGCGCGGCGGCCTGATCGGCTCGGGTGACTGAACCATGACCGTGTCCCTGACCGCGCCCGCCGACCGGACGGCCCGGCGCAAGGCCCTGCTGCACTGGATCGCCGTGCACTCCCTCGGGATCGCCGCGGCCCTCTTCTTCGTCCTGCCGTTCGTCTTCGTCCTCCTCACCTCGCTGATGAGCGACCAGCAGGCGCTCACCCGCGATCTCACCCCGGACTCCTGGCACTTCGAGAACTACCTCAAGGTCTTCGAGACCGACGGCTTCCTCACCTGGTGGCGGAACTCGCTGCTATACGCGGGCCTCGGCACCGTCCTCGTCGTGGTGTCGTCCGTGCCCGTCGCGTACGCGCTCGCCAAGTTCCGCTTCCGCGGCCGGCACCTGTCGCTGCTGCTCGTGATCTCGATGATGATGCTGCCGCCGCAGGTCGTGATCATCCCCATGTACCTGTTCTGGTCCCAGCAGATGGACCTGTCCGGGACGCTGTGGCCGCTGATCATCCCGATGGCCTTCGGCGACGCCTTCGCGATCTTCCTGCTGCGCCAGTTCCTCCTCACCATCCCCGACGAGTACGTCGAGGCGGCCCGGATCGACGGCTGCGGCGAAGTGCGCATCCTGCTGCGGGTCGTGCTGCCGATGGCGAAGCCGGCCATCGCCGCCGTCGCCCTCTTCCAGTTCTTCTACTGCTGGAACGACTACTTCGGGCCGCAGATCTACGCCTCCGAGAACCCGGCCGCCTGGACGCTCAGTTACGGCCTGGAGTCCTTCAAGGGCGCGCACCACACCGACTGGAACCTGACCATGGCCGCGACCGTCCTGGTCATGGCCCCCGTGATCCTCGTGTTCTTCTTCGCCCAGAAGGCGTTCGTCGAGGGAGTCACCCTGACCGGAGTGAAGGGCTGATACCGATGAAGCTCGCTGTCGTGGGGGGCGGGTCCACCTACACCCCCGAACTGATCGACGGATTCGCGCGGTTGCGCGACACCCTGCCCCTCACCGAACTCGTCCTCGTCGACCCGGCCGCCGACCGGCTCGACCTCGTCGGCGGGCTCGCCCGCCGGATCTTCGCCAAGCAGGCGCACGAGGGCAGGATCACCACCACCACCGACCTCGACGCCGCCGTCGAGGGCGCCGACGCCGTCCTCCTCCAGCTCCGCGTCGGCGGCCAGGCGGCCAGGAACCAGGACGAGACCTGGCCCCTGGAGTGCGGCTGCGTCGGCCAGGAGACCACCGGCGCCGGCGGCCTCGCCAAGGCGCTGCGCACCGTGCCCGTCGTCCTCGACATCGCGGAGCGGGTCCGGCGCGCCAACCCGGACGCCTGGATCATCGACTTCACCAACCCCGTCGGGATCGTCACCCGCGCCCTGCTGCGGGCCGGGCACAAGGCCGTCGGCCTGTGCAACGTGGCCATCGGCTTCCAGCGGAAGTTCGCCACGCTCCTCGACGTGTCCCCGTCCGAGGTCCACCTCGACCACGTCGGCCTCAACCACCTCACCTGGGAGACCGGCGTCCGGCTCGGCGGCCCCGACGGCGAGGACGTGCTGCCGCGGCTGCTCGCCGAGCACGGCGACGCCATCGCCGCCGACCTGCACCTGCCGCGCCCGGTCGTCGACCGGCTCGGCGTCGTCCCCTCGTACTACCTGCGCTACTACTACGCGCACGACGAGGTCGTCGGGGAGCTGCGCACCAAGCCCTCGCGGGCCGCCGAGGTCGCCGCGATGGAGAAGGAACTCCTGGGGATGTACGGCGACCCGGCGCTCGACGAGAAGCCCGCGCTGCTCGCCAAGCGCGGCGGCGCCTTCTACTCGGAGGCGGCCGTGGACCTGGCGGCCTCGCTGCTCGCCGGCGGGGGCTCGCCGTACCAGGTGGTGAACACGTACAACAACGGCACGCTGCCGTTCCTGCCGGACGACGCCGTCATCGAGACGCAGGCGGCGGTCGGCACGGGCGGGGCGGTGCCGCTGCCGGTCGCGCCGGTGGACCCGCTGTACGCCGGACTGATCGCGAACGTGACCGCCTACGAGGACCTGGCGCTCGACGCGGCCCTGCGGGGCGGCCGGGAGCGGGTCTTCAAGGCGCTGCTCGCGCACCCGCTGGTCGGGCAGTACGCGTACGCCGAGCAGCTCACCGACCGGCTGATCGCGCACAACCGGGAGCACCTGGCGTGGGCGTGAACGGGACGCTGCTCGCGGTCGACGCGGGCAACAGCAAGACCGACGCGGCGGTGCTCGCGCCGGACGGCACGGTGCTGGGCTCCGCGCGCGGCGGGGGGTTCCAGCCGCCGGTGGTGGGGGTGGCGGAGGCCGTCGACCGGCTCGCGGAGATCGTGGGACGGGCGTGGGAGGCGGCCGGCGGCGCCGGACTCCCGCCGGCCTTCGCCCATGTCACCGCCTGTCTGGCCAATGCCGATCTGCCGGTCGAGGAGCTGGAACTGGAGCAGGAGTTGCTGGGGCGGGGGTGGAGCCGTTCGCTACGGGTCCACAACGACACCTTCGCGATCCTGCGGGCCGGGATCGACGAGCCGCGCGGTGTGGCGGTGGTCTGCGGCGCGGGCGTGAACTGCGTGGGCATGACCCCGGACGGGCGGACCGCCCGCTTCCCGGCGATCGGGAAGATCTCCGGCGACTGGGGCGGGGGCGGCGGCCTCTCCGAGGAGGCCCTGTGGTTCGCGGCCCGCGCCGAGGACGGGCGGGGCGAGCCGACCGAGCTGGCCCGGGCGCTGCCCGCGCACTTCGGCCTGGAGTCGATGTACGGGCTGATCGAGGCGCTGCACCTGGAGCGGATCCCGCAGGCGCGGCGGCACGAGCTGGCGCCGGTGCTGTTCCGGGTGGCGGCGGCGGGCGACCCGGTGGCGCTCGGCCTGGTGCACCGGATGGCCGAGGAGGTCGTGGCCCTGTCGGCGGTGGCGCTGCGGCGGCTCGGGCTCCTCGACGAGGAGGCGCCGGTGGTCCTCGGCGGCAGCGTGCTCGCCGCCCGGCACCCGCAGTTGGAGGAGCGGATCCGCGAACTCCTGGCCGCGCGGGCCCCGAAGGCGGTGGTGCGGTTCGTGACCGCGCCGCCGGTGCTCGGCGCGGGGCTGCTGGCACTGGACGAGTGGGGTGCGGAGCCGGGATCGGCGGAGCGGCTGCGGGGGCAGTACCCCCACTGACCCCTCGTCACGTTCACCTGTTCGAGCGATCCCCCGGGCGGAACCGATCCGGGGGATCGGGCGTTTTCGGAGTGAAGGGTGTTCGAGTCGGGTTCGAGCCTGATTCGAGGGTGGTTCGAGAGGGGTTCGAGAAGGGTTCGAGGAGAACCCGAGGGGAGTCCGGGCGGGGTCCCGGCCGACGGCTAGGAGGGGCTCGCCCGCGGAAGTCCCGTGCGCGTGGGGCACGATAGGCACAAGATCGTGTCATTCCCGGTGTGCGGGCGGGCCGCCTGCGGCCATACTGCTCGCCGGGGTCGATCGACGTCGAGACCGAGGGGGAGGTCACGTGACACAGCCACCGAGCGCGCCCGCCGCGGCGCCGCACGGTCCGGCGGCCGCGCCCGCGCGGCCGGTCGTGCCGGGGCAGGTCTCGCGCGCCGCCGCCGTCGGGGCCGCACCGCCGCCGCCCGCGCGAGGCGCGTGGGCCACCGGGCGCGAGGTGCTGCGCGAGGCCGCGACCACCGAGCCGGGACGGCTGCGGATCCTCGGCGCCGTCCTGGCGCTGCTCGTCCTCGCCCTCGGCACGGTCGCCGGACTGGAGGCGGCCGACCGGGCCGGCTCCGCCGAGGCCGTCGTCGGACGCAGCCAGCCGCTGAGCGCCGACGCCGCCGCGATCTACCGCTCGCTGGCCGACGCCGACTCGACGGCCGCGGCCGGCTTCCTCGCCGGCACCCTCGAACCGGCCGAGTCCCGCGCCCGCTACGACCGCGACCTCGCCACCGCCTCCCGGCTCCTGGTGAAGGCCGCGGCGAACACCGACGGCTCGGACGAGTCGGCCCGCGAGATCACCGCGCTCAACGAACTCCTGCCGCGCTACGCCGGACTGATGGAGCGGGCCCGGGCCGCCAACCGGCAGGGCCTCCCGCTCGGCGGCGCCTATCTGCGGTACGCCAACCAGGAGATGACCACCCGGCTGCTGCCCGCCGCCGAGCGGCTCTACGCGGCCGAGACCGCCCGGCTGGACCGGGACGACGACGAGGCCCGCACCTGGCCCTACCTGGCGCTCGGCGCCGGAGTGCTCGCCCTCGGCGCCCTGGTGTGGGCGCAGCGGCGGGAGTACCGCCGGACCCACCGCGTGTTCAGCCGGGGCCTGCTCGCCGCCACCGCCGCCTCCGTGGTGGTGCTGCTCTGGCTCGCCGGGGCGCACGCCGTGGCCCGGGCCGGCCTGGGCGCGGCGCGGGCCGAGGGCCAGCAGTCGCTCCAGCTGCTCAACGAGGCGCGGATCAGCTCCCTCAAGGCCCGCGCCAACGAGAACCTGACGCAGGTCGCGCGGGGCGCGGTGCTCACCGAGGACGGCAAGGACGACAAGTACGAGGCGGAGTACGCGAAGGGCATGGCGGCGCTCACCGACGCGCTGGCCCGGGCGACGCGGCTCGCCGAGGACGAGGCCGGCCGGGCACCGCTGACCGAGGCCACGGCCCGGGCCGGCGAGTGGCGGAAGCGGCACGCCGCCGCGCGGGAGCTCGGCGAGGCCGGCGACTACCAGGCCGCCCTGGACCGGATCATCGGCCCGAAGGGGACCGGCGGGGCGAAGGAGTCGGCCGGCTGGTCCTTCGACCAGGTCGACGCGGCCCTGGAGCGGGCCCTCACCCACGAGCAGGAGCAGTTCACCCGCTCCGCGGGCGGCGCGGTGGACGCGCTGACCGGACTGCCGCTCGGCGCGGCCGCGCTCGGCGCCCTCGGCGCCCTCGGCGCGGTGCTCGGCATCAACCGAAGACTGTCGGAGTACCGGTGAGAGGAGGCGGAATGACACCCGACGACGAGCCGATGGCCCGGCGGGCGGCCCGGCGGCTGCGCGGCTGGGGCGGGGTGGCGGCGATGGGCGTGGCCTGCGCGCTGACCGCCTCCCTGACCCTGCTGCCGCTGTCGCGGGGCGGGGACGACGCGGCCGCGGCCGCCGGCCCCTTCGGGCCGGGCCCCGGCGTGGGCACCGCCCTCCAGGTCGAGACCGACACCTGCGAGCACCCGGAGGCCTCGCTGCGGCCCTCGGCCGAGGACGGACCCTCGGTCGCCGTGATCAAGCAGCGGGGCAAGCTGATCGTGGGCGTCGACCAGTCCAGCTACCGCTGGGGCTTCCGCGACCCGGCGACCGGCACCCTGGAGGGCTTCGACATCGCCCTGGCCCGGGCGATAGCCAAGGACCTGCTGGGCAGCGAGGACGCGGTCGTCTTCCGCGCGGTGCCCACGAACCAGCGGATCGCGGCCCTCGACGCGGGGACGGTGGACCTGGTGGTCCGCACGATGACGATCAACTGCAAGCGGATCAAGCAGGTGGCCTTCTCCACCGCCTACTTCCGGGCCGGCCAGCAGGTCCTCGCCCCGAAGACCTCCCCGATCACCGGCCACGACGCCTCGCTGAAGGGCCGCCGGGTCTGCACCGCCGAGGGCTCCACCGCCCACGAGGCGCTGGAGGAGCGGTCCTTCGGCGCGATCATCCGGGACGAGGGCGACGGGACCCCCGCCGACCGGAACCTGCTGACCGTGCCCAACCAGCTGGACTGCCTGGCCCGGCTCCAGATGGGCGAGGTCGACGCGATCGTCACCGACAACGCCCTGGCGGCCGGGCAGGCCGCGCAGGACCCGGCGGTGGAGCTGAAGGGGAAGCCGTTCACCGAGGAGTACTACGGGGTGGCGGCCAAGCTCGGCAACGACGACCTGGTGCGCCGGGTCAACAAGGTCCTGGAGGACTACCGCAAGGGCCGCTGGCAGCAGGCGTACGCCGTCTGGCTGGAGGCCGGGCTCGGGAAGGCCGAGCCGCCCGAGCCGCTGTACAGGTAGGCCGCCGCGAGGCTCCGCACGAAGCGAAGGAGATGAGGAGAGCGATGGGCGTCACGGGACCCCCTGGGCCGGTGATGGACCGGGACGAGGTGGACCGTGCGCTGGCGCGCCTCGGCGCGGAGCACAAGGCGGTCGAGGACTCGCTCCTCGCGCTCCAGGACCACGCCGGCCGGCGGCTCCTCGAAGGTGCCGGGCTGACCGGCACCACCCGGGAGCGCTGGGCGTCGACCGAGCGGACCATCACCGTGCTCTGGAGCTGCTTCGACGCGTACACGGCGGCGCTGCGCGGGGCCCGCGAGGTCCGCTCGCGGCACAAGTGGCCGAGCCGGGAGGAGCTGGCCGAGCTGACCGAGCGGCTGCGCGGCGACTCGGTGCACGTGCCGGGCGGCGCCGGCGAAGAGGCGCTGCTCGCCGAGCGGTTCACCCTCGACGCGCTGGTGCGGCGGATGAACGAGCTGTACGCGGCCTCCCTCGACGTGGTGGTCACGGCGGACGCGGTGTGGTCGGCGCTGCCCGCGCGGATAGACCTGCTCGCCGCCGAGCTGGGCCGGACGCGGTCCCTCGCCCACTCGGTGGGGGTGCGTCCCGGGGAGCATCCGGCCGGGGACGAACTGGAGTCGATCACCGCCGAGCTGACCGAGCTGCGCTCCCAGGTGGTGACCGATCCGCTGGCGTTCTGGCGCCCCGCGGCGGGGAGTTCGGCGCCGGGCGGCGGCCGGCCGGACACCGTGCGGTACGACCGGGCGGCGCTCGCCCTGGAGGACGTGCGGCGGGAGATCGAGGCGGTCCTCGCGGTGCGGCAGGACTCCGAGGAGCGGCTGCTCCGGCTGCGGGACGTGCTGTCCCGGGCGGACCGGACGCTCGCCGAGGCGCGGGTGGCGCGCGGCGAGGTCCTCGCGAAGATCGCCGCCTCGGAGGTGCCGGCCGTGAGCGGGCCGCCGACGGCGCTCCAGGAGCGGCTCCAGGCCGCCGCCGAGTACCGCCGGCACGCCCGGTGGCACCGGCTGTCGCCGCTGCTCGACGCGCTGGAGCGGGAGGCGGAGGAGGAGCTGCTGCGCGCCCGCGACCAGCTGACGGCGGTGACGGCGCCGCTCGCGGTGCGGGCGGAGCTGCGCGGCCGGCTCGACGCGTACCGGGCGAAGGCGGCCCGGCTCGGCGGAGCGGACGACCCGTTCCTGACCGAGCGGTACGACACGGCGCGCCGCATGCTGTGGAGCGCGCCCTGCGATCTGCGGGCGGCGGAGCAGGCCGTGCTGCGCTACCAGCGGGCGGTGGCGGACCTGGTGTCCGGTCCGTCGGACGGTCCGTCGGACACGGGAGGACGACAGTGGTGAGCGGTCTCAGAGCGCCGGGGGGCTGCCAGCGGCCCAGCTGCGAGGGCGCGTACGAGGACGTGGGCGGCGGCGAGCTGTACTGCGACACGTGCGGGCTGGCGCCGGTGGTGGCGCCGAGCGGCCGGCTCCAGGCCAATCCGACCGGGGTCGCCGTGCCCGGCAAGCCCGGGACGGGTACGCGCACCGGTACGGGCGCGGGGTTCGGCGCGCCGTCCGAGGCGGCGGCCTGGGGCCCCGACTCGGCGTCCTCGCGCGGCGGTTCGCGGGCCTCCTCGCGGGCCTCGTCCCGCTCGTCGTCCTCGCGCCGCTCGGTGTCCGGACGACTGTCGCGGGCGCTGTCGGGGCGGAGCACCGGCCGTTCGGTGTCGGTGCGCAGCTCGGGTTCGTCGACCGGGCAGTCGGCGCGCAAGCGGCTGGGCGCCGGGCTCGTCGCGATCCCGGAGGTGCCGCGTCCGGATCCGCGCGCGGCGGTGATGGCGGACCCCGAGGTGCCCGAGCGGAAGCGATTCTGCTCGCGTTCCGACTGCGGGGCGCCGGTGGGCCGTCCACGCGGTGACCGGCCGGGCCGCACCGAGGGCTTCTGCACCTCGTGCGGGCACCCGTACTCCTTCGTGCCGAAGCTGCGCGCCGGTGACGTGGTGCACGGGCAGTACGAGGTGGCGGGCTGTCTCGCGCACGGCGGCCTCGGCTGGATCTACCTCGCCGTCGACCGGGCGGTCTCCGACCGCTGGGTGGTCCTCAAGGGCCTGCTCGACACCGGCGACCAGGACGCCATGGCGGCGGCGATCTCGGAGCGCCGCTTCCTCGCCGAGATCGAGCACGCCAACATCGTCCGGATCTACAACTTCGTCGAGCACCTCGACCCGCGCACCGGCTCCCTCGACGGCTACATCGTCATGGAGTACGTCGGCGGCAAGTCGCTCAAGGAGATCGCCAACGACCGGCGGACCCCCGAGGGCCGGCGCGACCCGCTCCCCGTCGAGCAGGCCTGCGCGTACGGCATCGAGGCCCTGGAGGCCCTCGGTCACCTGCACAGCCGCAACCTGCTGTACTGCGACTTCAAGGTCGACAACGCCCTGCAGACCGAGGACCAGCTGAAGCTCATCGACATGGGCGCGGTCCGGCGGATGGACGACGACGAGTCCGCGATCTACGGCACGGTCGGCTACCAGGCGCCCGAGGTCGCCGAGGTCGGGCCCTCCGTCGCCAGCGACCTGTACACGGTCGCCCGCACGCTCGCCGTGCTCACCTTCGACTTCCAGGGCTACACCAACGTCTTCGCGGACTCCCTGCCGGAGCCGGAGCACATCGAGGTCTTCCAGCGGTACGAGTCCTTCTACCGGTTCCTGGTGCGGGCCACCGACCCGGACCCGGCCCGCCGCTTCGCCTCCGCCGAGGAGATGGCCGAGCAGCTCACCGGCGTGCTGCGGGAGGTCGTCGCGCTCCAGTCGGGGCGGCCCCGGCCGGCGCTCTCCACGCTCTTCGGCGCGGAGGTCCGGGTCACCGACACGGTCCTCTTCGCCGAACAGACCGAGGACGTGTCCGTGCTCGGCGCCCGCCGCACCGGCAAGGCCCGGCGCACCGCTCCCGAGGCGGCCGGCGCCCCCGCCGGACAGGGCCTCGGCACGCTGCTCGCCCCGCTCGACGTGGCCGCCACCGCGCTCGCGCTGCCGGTGCCGCGGGTCGACCCGGCGGACGCCAACGCCGGTTTCCTCGCCGGCCTCCTCGCCGCCGCGCCCGCCGAACTCCTCGGCGCGCTGCGGGCCGCGCCCGCCGACACCCCCGAGCTGCGGCTGCGCGCCCTGCGGGCCCAGCTCGACCTGCGGGACCTGGTCTCCGCCGGGCAGACGCTCGGCGCCCTGGAGCAGTGGGACGCCGACGACTGGCGGGTCGTGTGGCACCGGGGCGTGGCCTCGCTCGTGGGCGGCGACCTGACACACGCGGCGCTCGCCTTCGACGCGGTCTACGACGCCTTCCCCGGCGAGCCGGCGCCCAAGCTGGCGCTCGGCGTCTGCGCGGAGGTCCTCGGCCAGCTCGACAACGCCGCCGAGTACTACCACCTGGTGTGGGCGACCGACCCCGGCTTCGTCAGCGCCGCCTTCGGCCTCGCCCGGGTGCGGCTCGCCGCCGGGGACCGTACGGGGGCGGTCGCCGCCCTCGAATCCGTACCGGAGTCCTCCATCCACTACACGGCGGCCCGGGTCGCGGCCGTCCGGGCCCGGCTGCGGCGGCGCCCGCCGCGCGAACCGCTCGGCGCCGACCTGACCGCGGCCGCCGCGCAGGTCTCCGCGCTCGGCGGCTTCGGCCTCGACCCGGTCCGCCGGGAGCGGTTGTCGACGGAGGTGCTCGGTACCGCCCTCGACTGGGTACTCTCCGGAAGTCCCGGTGCCGCGCCGGGCGGCGGCGAGCCGCTGCTCGGGAGCGCACTGGACGAGAACGGGCTCCGCTTCGGCCTGGAGCGCGCCTACCGGGTGCTGGCCCGGCTCGCCCAGCGGGGCGAGGAGAGGATCGAACTGGTGGAGCGGGCCAACCGCTACCGCCCCAGGACGTGGGTGTGAGGATGTCCCAGAAGCCCCAGCAGCCGTCGCACGGCCTCGCCGTCTGCCCGGACCCGGAGTGCGGGGAGCCCGTGGACCCGAGAGACCGCTTCTGCGGGGCCTGCGGCCACGAACTGACGGCCGCGGCGGAGCTGCCGGCCGGGCAGGACCGGCCGACCATGCCGATCGCCGCGCCCGTCTGGCCCGAGGCGCCGCCGCGCGACCCCGGCTCGCTGTCGACACTGACCCAGCACCCGGGCGAGCTGCCGGGCACCGACTCGGGCGGGCACGACCTGCCGACGGTGCCGGTGCGCACGGACGGTCCGCCGGCGGCGCCGCGCGGGGAGACCGTGCGCGGCGGGGGCGACTTCGAGCTCGCCGCGCCGGATCCGCGGGCGGCGGTGCGGGTGGACGCGGACGTACCTGTGGTCCCGGAGGGCTCCGACGGGCTCTGCGTGGCCTGCCGGGCCGGGCGGGTCGACGGCGACGGCTACTGCGAGAACTGCGGGCACGCCCAGCCCCGCGAGCGCGACCACATGGAGCGCGAGCTCGGCACGGTGGCCGCCGTCAGCGACCGGGGGCTGCGCCACCACCGCAACGAGGACGCGTTCGCGATCACCGAGACCAGCCTGCCCGACGGCCGGCCGGCCACCGTCGCGATCGTCTGCGACGGCGTCTCCTCCGCCCACCGGCCCGACGAGGCGTCCGCCGCCGCGGCCCGCGCGGCCGGGGCCGTGCTCGGCGAGGCCCTGCCCCGCGGCACCCACCCGCAGCAGGCCATGCACGAGGCGATCGTCGCCGCCGCCGAGGCCGTCACCGCGCTGGCCCGCACCGAAGGGCCCGACGCCGGAGCCGACTCGTCGCACGGCGGCAACTCCCCCGCCTGCACCATCGTCGGTTCCGTCGTCACCGACGGGCTGCTCGTCGTCGGCTGGGTCGGCGACAGCCGCGCCTACTGGGTGCCCGACGACCGCACCGCGCCCGCCGCCCGGCTCACCGAGGACGACTCGTGGGCCGCGCAGATGGTCAAGGCGGGCCTGATGAACGAGGCGCAGGCGTACGCGGACGAGCGCGCCCACGCCATCACCGGCTGGCTCGGCGCCGACGCGTACGAACTGGAGCCGCACACCGCCGCGTTCAAGCCCGACCGGGCCGGGGTCGTCGTCGTCTGCACCGACGGGCTGTGGAACTACGCCGAGGCCGCCGAGGCGATGGCCGGCGCCGTCCCCGCCGACGCGGCGCTCCGTCCGCTGCACGCGGCCCGGGTCCTCGTCGGCCACGCCCTCGACGGCGGCGGACACGACAACATCACGGTCGCGGTGACGCCGTTCGCCCCGACGCCGTCGGGGGCACCCTCTTCCTGACCCCCCGTCACCTTCCGTCGCCGCCCCCCGAGGAGCCGAAACCAGATGGCGAACTTCGCCAAGCCGTCCGTGCCGCAGTTCTCGGTGGACGTCTACCAGAACGAGTACCTGCCGGTCGGCGGGCGGGACGTCGACGCCGTCGTCACCGTGACGGCGACCGGCGGCGGCACCAGCGGCGCGCGGGGCGTCACGGCCGGCGGACCCGCCGGAGTGGTGATCATGGTCGACTGCTCGGGCTCGATGGACTACCCGCCGACGAAGATGGAGGGCGCCCGGGCGGCCACCGCCGCGGCGATCGACACCCTCCGCGACGGCACGTCCTTCGCCGTCGTCGCCGGCAACCACGTCGCCGTCCCCGTCTACCCCGACCACGGCCGGCTGGCCGTCGCCGGGGCCCGGACCCGGGCCGAGGCCAAGGAGGCGCTGGGGCGGCTCGCCGCCGACGGCGGCACCGCGATCGGCACCTGGCTGCGGCTCGCCGACACGCTCCTCGACGGGGAGGACCTCGCCATCCGGCACGCGGTGCTGCTCACCGACGGGCGCAACGAGCACGAGACGCCCGAGGCGCTGCGGGCCGCGCTCGACGCCTGCGCGGGCCGCTTCACCTGCGACGCGCGGGGCGTCGGCACGGACTGGGAGGTCAAGGAGGTCACCGGGATCGCCTCGGCGCTGCTCGGCTCCGCCGACATCGTCGCCGATCCGGCCGGGCTCGCCGCCGACTTCACGGCCATGATGGAGAACGTCATGGGCAAGGGCGTCGCCGACGTGGCGCTGCGGCTGTGGACGCCGGTCGGCGCGGAGCTCGTCTTCGTCAAGCAGGTCGCCCCGACGGTCGCGGACCTCACCGCCCGGCGCACGGACTCCGGGCCTCGCTCCGGCGACTACCCCACCGGCTCCTGGGGCGACGAGTCCCGCGACTACCACGTGCGCGTCCGGGTCCCGGCGAACGCGGTCGGGCAGGAGATGCTCGCCGCCCGCGCCTCCCTGATCGTCCCCGACCCGCTGGGCGGCGACGCCCGGGTGATGTCCCAAGGACTGATACGGGCGGTGTGGACGCACGACGTGGCGATGACCACGGCCATCAATCCCCAGGTCGCGCACTACAGCGGCCAGGCGGAGCTCGCGGACGCCATCCAGGCCGGCCTGGACGCCCGCAAATCGGGCGATCAGGACGGAGCGACCGCGAAACTGGGCCGCGCGGTGCAGCTCGCGGCGGCCTCCGGGAACGCGGATACCGCGAAACTCCTTTCGAAGGTGGTGGACGTGGTCGACGCGGCGGCGGGTACTGTGCGGTTGAAGGCGAAGGTCGCGGAGGCGGACGAGATGACACTCGAGACGCGCTCCACCAAGACCGTTCGCGTCAAGAGGTAGCCCGGCCCGCCGGGCCGGACGACGAGAGGGGGAAGCACCGACATGCCGACCTGCCCGAACGGACACCAGTCGGTCTCCGACGACTGGTGCGAGGTCTGCGGCCACCGCATGGCCGGGGCGGGTGCGCAGCCGGCCCCCGCACCCCCACCGCCCCCGCCCGGCCCGCCCGGCCCGCCCCCACCGGCGTACGGCTACCCCCACCCGAACCCTCAGCAGGGCGGCCCCGGCATGCCCGGCGCCCCGGCCGGCCCGGGCGCGCCCGGCGGCCCCGGTGCGCCCGGCTTCTCCGACAACCCCGGCGGGGCGGGTCGGCCCGGCGGTCCGGGTGCGCCCGGCGGACCTGGCGGTCCCGGCTTCCCTGACGGCCCCGGCGGTGCCGGTCGGCCCGGCGGTCCCGGCTTCCCCGGCGCCCCGGGCGGGCCCGGCGGTCCCGGCTTCTCCGACGGCCCGGGCGGAGCCGGTCGACCTGGTGGTCCCGGTGCGCCCGGCGGACCTGGCGGTCCCGGCTTCCCTGACGGCCCCGGCGGGGCCGGTCGGCCCGGCGGTCCCGGCTTCCCCGGTGCCCCGGGCGGGCCCGGTGCGCCCGCCGGACCTGGCGGTCCCGGCTTCCCCGGTGCCCCGGGCGGACCTGGCGGTCCCGGCGCGCCCGGTTTCTCCGACGGACCCGGCAGGCCGGGTGGACCCGGTGCGCCGGGCGGTCCCGGCTTCCCCGGTGCTCCGGACGCGCCTGGCGGTCCCGGCTTCCCTGACGGCCCCGGCGGTGCCGGTCGCCCCGGCGGACCTGGCGCTCCCGGCGCTCCCGGCGCACCTGGCGGTCCCGGCTTCCCCGGCGCCCCTGGTCCGCAGGGCGGTCCGGGCGCTCCCGGCGCCCCTGCGTTCCCCGGCGCTCCGGGCGGTCCCGGCTTCCCGGGTGGCCCCGGCGCCCCCGCGGGCGCGGGCGGTCCCGGCTTCCCCGGTGCTCCCGGTGCCCCCCACTTCTCCGGCGGCCCCGGCTCCCCGGACGGCCCCCGGTTCCCCGGCGGTCCCGGTGCGCCTGACGGTGGTCCCGGCGGCCCGGCCGGTCCGGGTGGCGGGACCTCGTTCCCCGGTGGTCCGGGTGGGCCCAACGGCCCCCACGGGTTCGGTGGGGATCCGAACGCGACCGCGCAGGCGGAGCTGTGTCCGCAGTGCCGGACGCCGCGCGAGCACATGGCGCCGTTCTGCGAGGAGTGCCGGTGGAACTTCCTGACCGGTACCGCGACCTCGTACACGCCGATCGCGCCCCCGCCGCAGGCCCAGCGTCCTTCGGCGCCGCCGCCGGGCTTCCCGGCCGCGCCGCCGGCGCCCGGGCCGTCCGCACCGCAGGATCCGTTCGGGTACCACGACTCGCGGCCCTCGCAGGTGAACCGGCCGGCCGAGCCGCTCGGTGCCGAGCCGACGCACCACCAGGCACCGCCGCGCGCCGCCGCCGCCGACGACTGGGTGCTGTCCCCGCCGTCGCAGGCGCAGCCCCCGCAGCCGCAGGCCCCGCAGGGGTGGACGGCGTACGTCGGGCCGGACCGTGACTACTTCATGGCGATGATGCGCCGCAGCGGCCCGGAGGCCTCGGGGCTCAACCTGCCCGCGTACGCGCCGCCGAAGCAGCTGCCGCTGCAGGGCAACCAGGTGTCCATCGGCCGCCGCCGGCACTCCACCGGCGAGGCACCGGACATCGACCTGGCCGTGCCGCCGGAGGATCCGGGCGTCTCGCACCAGCACGCCGTGCTGGTGCAGCAGCCGGACGGCTCGTGGGCGGTGGTGGACCAGAACTCCACCAACGGCACCACGGTCAACGGCGGCGAGGAGCCGATCCAGCCGTACGTCCCGGTCCAGCTCCAGGACGGCGACCGGGTGCACGTCGGCGCCTGGACGACGATCACCGTCCGGCGCGGCTGAGCCCAGGAGGGCCGGGGGTCCTAGACCTCCGGTCCTCCGCCGGTCCGTCTGAGACGATGGAACGGTGAACGAGCAGAGCTTCTACGAGCAGGTCGGCGGCGAGGATACGTTCCGCCGCCTCGTCCGGCGCTTCTACGAGGGCGTCGCCGGGGACCCGCTGCTCCGCCCGATGTACCCCGAGGAGGACCTCGGCCCCGCCGAGGAGCGTTTCGCCCTCTTCCTGATGCAGTACTGGGGCGGTCCCGGCACCTACAGCGAGCGCCGCGGCCACCCGCGCCTGAGGATGCGGCACGCCCCCTTCGCCGTCGACCGGGCCGCGCACGACGCCTGGCTGCGGCACATGCGCGACGCGATCGACAGCCTGGAGCTGGCGCCGGAGCACGAGGCGCAGTTGTGGCGGTACATGACGTACGCGGCGGCCTCGATGGTGAACACCGACGGCTGAGCCCACGCCGCTCCTCCGGCGGTACAGACCACTCCATGCCACCGGATGAACACATTCCGGGGATGAATGACCGATTAACGGTCACGATCCCATCAAGGTCGGTGCACAAGCGGTTTCCACCGACCCGTGGCCGATGAAAGCATTCCCGGAACGTTTCGAAGCTCAGGGCTTCGGGGGTTCGAGGGCGGCCAGGGGGATGGGTGACGGGGTTCGTACTTCTGCGCGTCAGGGCTCACCGGCTGCTGCTCGGCGCGGCCTTGCTCGCCGTCGTCCTGACGACGACCGTGCTCGCCACCCTCGCCGGCTTCTCCTCCTCCATCGGGAACGCCGCGCTCCACGCCGGCCTGCGTGACCGCTCGGCCGCCGCCGCGACCCTGCTCGTCTCCGGGGAGATCCCGGCCGAGCGGCGGACCGCGGCCGACGCGGCCGTCACCGACAGCGCCCGGCGCGCCTTCGACGGACTGCCCGTCACCGTACGGCGCCTGGAGACCTCGGGACCGTACGCGCTGCCCCGCTCGCTCCAGGCGCCCGCGGCCCGCGCGGGCGACCCGGACCTGACCCACTTCGCGACGCTCGACCGCGCGCGGCTCACCCTCGTCCGCGGCGCCTGGCCCTCGGCCGCCCGCCCCGGCGGCGTGATCGAGACGGCGCTGCCCGAGGAGGCGGCGAAGCGGCTGGACACCGGCCCCGGCACCGTCCTCGAACTCACCGACCGGCTCACCGAGAAGACGGTGAAGGCCCGGATCACCGGCGTCTACAAGGCGACCGACCCGGACGACCCGTACTGGCTGCTCGACCAGGAGGTCGGCGGCCGCGGTGTGCGGACCGTCTCCTTCACCACCTACGGGCCGCTGCTCGCCGACCCCGCCGTCCTCTCCTCCGGCGCCCTCGCCCTCGGCGACACCGCCTGGCTCGCCGAGGCCGACTTCTCCCGCCTCGACACCGGCGGCATCGCGTCCCTGCGCGAGGCGGCGACCGGGGAGCCGGCCCGGCTGCTCGCCGACACCACGGCCTTCGGGACGACGATCAGCGTCTCCACCGGTCTGCCGACCGTGCTCGCGCAGACCGAACGCGCCCTCGCCGTCTCCCGCTCCACCCTCCTCATCGTCGCCGTGCAGCTGGTGCTGCTCGCCGCCTACGCGCTGCTGCTCGTCGCCCGGCTGCTGAGCACCGAACGCTCCGGCGAGACCGCGCTGCTGCGCGCCCGCGGCGGCTCCCGGCGCAGGATCGCCGGACTCGCCGCCGTCGAGGCCCTGCTCCTGGCCCTGCCCGCCGCGCTCCTCGCGCCGCTGCTCACCGGCCCGCTGACCCGGCTCTTCGCCGAACGCTCCGCGCTGTCCTCGCTCGGGGTGCGGCTCGACTCCTCGCCCGGCGTCACGGTCTGGCTGGTCTCCGCCGGGGTGGCGCTCGCCTGCGCGGCGGCGGTCGTCGCCCCCGCGCTCGCCACCCGCGACGGAGACGCCGTCTCGCTGCGCGCGGCGCGCGCCGGGACGCTGCCGTGGCCGGTGCGGGCGGGCGCGGACCTCGGCCTCCTCCTCATCGCCGGCATCGCGCTCTGGCAGCTCCGGCGGACCCCGGAGGCCGCCGCCGACGGCTCCGGCATCGACCCGGTGCTCATCGCCGCTCCCGCCCTCGCGCTGCTCGCCGGCACCGTCCTGACGCTGCGTCTGCTGCCGCCCGCCGCGAAGCTGGCCGAGCGGCGCGCGGCCGGCGGCCGGGGCCTGTCGGCCGCGCTGGCCGGCTGGCAGTTCAGCCGCCGCCCGCTGCGCGGCGCGGGCCCGGTGCTGCTGCTCGTCCTCGCGGTGGCGATGGGCATGCTGGCGATCGGTCAGAGCCGTTCGTGGGAGCGGTCGCAGCACGACCAGGCCGACTTCCGGGCCGGCACGGCGGTGCGGGTCCTCGGCGTCGGCCCCGGCGACCCGGCACGGGCCGCGCGGCTCGCCCGCGTCCCCGGGGTGCGCGAGGTCGCCCCCGTCTACCGGACCGCCATGGACGTCGCCGGGCACAACGCGACCGTGCTCGCCGCCGCCACCGGCCGGCTCCCCGGCGGCCTGCTGATGCGCGAGGACCTGGCGGGCGGCACACCGGCCGAGCTGCTCGCGCCGCTCGCGCCGCGGGACGGCGCCCGGCCCGGGTTCGCGCTGCCGGCGGACAGCCGTTCGCTCGTCGTCGAGCTGCGGAGCACCGCCCCGCGCGGCAGCACCGGCGCCCACGTCACGCTCACCCTGGAGGACCTCCACGGGGTCCCGTCCCGGCAGCCGGTGGGACAGCTGCCCGCCGACGGCCGCGCCCACCGGTTCACGCTCGACCTCACCCCGCTGACGCCCCCGGACGGCGTCCGCGCCGGCGCCGGGCTCGTCCTCACCGGCATCGAGCTCACCGCCCGCTTCTCCGAGGGCGTCGAACGCGCCCAGGCCCTCCACGTCGACCTGCTCGGCACCACCGGGAAGGACGAGGTCCTGCGCACCGCCGACCCGGCGGGCACCCTGTCCCGCTGGTCCGCCGCCGCCGAGCAGACCCTCCGCGGTCAGCGGGGGGACCCGACGCGGCTGACCGGCGCGGCCGGCTCCCCCGCGGCGGGCGGCGGGCAGCGCCCGTACTCCGTCCCGTACACCCTGCGGGGCGACTTCTCCGGGACCTTCACCGGCCTGGCGGAGGACTACGCGGTGGAGCTGACCGCGCCCGTGCCGACGCGGCCCGAGCGGGTGCCGGCCATCGCGTCCGCCGCGTTCATGGAGGCGTCCAGGGCGAAGCCGGGCGACACCGTCCGGCTCTCGCTCGGCGGCCGGCAGGTCGAGGTGACCCTCACCCGGGTCGTCGAGGACCTGCCGACGACCGGGGCCTCGGGCCGGATCACCGACGCGGAGGCCGCCGGGCACGTGCCCCAGGACGGCGGCGCCGTCCTCGTCGACCTGACCACCGTCAACCGCTCCCTGTCCACCGCCGACGTGGCGGACCCGGTGGCGCCCACCGAGTGGTGGCTGACGCCCGCACCCGGCCGCACGGACGCCGTCGTGGCGGCGCTGCGCGAGCGCGCCGACGAGGAGCCCGGCGAGCTCGTCGTCCGCGACGCCATCGCCGAGGACCTGCTCGGCGACCCGCTCGGCGCGGGCCCCCACACCGCCCTGATGGCGGTGGCGGCGGCCGCCGCGGCCCTGGCCGCGGTCGGTTTCGCGGTCGGCTCGGCCGGTTCCGTACGGGAACGGGCCGCCGAGTTCGCCGTCCTGCGGGCGCTCGGCGCGCCGCGCCGCCGGCTCGCCCGGCTCCTCGCGGCCGAGCAGGGCGTCCTGATCGGGGTGGGCCTCCTGGTGGGCGTCGCCCTCGGCGCCCTCCTCGCCCGGGTGGTCGTCCCGCTCGTGGTCCTCACCGGCCGGGCCACCCGGCCCGTGCCGCCGGTCCTGGTCGAACTGCCGCTCGGCGAGGTGGCCCTGCTCCTCGCCGGGGTCGCCGCCCTGCCCCTCGCGGTCGTCGCGGCCATCGCCCTGCGCCGCAACGAGCCGGCGGTGACCCTGCGCCACCAGGGAGACAACTGATGTCCGACGTCCCGCGCGAGGAGTCCCGCCCGATGCAGCCCGCAGGCGAGTCCCCCGGCCACCGGCCGGCCCCGGCCGAGAAGGGCCCGTCCCGGGCCGTCGCCCCCTGGGTCCGGACCCGGCTGCGGGCCGCGCCCGGCGCCGCCGCCGGACTCGCCCTGCTCGTCTTCGTCACCGCGCTGCTCGCCGCCGCGCTGCCGCGGGTGATCGACGCGTACGAGACGGAGGGGCTGCGGCACGGCATCCGCACCGCCCCCGCCCACCGCTCCCAGTTGGAGATCACCTACCCGCTGACGCAGGACGCCGTGGTGGAGCCCGCCACCCTGCGCAGGGAGCGGGAGGAGCTGCGGGGCATGCTGCCCGCGCCGCTGCGCACCGACCCGGAGCAGACCGTCCACGGCGTCCGGACGACGGAGACGGTCCCGGGCCTCGACGCGTGGCTGCCCCAGCCGGACCACGTGCCGGTCCAGTTCCTCCTCGCCTCGCCGTCGGACCCCGCCGCGCACGCGGTCCTGCGCGAGGGACGGATGGCCAAGGGCGACCCGGCGCGCCCGGAGGCCGTCGCGACGACCGCGATGGCGAAGGCCCTCGGGATCAAGGCCGGTTCCGTCGTACACGTGCCGGGCACCTCCGCCGAGCCGGTCGCCGTCACCGTGACCGGCATCGTGGAGCCCCGTGACGCCACGCGGCCGTACTGGGCCATCGAACCGCTGCTGTCCGCGCCGGTACTGGCGCTGACGGACCACCCGACGGAGCCCCGGCGCTACTGGCGGGCCGGGCTCCTCATCGCACCGGAGTCGGGGGCCGCCCTCGTCTCCACCACCGTCAGCACCGAGGTCTTCTGGCGCTTCCCCGTCGTCGCCGACCACCTGACCGCGCGGGACGCCGGGCCGCTCGCCGCCGCCGTGGACTCGACGCGCAGCGGCCCCACCATGGTCGGGATCCGCGAGATCACCGGCGACAACGGCCTGGTCACCACCGGTCTCGACGAGATCTCGGAGGCCTACGCGGCGGCCAGGTCCGCCATCTCCCCCGTCGTCGCCGTCGCCGTCTTCGGCATCGGCGCGGTCGCCGTGGTGGTCGTGGCCATGACCGGCGGGCTCTTCCTCTCCCGCCGGGACGGCGAACTCACCCTGCTGCGCGCCCGCGGCGCCTCGCTGCCCGGCATCGGGCTCCGGCTGCTCGGCGAGACCGCCGCGGTCACCGCCCCGGCGGCGCTGCTCGGCCTGGTGGCCGCGATCGCCCTGGTCCGCGGCCCGGACACGCCCGGCTCCCCGGCCCTGACCGGCTCCGCGCCGCTCCTGCCGTCCGTCCTCGCCACCGCCCTGGTGGCCCTGGTCGCGGCGCTCGTGCTGCCCGCCCGGGCCGTGCTGCGGCACCGCGGGCTCCGGCTGCACGGGGCCCGCGAGGACATGGTGGACGCCAAACCGTCCCGGCGCCGCCTCGTCGTCGAGCTGACCGTGCTCGTCCTGGCCGCGGGCGCGATCGCCTCGCTGCGGCTGCGCGGCACCTCCGACTCCGGCGACCACCTGGTCAGCGCGGCCCCGGTGCTCGTCGGCGTGATCGCCGCCTTCGTGCTCGTACGGCTCCAGCCGCTGCCGCTGCGCTGGCTGGCCCGGCCGGCCCGCCGGATGCGCGGCGCCGTCGGGCCGCTGGCCATCGCCCGCGCCGGACGGGCCTCGTCCACCGGCGTGCTGCCGCTGCTCGCGCTCGTCCTCGCGCTGACGACGGCCGCCTTCGGCGGCTCGGTCCTCGCCGGGGTCTCCGAGGCCCGCGACCGGGCGGCGGTGCTCGCCATCGGCGCCGACGCCCGGATCGAGGGGACCACGGAGAACGTGCCGGTGACGCCCGAGGTCATGGAGGCGGTGCGCGGCGCGAAGGGCGTGCGGGAGGCGCAGCCCGTACAGGTCGAGTACGGCCTCGAACTGCCCTCGCCGGTCGCCACCGACCGGGGGATGAGCTCCGCGCTCGTCGCCGTCGACCCGGCCGCGTACGCCCGCCTCGCCGGGCGCACCGACAACGGCGCCTTCCCCGCCGGGCTGCTCGCCTCCACCGGGAAGGGCGGCCCGGAGGCGGTCGGCGACACCGACCGGGTGCTGCCCGCACTCGCCTCCCCCGACGTCGCCGCGCGCCTCGGCGAGCGGCCCATGCTGCTGATCGCGGCGGCCGGCTCCTTCCACGTGAAGGTGGTGGCGGTACGGGACTCCACCCCGGCGGTACGCGGCGAGAACTTCCTGGTGGTCAACGCCGCCGACGTCACCAACCGGCGGACGACCGTCGTGCTCGCCACCGGCACCCCCGACGGTCCGGCGCTGCGGGCGGCCGTCGCCGGGAAGTCGAAGGACCTGGCGGTGGCACTGCGGGGCGAGACCCGCGACTCCTACGTGGACTCGCCGCTCCAGTCCGGCGCCGAGGGGCTGTACGCGGCGGCCATCGGGGCGGGCGCGGCCTACGCCGTGGTCGCCGTGCTGCTGTCGCTGACGCGGAGCGGGCCCGAGCGGGCGACGCTCCTCGCCCGGCTGCGGACCATGGGCCTGACCCGCGCGCAGGGCCGGCGGCTGCTCGGCCTGGAGGCGCTGCCGCCCGCCGTCTTCGCCGCGCTCGGCGGGGCGCTCGCCGGGTGGGCGACGGTGCCGCTGCTCGCGCCGGGCGTCGACCTGCACCGGCTGGCGCTCGCCATGGCGGACGGCGGCGTGGCGCTGGGCGGCACGGGGCTGCGGGCCGACCCGTGGTCGCTGGTCCTGCCGGCCGTGGCCGTGGTCCTCCTGACCGCGGCGGCGGCGGGCGTACAGGCGTGGTGGACGGGGCGGAGGAGCTCGGTGAAGGAACTCAGGGCAGGAGACGCACGATGACGACGACCGCGAACACGACCCTGGAGGAGCTGGAGCGGCGGGCCACCGCGCACCGCGACCGGCCTTCGTACGGCCACGACGCGCTGATCGCCTGCGACCGCCTGGTGCGGATCTTCACCACCGACGGGGTGGAGGTGCAGGCGCTCCAGGGGCTCGATCTCCTCGTCCAGGAGGGCGAGTTGATGGCCCTGGTCGGGGCGTCCGGCTCCGGCAAGTCGACCCTGATGAACATCCTCGCGGGCCTGGACGTGCCCACCGCGGGCGCCGCCCGGGTCGGGGGCTGCGACCTGCTGGCGATGACGGGCAAGGACCGGCTGCGCTACCGCCGCGAGGTCGTCGGCTTCGTCTGGCAGCAGACCGCCCGCAACCTCCTCCCCTATCTGACGGCCGCCCAGAACGTGGCGCTGCCCATGCAGTTGGCGGGCAGCAGGAAGAAGAAGGCCGAGCGGGCCGAGGAGCTGCTCGCGATGATGGACATCGCGCACTGCCGGGACCGGCGGCCCCACCAGCTCTCCGGCGGCCAGCAGCAGCGGGTCGCGATCGCCGTCGCCCTCGCCAACGACCCGAAGGTCCTCCTCGCCGACGAGCCGACCGGCGAGCTGGACTCGGCCACCGGCGAGCAGGTCTTCGCCTCCTTCCGCCGGGCCAACGAGGAACTGGGCACCACGATCGTCATCGTCACCCACGACCAGGCGGTCGCCACCGAGGTGCGCCGCACGGTCGCCATCCGCGACGGCCGCACCTCCTCCGAGGTGCTGCGCCGCACCGAGGTCGACGCGGAGGGCCAGGAGTCGCTGGTCGCGCGGGAGTACGCGATGCTCGACCGCGCGGGCCGGCTCCAGCTCCCCGCGGACTACACGGCGGCGCTGGGCATGGAGCACCGGGTGGCGCTGGAGCTGGAGCAGGACCACATCGGGGTGTGGCCGGACGACGCGGAGCGCTGAGGAACCGGCCCCCCCGCCCCCCGCGTCCAAGCCCGGGGGTGGTCCGGATGGGACGCGTGCTCGCGTACGCCGGGGCGGTGGCCGTGCCGCTCGGCGCCGGGGTGCTGCTGCACCTGTGGGGAAGCTGGTCGATGCGCTCGCCGCTGGGCACGCCGACCGCGCTCGCGGTCCTCGTCGGCCTGGTCCTCGCCGGGCTCGCGGTGGCGGCGCACAACGCGCTCTTCCGCGAGGGCGGCAGCGTCCTGGCGCTGGTCCTGCTGCTCGCGGGCCTGGGCGCGGTGTGGATCGAGGCCCGGGACTCGCGGGTGCGCGGGGCGACGGTGGAGTGCGTGGTGGTGGGGAAGGCGCGGGTCACCGACCATCCCACCTTCGGCGAGGGCGGCCCCGAGCCGAAGCGGCTGTACCACCACACGCTGGACTGCCCGGGCGGCTACCCGGAGCGGTTCGCCTGGGAGGAGAAGCTCGGCGAGGCGGGCAAGCGGCTCACGATCGCCTACGACCCGGCGCGCCGGATGGACCCGGTCCCGGCCGACGAGAACGTCGCCCGGGGGTCGCTGGTGATCCCGGCGGTGCTGCTGGTCCTCGCGGCGGCCCTGTCGGTGACGGCGGTCGCCCTGGAGGGCACGGACGACCGCGTCTGGTGACGCCCGCGGGGGCCGTGGAGGCACGACGGACACGAGCCTCCCGCGGCTCCCGCCCACGGCTCGCGCCCACGGCTTACGACGCGGGCGTGACCGTCAGCGAGGCCGGGGCCGTACGCAGGGCGACGGAGCCGTACGGGGTGCGCAGCCGCAGCCACGGCCCGGCGGCCATCAGGGCGACCGGCACGTCCCCGGGCGGCAGGAAGCCGAGCGACTGGGCGGCGTGCACCGCCCGCAGCGGCAGGCCGGTGGCGCCGAGGACGCGGGACCAGATCTCCCGGCCGACGCGGTCGCGCTCGGCGCGGGTGCGCCGCTCCTCGGGCAGCTCCGCGTCCCGGCGGCGGAACTCGGCGACGGCCGCCGCGACCGCCCCGCGCAGCTCAGCAGCGCCCGGCAGGCCCTCGACGGGCCGCCAGCCGGTGCGCGGCGGGAGGACGCCGGCCCACGGCGGGCCGGTGACGGCGGCGGGGACGACGGCCTTGCCGGACGTCTCCTCGACGCCGTCGAGCAGCTCGCCGGCGGAGACGGTGACGTCGAGGTCGACCGCGTCCTCCAGGCGGGCCGTGCGGATCGCCAGGACCTCGAAGGACGGGGGGCGTCCGAAGACGGCGAGCGCGCCGCCGGCGGCCTGGAGGCGGACGGCGGCGGCGCGGTCGTAGTGCACCAGCCGGGTCAGGAAGGCGGCGAGGGCCGCCGCCTCCCTGGGGTCGGCGAAGTGCAGCGGGGCGAGCACGGTCATGCGGCGGACGTCATCCCGTCGTCGACGTACTCCTGGAGGAAGCTGCGCTCCTCCTCGGAGATGCGGCGCGGCCGCTGCGTCTCCAGGTCGAAGGGCACGACGACCGTCGAGGCCCGTACGTAGGTGACCTCGGGGTCCTTGATCTCGTACGCGATCGTCAGCGACGCCGCGCCGATCTTCGTGACCCACGACTCGATGGTCACCGGCTCGTGCCGGTGGACCAGCGGGCGGAGGTAGTCGATCTCGTGGCGGGCCACGACGGACCCGCCGGAGAAGGACGGGCTGCCGTCCCCCGGCGCCAGCCGGAACATGAAGTCGATCCGGGCCTCCTCCAGGTAGCGGAGGAAGACCACGTTGTTGACGTGCCCGAAGGCGTCCATGTCCGACCAGCGGAGGGGGCAGCTGTAGATGTGTCTCGCCACGACGACCTCAGCCCCGGGTGAGCTTCTTGTGCGTGGCGCGGTGCGGACGGGTGGCGTCCGGGCCGAGCCGCTCGACCTTGTTCTTCTCGTACGACTCGAAGTTGCCCTCGAACCAGAACCACTTGGAGTCGCCCTCGTAGGCCAGGATGTGCGTGGCCACTCGGTCGAGGAACCAGCGGTCGTGGGAGACGACCACGGCGCAGCCGGGGAAGTCGAGGAGCGCGTTCTCCAGCGAGGAGAGGGTCTCGACGTCGAGGTCGTTGGTGGGCTCGTCGAGGAGCAGCAGGTTGCCGCCCTGCTTGAGGGTGAGCGCGAGGTTGAGGCGGTTGCGCTCACCGCCGGAGAGCACGCCGGCCGGCTTCTGCTGGTCCGGGCCCTTGAAGCCGAACGCGGAGACGTAGGCGCGGGACGGCATCTCGACCTGGCCGACGTTGATGTAGTCCAGCTCGTCGGAGACGACGGCCCACAGCGTCTTCTTCGGGTCGATGTTGGCGCGGCCCTGGTCGACGTAGGAGATCTTGACCGTCTCACCGATCTTGATCTCGCCGGCGTCGGGGGTCTCCAGGCCCTGGATCATCTTGAACAGCGTGGTCTTGCCGGCGCCGTTCGGGCCGATGATGCCGACGATGCCGTTACGGGGCAGGGTGAAGGAGAGGTCGTCGATGAGGACCTTCTCGCCGAACGCCTTCGAGAGGTTGTTGACCTCGACGACGACGGAGCCCAGGCGCGGGCCCGGCGGGATCTGGATCTCCTCGAAGTCCAGCTTCCGCATCTTGTCGGCCTCGGCGGCCATCTCCTCGTAGCGGGCGAGGCGAGCCTTGGACTTGGCCTGACGCCCCTTGGCGTTGGACCGCACCCACTCGAGCTCTTCCTTGAGGCGCTTGGCGCGCTTCTCGTCCTTCTTGCCCTCGACCTTGAGGCGCTCGGCCTTCTTCTGGAGGTAGGTCGAGTAGTTACCCTCGTACGGGATGGCACGGCCGCGGTCGAGCTCCAGGATCCACTCGGCCACGTTGTCGAGGAAGTACCGGTCGTGGGTGATGGCCACGACGGTGCCCTTGTACTTGGCGAGGTGCTGCTCCAGCCAGTTCACCGACTCGGCGTCGAGGTGGTTGGTGGGCTCGTCGAGGAGCAGCAGGTCGGGGGCCTCCAGGAGGAGCTTGCAGAGCGCCACGCGGCGCTTCTCGCCACCGGAGAGGTTGTTGACCGGCCAGTCGCCGGGCGGGCAGCCCAGGGCGTCCATGGCCTGCTCCAGCTGGGTGTCCAGGTCCCACGCCTCGGCGTGGTCCAGGTCCTCCTGGAGCTTGCCCATCTCGTCCATGAGCTCGTCCGTGTAGTTCGTGGCCATCTCCTCGGCGATGGCGTTGAACCGGTCGAGCTTGCCCTTGATCTCCGCGACGCCGTCCTCGACGTTCTCCAGGACGGTCTTGGACTCGTCGAGCTTCGGCTCCTGCATGAGGATGCCGACCGAGTAGCCCGGGGAGAGGAAGGCGTCACCGTTGGACGGCTGCTCCAGCCCGGCCATGATCTTCAGAACGGTGGACTTACCGGCACCGTTCGGGCCGACCACACCGATCTTCGCACCCGGCAGGAAGCTCAGCGTCACGTCATCGAGGATGACCTTGTCGCCGTGCGCCTTGCGCGTCTTGCGCATCGTGTAGATGTACTCAGCCAAGAGAAACCGTCCGGCAAGAGAGTGAGTGGGCAGATACACCCATCTTGCCGCACTGCCGCCCTCAGGCGGAAACCCGTACGCGCGACGGCCCCGGACGCGGGTGCGTCCGGGGCCGTCCGGGGTCACGGGGTGCGGTCACCGCGTGACGTCATGCTCTGCCGTGACTACTGACCGGCGGCCTTCTTCTTGCGGAGGAAGAACACCGCGCCGCCGCCGGCGAGGACGAGCGCGACGGCGATGCCGGCGATCATCGGGGTGGCGTTGGAGCTGCCGGTCTCGGCCAGGTCACCGCCGGTGGTGCCGGTGGTGCCGGTGGAGGCGTCCGTGGCGCCGGGCGCCGGGGTGGACGGGCTCGCCGAGGGGGTCTCGGACGGGGTGCCGGTCGACGGGGTCGCCGACGGGGTGCCGGTGGACGGCTCCGGGCTCGGGGCGGTCTTGCAGTCGAGGACGCCCTGGAAGGACTTCGAGAAGCCGTTCGGGCCCGTGATGGTGAAGTCGTACGCGGTGTCCTCGGCGACCGGGACCGTGACGGTCTTGGACTCGCCGGCCTTGATCGTGTAGGAGACGCCCTTCACGTCGAAGGTCCAGTCCTCGTCACCCTCGTTGGAGGCGGTGATGTCGAGGCCGCCCTTGGCGCAGTTCTCGGCGACGGTGACGGCCGGGACCGCACCCTTCTTCGCCCAGGCGGCGGTGACCTCGGCGTTGACCGTGGACTTGCTGCTGCCGGCCAGGATCAGGGTCTGCTCGTGGCCCTCGACGCTGCCGAAGACACGGCCGATGGCGACCTCGGTCTCGGTCTGCAGACCGATCTTGGTCGTGCCGTCGGGGGTGCCGGCCGGGACGTCCAGGAAGAGCTCGGTGTTGTTGCCCGCGGAGGTGACGGCCTTGCCGTCCTTGTCCACGACCTTGACGTTCGCCGGGGCGTCGGCGGGCAGGGAGACCTTGACGGCGCCGTCGGCGGCCGTGGTGGTGACCTTGAACGGGCCGAGCTTGTCGCCGGCCTTGCCCGCGATGGACGCCGGGGCGGCGGCCAGGGAGACCTTCGGCTCCTCCTGGTCGGGCGCCTTGGCGGCCTCGGCGACCAGGTAGGTGGCGAGCGCCTTGGCCTCCGGGTCGACCGGGGTGGCCGTGACGTTGTCCGAGTACTTCCAGATCGCGGCCTGGGTCGCGGTGGCGGCCTCGTCACCCGTGAGGGCGGCGACGCCGGCCTTGCCGGCCAGCGCCCCGAGGTCGTTCACCTCGGGGTAGGAGTTCTGCAGGATCCAGCGGATCTTGCCGGCGTTCGGGTTGTCGTGGAGCGTCGACTTGTCCCAGTCGGTCTCCTTGTACTTCGTCCCCGGGTCGGTCGGCGTCAGCAGGTCGATGCAGTACGCCTGCAGCGAGCCGCCGCCGTCCACGGTCAGCTCGAAGAGACCGCCCCGGATCGGGTCGCCCTCCTCGTCACCGATCCAGATCTTGCCGGACTCCTTGAGTCCGCCCAGCGTCGCGTCGGCGCCGCCATCGGCCATCGCCGGTCCCGCGAGGGCTATCGCGCTGGAGGCGACCAGGCCCGAGACCAGGGTCGCCGCGGCCAAGCGGGCAGCAGCGCGCCCACGAACTGAAAACATCGCATTCCCCTCCGGGCGAGTCGCTCCGCGAACTTGGTCGATTCGCGTGGGGGGAGCGCCCGCCAGCAGACTCAGTGACTCCATGGGCTCACGTGCCGCATGAGTACTCGGGAATCCTAGGGAGGCGGAAGCCCCCGGTCCCCGGTCATACGGTGAGACAACCATTCCGTCTCGGAATCGTTATGTCCTCGGCGAGTTGGTCGACAAATCCCCACAACTCAAGGTCAGGGAGCGGTTACCAGCTGGTGCGCGGCGGCCGTCCAGGGGTCCTTTCCGCCCGCCGGAGCGAGCCTCGGCACGGGCCCCGGCACCTCCTCGTTCTCCGTCAGGTCGCCCTCTCCCGGGGCCCGGGGCTCCGCCCGCGAGGTCCTCCTGAACGCCGAGGTCCCCCGCGTCAGGTCGTGCCCGACGGCGAGCGCGTCCACGTCGACGAAGGTCTTGCGCTGCCCGTCCCGCTCGTCCTCACGGACCTTCAGCCGCCCGTGCACCACGAGCGGTTCCCCCACCGAGACGGAGGCCATCAGATTGGCGCCGAGCGCCCGCCACGCCGAGACCGTGTAGAAGCTGGTGGCGCCGTCCGTCCAGACCGCCCGCTCGCGGTCCCACCGCCGGGCGGTCACCGCGAAGCGGAAGCGGGTCACGGGCCCGGCCGGCGTGTCCCGGAAGTCCAGCGCCGTCGCCACGTTGCCCACCAGCGTCACCGTCGTGTCGTTCATGTCCGTCCCTCTTCCCGCGCCCGGTCGGCCGCTGTGAGGACCATGCTGGCGGGGCGGCGGAAAGCCCGTCGGCGCCTGTGGACGACCGACGGGCTGTGGACAACTCACCCACCCGAACGGGGGATCGACGAACGGCGCGCGACACGCGGGGAGGGGTCCGGAAAGGGGTACGAAGAGGGATAGAAGAGGGATACCGAGAGGGGTAGGGAAAAGGGTGCGGAGAGGGGTACCGACGGGGCCGCTACCGGATCCGGGCGCCCGTCCGGGTCGCCCCCAGCCGCAGCGCGCCGCCCCGGCCGCCGCCCCGGCCGGCCGCGCGGCCGCCCGCGCCGACGATCCTCGGCGAGGGCCGGGGGCCGGACACCTTCGCGTACTGCTCACGCACCTCGCGATAGCGCAGGAGTTCGGCGGAGACGGGGTCGAGGACCCGGGCCCGGCCGCAGGCGGCGGCCGCCTCCGCGAGCTTGCGTTCGGCCTCCTGCCCGTACCGCCGGGCCGGTCCCCGCACCGCGCTCTCGCAGGCCCATTCGATCAGCGGGCCGCCGGCGATCCCGCCCAGCATCACCAGGACCGGCGGCAGCAGCCCCGGCTGCACGACGCCCACGATCTGGCCGACCAGCCACAGCGCGCCGAAGAGCTGAAGGAGCGTCATCAGGGCCTGCGCGAGGACGGCGGCCGGCCACCAGGCGGGGCGCGGCGGCCGGGCGGCGGGGTCGCCGAGGGTGACGGTCAGCTCGTCGAGCGCCTCGGGCAGCCCCTCGGCGCCGCGCGAGGCGGCCTCCCGTACGGCGTGGGCCCACGGCGCCGGCAGCCCCCGCGAGGCCTCGTCGGCGACGATCCGCACCGCCTGCTCGACGCGCTGCCGGGCGGTCAGTTCGTCCTCGACGGGCGCGGCGAGCCGCGGGTCGGTGGAGCCGTGCGCGCGCTTGCGCTCGTACCAGCGGTGCAGCCGCAGCCACGGAGAGCCGCAGGCGCGGATGGCGCCGCGCCGCCAGACCCGCTCGGCGGCCTCGCCGGCCGCCTGCGCGCCGACGGCGACGGCGAGCCGGCCGGCGAACTCCTCGCGGCTGCGCTCCCCGAGGCCCGCCCGCGCGTCGGCGGCGACGTACGCGGGCCGCAGCCTGGCCGCGGCGGTGTCGATGTCGGCGGCGATGCGCCGCTCGGGGGCGGTGCGTTCCTGGACGAACCGGGCGAGGAGTTCGCGGAGTTCGGACACGCCCTCGCCGGTGAGGGCGGAGACGGGCAGCACGGTGGCGCCGGGTTCGCCGTGCTCGCCGAGGGCCATGCCGTCCTCGTCGAGGAGGCGGCGCAGATCGTCGAGGACGAGTTCGGTGGCCTCGGCGCCGAGCCGGTCGATCTGGTTGAGCACGACGAAGGTGACCTCGGCGTGCCCGGCGAGCGGCCGCAGGTACCGCTCGTGGAGGGCGGCGTCGGCGTACTTCTCCGGGTCGACGACCCAGATGACGGCGTCGACGAGGCCGAGCGCCCGGTCGACCTGGTCGCGGTGGGCGGTGACGGCCGAGTCGTGGTCGGGCAGGTCGATGAGGACGAGCGACTGGAGTTCGGCGTCGGCGGCGCCGCCCGCGAGGGGGCGCCGGCGCAGCCGCCCGGGCACGCCCAGCCGGTCGAGAAGTCCGGCCGCCCCCTCCGACCAGGTGAGCGCGAGCGGCGCGGAGGTGGTGGGCCGGCGCAGCCCGGTCTCGGAGACGGAGACTCCGGCGAGGGCGTTGAAGAGGGTGGACTTGCCGCTGCCGGTGGCGCCGGCGAGGGCGACGACGGTGTGCCGGGAGGAGAGCCGCTGGCGGGCGGCGGCCTCGTCCAGGACCCGCCCGGCCTCGGCGAGCGCGTCGCCGTCGACCCGGGTGCGGGAGAGCCCGACGAGTTCGTGGAGGGCGTCCAGCCGTGTCCGCAGCCCGCCGCCGTACGTCCCGCCGAACCCCCGCGCGTCCTCGGCGTCGGCCTCCGCCTCGGCGTCGGCCTCGGGGGCCGCGCCCCCGGGGGCGAGCCGCTCGGCGGCCCGCCGGGCGATCAGCCCGTCGTCCCACCGCTCGCGGCCGTCGTTCTCCGCCGGCTTCTCCGACACCCCCCCGGACACCCCCTCCGACACCCTTTCCGACACCTTCTCCGTCGCCTTCTCCGTCGCCTTCCGGGCCACGTCACTTCTCCTTCTGCAGTACGGAGAGCGCGGCGATCAGCTCCGCCTGCGGCTCGGGGGTGACGTCGAGGGCGTCGAGCGGCGCGAGGCGCCGGTCGCGCTCGGCGTGCAGGACGCGGTCGACGTGGGTGAGGACGAGGTCGCCGCCCTTGTCGCGCAGGCGCAGGGCGGCCTGGGCGCCGAGGAGTTCGGCGAGCCGCTCGCCGGCGGGCCGGGCGCGGCGGCCGCCGAGGAGGGAGGCGGCGAGCAGGGCGGCGACGGTCCCGGCGTCGGGGACGGCGGCGCGGGCGGCGCCCCGCCCCGCGGGCTTCTCCACGCCCCGCACCTCCTCCTCGGCCAGCTCCTCCAGGACCCGCCGCCAGCGCCGTACCTCCAGGCCGATCCGTTCGGCGACGGCCCGGTCGCCACCGCCGCCGGAGACGGCCCCGAGGGCGCCCCCGGCGGGCTCCCGCCGATGGGCGTCCCGAATCGATTCCTCGGCGGCGGAGACGGCGCAGTGGAGGAGGGCGGCGAGGGACTCGGTGAGGGCGTCGAGGAGTTCGTCCGCGGTGCTGTCGCGCGGGTAGGCGCGCCACCGGGCCCGCGCGTCCCCGGCGAGCACGGCCCCCTTCCCCAGCTCCTTCCTGACCCGGGCCCCCTGCCGCCGGTAGGCGCTCTCGACCGCGCCCCGGAGCCGTACGGCGGCGGCGTACTGCGCGGCGACGGCTCCCGCGAGCTCGGGGAGCCGCCGGTCGAGCGAGTCGATGACGCCGGTGGCGGTACGGGAGACGGCCTGCTGGCGCGCGGCCGGGTCCTCGGCCCGGTGCGCAAGCCAGCCGCGGAGCGCGGCGACGGCGCTCTCGGGCAGCAGCCCGCTGCCGCCGCCGGTGGACTCGGGCAGCTCGGGGATGGTGAAGCGGGGTACGTCCCCGAGCCCGGCCTTGTCCAGCAGCGCCTCGTACTGCCGGGAGACCTCGCCGATGACCTGGTGGGGCACCCGGTCGAGGACGGTGACGAGCATGGCGTCGTACTCCTTGGCGGTACGGAGCAGATGCCAGGGCACGGCGTCGGCGTACCGGGACGCGGTGGTGACCATCACCCAGATGTCGGCGGCGCACATCAACTCGGCGGCGAGCAGCCGGTTCTCGACGACGAGGGAGTCGATGTCGGGCGCGTCGAGGAGGGCGAGGCCGCGCGGCAGCCCGGCGGCGGTCTCGACCCGCAGCGCGTTGTCCTCGGCGTCGCCGTCCGCGCCCAAGTGGTCCTCGTCGGCCTGCGGCAGCCACACGCGCGTGAGCTGCGGCAGCACCCGCAGCCCCGCGAACCAGTGCTGGTCCTCGGGGTGGCAGACGAGCACCGGCGTCCGCGTCGTCGGCCGCAGCACCCCCGCCTCGCTGACCCGCCGCCCGACGAGCGAGTTCACGAGCGTCGACTTCCCGGCCCCCGTCGACCCGCCTACGACGGCGAGCAGCGGCGCGTCGGGATCCTTCAGCCGCGGCACCAGGTAGTCGTCGAGCTGCGCGAGGAGCTCGGCCCGCGTCTGCCGGGCGCGCGGCACATCGGGCAGAGGGAGGGGAAGACGCACGGCCGCGACTCGGTCGCGCAGGGCGGAGAGTGCGTCGATCAGCTGAGGCCGTTCGTCCAAGGTCACCACATGCGAAGAATGCCCAATTTGTGAGCGTTTTTGAAGCGTATGGCTACCCTGCGCGCCGAAGAAGAGAAGCCCGGCCGGAACCCCGGGCATAACGAGTGCACAACACCCGCCGCACACGGCGCGAAAAGCGCTGCGCAAATCGCACCTGCCTGCGATTATCGGTTCGCTTCACCGAACCTCCACATAGTGCCACGCAGGCGAAGCACCCGGGCCGAGCCGCCAGGACCCCTATCCTTGTCCCGGCAGCCCCACCCCACCCACCCGGGCCACCAGGCCCAGGGCCATCACCGGCCCCCGTAGCTCAGCGGATAGAGCAGGTGCCTTCTAAGCACTTGGCCGCAGGTTCGAGTCCTGCCGGGGGCGCACGAGCGAAGACCCCTCCTTCGGGAGGGGTCTTTTTGTGTCAGGTAGGGCGGGCGGGTGGGGTCAGGCGGGGCGGCGGCGGTTGCCGTCGGCGTCGCAGGGGAGGGCGGAGGCCGGGTGGTTGGCGGTGAAGTCGCGGGTGGCCTGGCGTTCGGCTTCGGTGATGGCGGTGGGTTCGACGTCGATGATGCCGCCGAAGGGGCGGTCGACGTCGCGGATGATGCACAGCGCCGTGGTGAGGAGCGCGGTGATCACCACGAGGGTGATGATCTGGCCCCGGTTGTTCGTGCGGGGCAGGCAGACCCCCAGGGCCATCACGGTGATGATCAGGGTGCCGAGGAGGAACCAGAGGATGGCGCTGGGGATGCTGGCGGTCGCCTGGGTGAGGCGTTCCTCGCGCTCGTCGGAGCGTTTGTTGTCGGCGGCGACGAGCATGCCGAAGACCGGCTGGCCGGCCAGGTCCTCGAAGGTGCGGCGGAAGTCGGTGGACCAGACGCTGGGGGCCGGGGAGCCCTTGCCGTCGGCCATGGCCGGCCACTCCTGGACGCGGACGGCGCGGGCGTAGCAGACGGCGGCGGCCTGGACGCGGTCGCGTTCGGCCTCGGGGGCGTACTCGGCGGTCTCCACGATCTGGTCGAGGGCGCGGGCCTCGCCGCGCGAGGCGACCTCGGCCTTTCCGTACGAGCCGTTGGCGGTGACCAGGACGAAGGAGAGCAGCAGGACGGTCATGGTCAGCAGCGGGCCGACGAGGTCCTTGACGGCCATGCCCGTGCCGTCGTCCTCGGTGAGCAGCCGGGGCCGCAGCCACCGGTTCGCGGCGAGTCCGGCGAGGAGAGCGATTGCGGCGACGACGATGACGAGGATCATGGGCGGCCACCTCCGGGGAGGGTGGGGGGCGGGCGGTCGCCTTGATCATTTCGCCTGTGCCGCTCCGGGCCCGGGACGGAAACGTGTACCGCCCTCGAACGGGGTACCGGGCTTCCGCCAGGAGGCCCCGCCCGAGGTCGGCCCCGTCCCCCTCAGGTGTCAGGCGTCCGGGTTCCTGCCCGTGGCCGCGACCTTGATGCGGTCCGTCAGGAGCCTGGCGAAGGGCTGGAGGTCGCCGGGGGCGGCGAGTTCGCTGCCCGAGACGTACCCGACGAGGGTGCCGACGCGGAGGACGACCGTGGCGTCGCGCTCCTCCGTGTAGGCCTCGCTCTCCTCGGCGCCGGCGTCGAGCGCGAGCGGCTTGGCCTTGTCGCCGGACTCCTCGCGGTTCTCGGCGAGGAGGGACTTCATGCCGACCTTGGCGTTGTCGACGGAGTCGTAGGCCACGAGGCCGAAGGAGATCTCCCGGTCCGAGACGGCCTCGGAGTCGTATTCGGTCTCACCCATCGCCGTGAGCCCGACGCAGCTGACGGAGGCCGCGTCCTGGCAGGCCTCCATGGCCTCGCCGCCGTCGATGACGTTCTGCTCGTCGCCTTCCCAGCCCTGCGGCGCGGAGAGTCTGCTGGGCAGCGCCTGGGCGACCTGGGAGGGGTTGAACGGCGCGGCGACGGGGCCGCTGAACGGGTCGTCGGAGCCTCCCGGTCCGTCCGAGCAGGCCGCCAGGCCCAGCATCAGGGTGACTCCCATGGCGAGTCCGCGGATCCCCCGTGTCATTCGACACTCCTCGTGTTGGTGACCATCCGGCACATGCCGCGCGTGAGGCGTCACGCGCGGCATGTCATGGCTCACTCAACACCAAGATCATCGCGGGCTCCAACTCGCTTACCGCACAAGGAGGATGCGGAAGCGGGCGGGGTCCGCGGGGTCGCGGTCGGCCACCTGGAGCGGGGGGCCGGCCCACTGCCAGACGGGGGCGGAGGCGGACGGACGGGTGAAGCGGATCTCGCCCCGGGTGCCCTCCACGGCCACCCGCGGCCAGGCCCCGGCCACGGCCGCGCGGTCCGTGCCGTTCGCGCGCAGGGCCTCGGCGAGGACGGTGACCGTGTCGTACCCCTCGAAGGCCACGAACGAGGGCGCGGCGCCGAGGCGCTCGCGGAGGGCCGCCTCCACGCGGGCGCCGAGGGGGCTCGGCCGGGCGGGGAGGTAGCGGAGGAAGGGGACCCCGGCGCCCTCGTCGCCGAGCAGCGCCGCCCATTCGGCGAACTCCGGCTGGCCGGCCGGCGCGCCGATCAGGACGCCCGCGAGGCGCTGGTCGCGGCGGGCGGCCCGGCGGACCGCCCCGACCAGCCCGACCGCCGGGTCCGGGAAGCCGGTGAGGAGGAGCAGCGCCGTCGCGCCGTCGGCGGCCAGCGCGTCGGCGAGCGCCGCCGGCTCCAGGGCGCGCGCGTCGAACTCCGTGACGGTGCCGCCGCGCGGGGCCAGGTGCTCGCGCAGGATGCGGGTGCCCGCCGCCCAGTAGGCGCTCGGCTCGGTCGCGACCGCGAGGCGGGTGTGGCCCTCGGCGAGGAGGAACTCCGCGTAGAGGCGCCAGCCGTGGGACTGCGCGGGGGCCAGGCGCGCCACCCGCTCCGCCGGCGCGTCGGTCAGCGCGTCGATCACCGCGGACGAGCAGAGGTACGGCAGGCCGAGGGTCTCGGCGCGGGCGGCGACGGCCCGGGCCACCACGCTGTGGTACTCCCCCGCCAGGGCGACCGCCCCGAGGGCCGCCAGCTCGTCCACGGCCGCCTCGGCCCGGCGCGGGTCGGCCGCGGTGTCCCTGACCAGGAGCTCCAGGGGCCGTCCGCCGATCCCTCCGGCGGCGGCGACCTCGTCCGCGGCCAGTTCGAGACCGGCCAGCAGGTGCCGGCCCGCCTCCGTCCAGCCGGGGCGGCTCAGCGGGGCGAGGACACCGATCCGGAGGGCGGGTGGGGTGCTCATGGGCGGGGCTCCTGGGGGTCGGTGCGCCGACCGGTCGGCGGGTCGGCGCATAGGGCGCGTGCGGTTCCCTCCTCATTGTTCGCGCCGGGCCGTTCGCGCGGGCCCGAATTCCCGGACGACCGCCGTGCCGCCGCCGCGCTCTCCAGGAGCATCTCCAGGGCCGTCGGATACGCGCTGGTGTTCATGCGGGCCACCAGGCGGGGCGCGGTGGCGGCGATGTGGGGGTGGGTGGCGGCGGGGAGGCGGGCGTAGGTGGCCTGCCAGACGGCCTCGTCGGCGGCGCGGGCGGAGTGCGGGAGGGCGAGGGCCGCCGCGTCGAGGGCGGCGAAGGCGAGGGCCTGGTCGATGAAGGCGTGGTAGACGCGGACCGCCTCCGCGTCGGGGAGTCCCGCGCCGCGCAGGACGCCGAGGACCGCCTCGTCGGCGGCGATCTCGTGGGAACGGCCGCTGACCCGGCTGGCGGTGAGGATCGCCGCCTGCGGGTGGGCGAGGTAGGCGGAGTGGATGCGCAGGCCGAGTTCGCGCAGGTCGACCCGCCAGTCGCCGGTGGCCGCCCAGCCGCGCAGGGCGCGGCCGGCGAGTTCGTCGCCGACGGCGAGGAGGAGGTCGTCGGTGCCCCGGAAGTAGCGGTAGAGGCTGCTGGGATCGGCGCCGATGGCCGCGCCGAGCCGGCGCACGGTCAGCCCGTCCCTGCCGTGCTCCTGGAGCATGCGCAGGGCGGTCTCGATGTAGAGCCGCTCCGAGAGGACGACACCTCCCGCCTTGGCGGGCTTTCTACGGCGCCGCTCGCCTTCCGGTACCACTTTCTTAGCCATGGAAGCCCCTTCAGCACTCTCTTCCCAGGTTATGCCAACGCCGTTGACCCGTCCCCCGGCGGACGGCTTTCATGGGCGCACTCCCGGGATCTGGCCTGTTCGTCACGATGAGAGGTGGTTTGTCGAGATGCGTGTCCTGCTGGTCGGTGCCGGTGGTGTGGGGACCGCCGTCACCCGGATCGCCGCCCGCCGTCCCTTCCTCCGCCACATGGTGGTGGCCGACTACGACCTGTCCCGCGCGGAGGCGGCCGTCGCCGCGCTCGGCGACGCGGCCGAGGGGCGGTTCAGCGCCGCCCGGATCGACGCCTCGGACCAGGGGGCGGTCGCCGCCCTCCTGGAGCGCGAGCGGTGCGACGTCCTGCTCAACGCGACCGACCCCCGCTTCGTCCTCCCCCTCTTCGAGGCGGCGCTCGCCGCCGGGACGCACTACCTCGACATGGCGATGTCGCTGTCCCGGCCGCACCCGGAACGCCCTTACGAGGAGTGCGGGGTCAAGCTCGGCGACGGCCAGTTCGAGCGGGCGGCCGAGTGGGAGAAGGCGGGGCGCCTCGCGCTCGTCGGGATCGGCGTGGAGCCCGGCCTGTCGGACGTCTTCGCCCGGTACGCCGCCGAGGAGCTCTTCGACTCGATCGAGGAGATCGGGGTCCGCGACGGTGCGAACCTCACCGTCGACGGCTACGACTTCGCGCCCTCCTTCTCCATCTGGACGACCATCGAGGAGTGCCTGAACCCGCCGGTGGTGTGGGAGGCGGACCGGGGCTGGTTCACCACGCCGCCGTTCAGCGAGCCGGAGGTCTTCGACTTCCCCGAGGGCATCGGGCCGGTGGAGTGCGTCAACGTGGAGCACGAGGAGGTGCTGCTGATCCCCCGCTGGGTGGACGCCCGCCGGGTCACCTTCAAGTACGGCCTCGGCGAGGAGTTCATCCGCACCCTGAAGGAACTGCACCGGGTCGGGCTCGACCGTACGGAGCCGGTGACGCTCCCGGACGGGACGCGGGTCTCGCCGCGGGACGTCGTCGCCGCCTGCCTGCCGGACCCGGCGACGCTCGGCGACCGCATGCGCGGCAAGACCTGCGCGGGCACCTGGGTGAAGGGCGTGAAGGACGGGGCGCCGCGCGAGGTGTACCTCTACCACGTGGTCGACAACGAGTGGTCGATGCGCGAGTACGGCTCCCAGGCCGTCGTCTGGCAGACCGCCGTCAACCCGGTCGTCGCGCTCGAACTGCTCGCCACCGGCGTCTGGACCGGCTCCGGCGTCCTCGGCGCCGAGGCCCTCGACCCGCGCCCCTTCCTGGACCTGCTCACGGAGTACGGCTCGCCCTGGGGGCTGCGCGAGCAGTGACGTACGGGGATTGTCGGTGCCGCCCGGCACAATCGGAGCCATGACCGCGACCGGCCGGCAGCCCGCCCTCACCTCCCAGGACCTCAACCGGGCCACACTCGCCCGCCAGTTGCTGCTGGCGCGGGAGCCGATGGCCGTGGAGGAGGCGGCCCGGCGGGTGGTGGCGCTCCAGGCGCAGCAGCCGGGCTCGCCGTACGTGGCGCTGTGGAACAGGGTGGCGGGCTTCGACCCGGCCGCGCTGGACGCGGCGATCGAGGGCTTCCGGCTGGTGCGCTCGACGCTGATGCGGATCACCCTGCACCTCGTGCACGCCGACGACTACCGCCCCTTCCGGGCGGCGGTGGAGCCGACGCTGCGCGGCAGCCGGCTGCGCGACCGGCGGTTCACCGACACCGGGCTCACCCCGGAGGGCGCCGACACGCTGCTGCCGGAGCTCCTCGGGTACGCCGACCGCTCCCGCACCGGGGACGAACTGCGGGGGCGCGCCGAGGAGTTGTGGGGCGGCGGGAGCCTCACGCCGGCGGCGGGCCGGATGCTGCGGCAGTACGCGCCGCTCTGGCACGTGCCGAGCGGCCCGCCGTGGCAGTACGCCACCTCCCCCGGCTTCGTCGCGGCGACGCCCGAACCGCCGACGCCCGGCCCGGAGGCCGCCGCCGAGGGGCTGAGGACGCTGGCCCGCCGCTATCTCGCGGGCTTCGGCCCGGCGTCGGCGGCGGACCTGGGCCAGTTCGGCCTGGTGCAGCGCGGCTGGGCCCGCGCGGCGCTCGACGCGCTCGTCGCGGAGGGCGCGGCGGAGGTCCTGGCGGGCCCGGACGGGGCGGTCCTGTACGACCTGCCGGGGGCGGCCCGCCCGGACGGTGCCGCGCCCGCCCCGCCGCGCCTGATGGCGATGTGGGACAGCACGCTGCTCGCGTACGCGGACCGGAGCCGGATCGTCCCCGCCGCGTACCGGAAGCACGTCATACGGATCAACGGCGACGTGCTGCCGACCCTCCTGGTCGACGGGTACGTGGCGGGCGCCTGGCGGCCGGTCGAGGGCGGGATCGAGGCGGCGGCCTTCCACCCGCTCACGGCGGCCGACTGGGACGGGCTCGCGGCCGAGGCGACGTCCCTGGGGGCGCTGCTCGCCGACCGCGATCCGCGGGTCTACGGGCGGTACGACCACTGGTGGACGAAGGGGCTTCCGGCGGTCGAGACCCGCCTGCTGCCCTTCTGACCTCCGGTCACCCCATTGCCAGTGACCTTCGGGCCGCTTATCTTCGAGCCACACCTACGGACCGGGATGCTCGTCAGTCCCGGGGCGGTCCGCCGTTCACGGGCCGGACGGCGGGGGGCGCACGACCGCGGGACGCGGGCGCGCCGGACGCCGGGCGTACGGGATATCCGTATCCGCGTACCCGCAGGAGCTGAACCGCATGAGCAAGCACGTCCTGGCCCAGAACCAGTACGGCAAGGCCGAGAACCGCATCGTCAGGATCGCCCGCAAGGGCGGCGAGGACGGCGCCTGGCACGAGATCCGCGACCTGAACGTGTCGGTGGCGCTGCGCGGCGAGTACCGCGACGTCCACCTGACCGGCGACAACGGCAACTGCCTGCCGACCGACACCACCAAGAACACGGTCTACGCCTTCGCCAAGGAGCACGGCATCGCCTCCCCCGAGGCGTTCGCGATCCTCCTCGCCAAGCACTTCGTGACCTCCCAGCCGGTGATCCGCGAGGCGCAGATCCGCGTCGAGGAGTTCGCCTGGGAGCGGATCCCGGTCCCGACCCGAAAGGAGCAGCACTCCTTCGTCCGCAAGGGCCAGGAGGTGCGCACCGCGCAGGTCACGTACAGCGAGACCACCGGTCTCCAGGTGCTGTCCGGCCTGAAGGACCTGACCGTGATGAACTCGACCAACTCCGAGTTCCACGGCTTCATCAAGGACGAGTACACGACGCTCCAGGAGGCGTACGACCGGATCCTGGCCACCAAGGTCACCGCCCGCTGGGCGAACTCGGCCACGGCCGCGGCGGATCCGGAACACGACTGGGACCGCTCGTACGCCAGGGCCCGCCGGCACATGCTGGAGGCGTTCGCGGAGACGTACAGCTACTCGCTCCAGCAGACCCTGCACGCGATGGCCTGCCGGGTCCTGGACAACGTGCCCACCGTCAACGAGGTGCGGCTGAACCTGCCGAACAAGCACCACTTCCTGGTGGACCTGGAGCCCTTCGGCCTGAAGAACGACAACGAGGTGTACTTCGCGGCGGACCGCATGTACGGCCTCATCGAGGGCACCGTCCACCGCGACGGCGTGCAGCCGGTGATCGCCACCTCCGACTGGATCACCGCCTGACGGACCGGCCCTAGAGCAGCCCGGCCGCCTCGGTTCCGAGCCATACGGCTCCGAGCCCGGCGGTCAGGCTGCCCGCCACGTTCAGCACCGCGTACCCCTTCGCGCCGCCCTCGTACAGCTTCAGCGTCTCGTACGAGAAGGTCGAGTACGTGGTGAGGGCGCCGCACAGGCCGGTGCCGAGCAGCAGTTGGGCCCGGGCCGAGGCGACGCCGGTGAGCAGGCCGAGGGCGAACGAGCCCACGACGTTGACGGCGAAGGTCCCCCAGGGGAAGGCCGAGTCGTGGCGGGCCCGCACGGCCCGGTCGGTGAGGTACCGCAGCGGCGCGCCGACGGCGGCGCCGAGGGCGACGAGCAGCCAGTTCACGCCGGCTCCCTCCGCACCCACAGGGCCCGGCCCGCGGCGACGCCCGCGACGACGGCGGCGAGCGCGGTGACGAGGGTCCCGCCCAGATAGAGGACGCCCTCGACGGGGCTGCCCGCGCCGAACAGGCCCCGGGTGTCGAGCGCGTACGTCGAGAAGGTGGTGAACCCGCCGCAGAACCCGGTGCCGAGGAAGGGCCTCAGGAGCGGGTGCGGCGTCCTCGGGGCCTCGGTGGCGAAGACCATCAGGAGGCCGATCGCGGCGCAGCCGAGCGCGTTGACCAGGAAGACCGTCCAGGGGAAGGTGCCGGGCGCGGTCGGCCAGGCGAGGGTCGCGCCATAGCGGGCGGACGCGCCGAGCACACCGCCGGCGGCGACCGCCGCGACGGCCGGCGCCTGCTCCCGGATACCCATCACCCCAGGTTAAGGGTGGTGCGAGGCGCACGGGCCACGGTACCGGCCTGGGGCATTAACCGGGTCCTGCCCGTGCCGCCTCGCTCTGCGATGGTCCGGCGACGGAGCGCGACGGGTCAAAGCCGGTCCGGAGAGTCTGTCAGCTCCTCCGGGGAGGCCCGCGGACCGGCGCGGTGGGGTGCGCGCGGTCCGGTTCCAGGGGGGTGTGGTCCGGCCACCACCCCCGGTGTCCGAGGTGGGTGCCGGGGCACTCAAGGGGCGTTCCGGGGGCGGTTCGAGGGCGGTTCGCGGCCCCCGTGGAAGCGGTCGAAGCGCAGGTCAGGGGTGGGGAGGTGGTCCGGCCACCATCAGGAGGCCGATTCGGGTGCCGGGTCCACCTCGTCGGGGCGGGGGTGGAGGAGAGACGGTGGAGGGGCAGCGGGAGGCAGCTGCGCAACCCTCGGGCAGGACGGGCAGGAGTGTCGTGAGTACATCCGTCGCAATCAAGCGCGGGACGGCCGCCGTGGCCGTCACGCCGACCGTTCCGCGTCCCCGGGTCCGCGCCGTTCCCCGGGCCGCCGCACCGCGCCCCGGCGCGGACGTCTACACCGAACTGACCTCCGCGCTGTTCTCCGGCTTCGCCCGCCGCGACCAGCGGCTGAAGGCCGAGCAGTACCTGCACGGGCTGCTCACCGCACAGGGCCGCAAGTCGATCCGGAACATCGCCGCGCAGATCGGCGGGCCGGCCGCCGAGCAGAGCCTGCACCACTTCATCTCCAGCTCCACCTGGGACTGGCAGCCGATGCGCGCCTCGCTCGGGCGGTTCCTGGAGCGCGGCGGCCACCCGCAGGCGTGGGTGGTGCGGCCGATGCCGATCCCGAAGGCCGGCGAGCACTCGGTGGGCGTGGACCGGCGCTTCGACCCGGAGCGCGGGCAGGTCTTCCAGGGCCAGCAGGCCTTCGGCGTGTGGTTCGCCGGGGAGGAGCTGAGCGCTCCGGTCAACTGGCGGCTGTTCCTGCCGGATCCGTGGGTGAAGGACCGGACGCGGCGCGACCGCGCGGAGGTCCCCGAGGAGGCCGGCGAGGAGACGCTGGAGGAGTGCGCGGTCTCCGCCGCCCTGGAGACGGCGCGCTGGACCGACATCACCCGCAAGCCGGTGCTCCTCGACATCCGGGGCGGCGCGGGACGGGCGGCGCTGACGCGGCTCGCCGCGGCCGGCGTGCCCGTGGTGGCGCGGATCGGGGCCGGTTCGCGGCTCGCGATCGCGGACCGCTCGCTGCCCGGTTTCGGCGCGGGCCCGCTGCCGGCGGCCCAGATACTGGAGTCCCTGAAGGGACTGCGACGGCCGGTGAGCTGGGTGGACACCGTGGGCGGGGCGCGGACCTCGCGGACCTCTCTCGCGACGGCCGTCCGGGTCGCGCTGCCCTCCCCCGGCGGGGAGCGGATGCGGCCGCTGATGCTGCTCGGCGAGTGGGACGACCCGCGCCGGGGCCCGGCCCGGGTGTGGATCAGCGACCTGACGCAGGCGACGGTCGGCTCCCTGCTGCGGCTGACGAAGCTGGCGCAGCGGGTGGAGCGGGACTTCGCCGCGGTCGGCGAGGCGGCGGGACTGCGGGACTTCGTGGGCCGTTCGTACCGCGGCTGGCACCGGCACATCACGCTGGCCTCGGCCGCGCACACGGCGACGGTCCTCGGCTCGACGTGGGACACGGCGTGCGACGCCCCGCGCCGCGCCGGCTGACCCGCCTCCGGAAGTCCTGCGGCCGGACGGTCCCGTCCGGCCGTCCGCCCGAGCCCGCCCCAACGGGCCACCGGGGCCGAAGGGTGCCCGTCCGCACGGCGCGGACGGGCGCCCGCGCGCGCGTGGAGGGCGTGGTGCGCGGTCCGCGGTCAGTCGACGGGGCCCGCCGGGGGGCGGGCCGGTGCCGTGGCGGCTCTGCGGCGGCCCAGCACCTCGCGGGTGCGCTGCAGGCGCAGGGCGAGCTGGACTTCCAGGACCTGGCCGGGCTTCTGCCACGCGGGGCCGAGGAGTTCGCCGATGCGCTCCAGCCGGCGGGAGACGGTGTTGGGGTGGACGTGCAGGGCCTCGGCCGCGTTGGTGGGACTGCCGCCGGAGGCGAAGTACGCCTCCAGGGTGCGGGTGAGGTCGGTGAGCCGCTCGGCGTCGTAGTCGAGGACGGGCCCGATCGCGTTCTCCACGAAGCCGTCGACGTCGTGGTCGTCGGAGAGCAGCATCCCGAGGAAGCCGAGGTCGGCGGCGGCCGCGGCGGAGCCCGTACCGCCGAGGGCGCTCATCGCGTCCAGGCAGCGCAGCGCCTCCGCGTACAGCGGGCCGACCGCGTCGGGGCTGCCGCCGGGTCCCGCGGCGGCGACGGAGACGGGGTGGCCGAGGAGCGGGGTGAGTTCCTCGGAGACGGCCGAGGCCGCGGCGGAGGCGTCCACTCCGGGGAGCAGCAGGACGACACAGCCGCCCTGCACGGTCTTGAGCCCGGAGAGCCGGTACGCGTACGAGGACGCCCAGACCACGGCCCGGCCCTGCTCGCCGCCCTCGGGGCGCGCGACCACGAGGACGTGCGGTTTGCGCAGGTCCACGCCGAGTCGCCGGGCGCGCCGGGCGCTCTGCTGCGGGGCGTGCGGCGGGTCGGCGATGAGGTCGTCGAGGAGTTCGTCGCGGACGGGGCCCTCGGCGACGGCGGTGGAGCGCTGCATCAGCAGGAGCAGGGCGACGGACTGGGCGACGAGTTCGAGGAGTCGTTCGTCCTCGTCGGTGAGGCCGCCCTCGACGCGGACGACCAGTCCGCCGAGGTCCTCGGAGCCGGCGATGACGGGGGCGACCCAGACGGAGTCGGCGGCGAGGACGGGCCGGCGCAGCGCGTGGGCGTCGAGGGAGGCCTTGGCGACGGCCTCCTCGTCGAGTCCGGGGAAGTCGCCGCAGGCGGCGAGGCGCCGGCCGCCGGGGTCGCGGACCATCACGGTGGCGTCGAGGGCGTCGCCCGCGGCCTTGGCGACGTGCGGGAGGTCACCCCCGGCGAGGACCAGGTTCATGATCCGGCCGTGGGCCTCGGAGACGTGCCGCATCCGGGCGAGGCTGGAGCGCACGCGGGTGCTGTCCCGTTCCAGTTCGAGGAGTTCGGCGCGGGTGCGGTCGAGGAGCCCGGCCTTCTCGACGGCGAGGGCGGCGAGGTCGGCGAGGGCTCCGAGCAGGGCGATCTCCTGCGGGGTGTGCTCGCGGACCCGGCGGTCGGCGCCGAAGAGGGCGCCGATGACGGAGTCCCCGCTGCGCAGCGGCACGGCGACGATGGCGCGGAGGCCTTCGGCGCGGACGGCCTCGTCGCCGGGGTCGACGACCTCGGCGTCGTCGAGGGCGGCGGCCGGGTCGGGGGCCTCGCCGCTGGTGAACCGCTCGTCGGCGGGGTAGTCGGGGGTCCAGATGGGTTCGCCGGTGCGCTGGACGACGCCGCCGAGACAGTTCCCCGCGCCGATGCGCATTCCGACGCTGAGGCCCGGACCGGTGGTCTCGCCGGTGTCGCCGCCGGTGCGGGAGCCTTCGGTGACGCGGATGTAGCAGGCGCCCTGGGGGCCGCGGAGGGTCACGTACGCCATGTCGAGGCCGAGGAGCCGGCGGGCGCGGCGGGTGACGATCCGCAGCAGGCCGTCCAGGTCATAGCTGAGCGTCAGATCGCGGGCGGTGTCGGTGAGGACGGCGAGGGAGGCGCCGCTGCGGGCGGCGCGGGCCCGGTCGGTGGCGCGCTCGTCGTGGAGGGAGCGGGCGAGGGCGACGGCCCGCTCCAGGCGGCCGAGTCCGGCGCCGTCGAGTCCGGCGAGGCGGGCCTCGTCGACGAGGGCCTCGAACCGGTCGGGCGCGCCCTGCCCGGCGAGCAGTTCCAGGACGGCGAGCAGCGCGTCGGCGCCCGCGGTGTCGTCCACTCCCGCGGTCTTGTCCACGCCCCGCTGGTCCATCTCCCCCACCCCCGTCGTCGAGCCTAAATCGGGCACCTCGGAGAAAACCCGTCCTCACGGCCGAAACTAATTCGGTCCCGGAAGCGGGTCAACGGTGACGTGCGGCACTTCATTCCCCGGGCTCCGCCGTCCCCCGGCGCGCGGAGCCGACGTCGCGTCAGACGGCCATGGCGACGCCCGTCGTGACGGTGCCGGTGCGGACGGCCTTGGGCTGGGCGGGGACGCGCGGCGCGGCGGGCCCGTACCAGGTGACGGCGGGCGTCTCCTCGGCGGCGGCGGTGCGCGCGGGCGCGGGCAGGACGGCGTACCCGAAGAGGCCCTCGGAGGTGCCGCCGAGCGAGGCCCGGCCGCCGGCCGCGGCGCCCGCGCCCGTGTGGCGGACGGCGAGGACGGAGTGCTGCAGCCGGCGGAGGCGGGCGGAGGGCTCCATGCCGGTCTCCCGGTGGAGGATCGTCCGCAGCCGCTCGTAGACGGCGAGGGCCTCCTCGTGGCGGCCGCAGCGGAGCAGGGCGACCATGAGGTGGGCCTGGAGGGGTTCGTTGGTGGCGTAGCGGGCGGCGAGCCCGGGGAGTTCGGAGAGGATCGCCTCGTGCCGGCCGAGGCCGAGCTGGGCCTCGACCCACTGGTCGAGGACGCTGAGGCGGGCGGACTCCAGGCGTTCTATCTCGCGGCGGAGGCAGGGGCCGGCGGCCACGCCCGCGTAGGGCTCGCCGCGCCAGAGGGCGAGGGCCTCGCCGAGCCGCAGCGAGGCACGGGTCAGGTCGCCGGCGTCCATGGCGCGGTAGCCGGCGCCGGCCGCGCGCTCGAACTGGCCGATGTCGTGGACGCCGACGCCGGTGTCGAGGCGGTAGCCGCCGGGGAGCGAGACGAGGACGGCGTCGGCGGTGCGCCGTTCGGTCCAGCCGGCCGCGCCGGTGTCCTCCTCGGACTCGTGGAGGGCGCGGGCGATGAGCGCGCGGAGCTCCGCGATGTGGGCGGCGATCTCGGTGCGGGCGCCGCGCGGGGCGCCGGACGGCCACAGCTCCTCGGTGAGGACCGTGACGGGCACGACCTGGCCGGCGAAGGCCGTCAGCAGGGCGAGGACCTGGCGTGGCGCGGCCGCCGTCGGAGTGATCGGTACCCCGCCCTCGCGGACCGACAGTCCCCCCAGGATGTGGATGTCCACCATGCCCCCTCATGTCTGCGCAAGCGGATCCTCGGGTTGATTAAAAAAAGACCCCCCCGGTCATGTCAATAAGAAACCGGAAGGTATGAAATCCAGGTCCCTGAAATGAGACACCTTCGCCCGGTTTGGTGCGAAATAAGGACGTCGTGTTCACGCCATGGGCCGAAAGTCGATGCGTGCCAGCAGCATGTTTCGGACTAGGGGGTTTGGTTTCGCAGGGACCCTGTGGATGCCACGAGCGTGATCTTCGATGAGATCGCGCCATTCGGGAGGGCATCCCGACCCGACGGTCTGTTTCAGCTGACCGCCGCGGCGGTCAGCAGGCCGAAGGAGGCGAGGATCAGGACCGTACGGATCCGGTGGTAGCCGTTCCAGCGCGCCTCGAAGGCGGCACGGGTCGCCGACGGGTCCTCGTCGGGCCCCTCGGCCGCGGCGAGCGCGTTGTTGAGCGGGACGTTGCCGACGACGGTGACCAGGTGGTTGAGGACCGCGCAGACGAAACCCGCCAGCACCAGCCAGCGCTGCGTCCCGGTCCGCCCCTCCACCGGCACCAGGTACGCGGCGAGCGGGAGGAGCGCCGCGGCGACGAAGACGGTCAGGAAGACGGCCCTGGGCACCGCCTCGTTCACGCGGCGCATCGCGGTGACGAACGCGGCGTCCGTGAGGCGGCCCAGGGCCGGCATGATCCCGGTGAGGAAGACGAGGAGGAAACCGGCGTAGAGGCCGGTGCTTCCGACGGCGAGGGCGAGCAGCAGGGTGGCCATGGGGTCATGATGCCGCGCCCACGGCGGAGCCGCCCGTTCCCCTCCGGCCCCGCCTCGGATGCGCCTTCGGCCCCGCCGCGGACACGCCTCAGGCCCCCGCCACGCACGCGCGGGCAAGGGCCTGAGGGCTCGGACGTACGGATCGCCGGACGGGTCGGGGAGACCGGCCGGGCGGATCAGGCGTACGGGTCGCCGGACGGGTCGCCGGAGCGGAACTCACCTTCCTGCGAGGGGCGTTCTCCGATCAGCCGGTCGGCCTGGCGCACCGCCTCGGCCAGCTCCCCGACCACCGCGGAACCGGAGCGTCCCCTGAGGGCGTCGGCGTACCCGGCCAGCTCGCCGAGGCGCGGGGCGCCCGGCAGCCCGCCGCCGCCGCGCAGCTCCTCCGCGAAATAGGCGGCGATCGCCGAGAGTTGCAGACTGTCGTGGCCCCCTCCCCAGAGCCCGGCGCGCAGCGCGCCCGCCTCGACCGTGCCCGAACGCTCCTGCGGGGAACGGGAGTCGGGGTCGAGCCAGCGGACGGTGGCGGTGGCGATCCGGCCGCTCGCGCCGGGCCGGGTCTTCACCGCGTACAGCGCGGTGACCGTGTGCCCGGCGCCGACCTCGCCGCCGTCGACCCGGTCGTTCCGGAAGTCCTCGTCGGCGACCTCGCGGTTCTCGTAGCCGATCAACCGGAAGCGCTCCACGGTCTCCCGGTCGAAGGCGACCTGCGCCTTGGCGTCCCGGGCGCGCAACTCGACCTGGGCGGGCAGCTGGTCGACGAAGACCTTGCGGGCCTGCTCGCGGGTGGAGACGTACGTGGTCTGGCCGTCGCCCTTGTCGGCGAGCCGCTCCATCAGCTCGTCGCCGTAGTCGCTGCCGACACCGACCCCGAAGAGGGTGATGCCCTTCTCCCGGCGCTGCTCGTCGATGCGCCCGAGGAGGGCGTCGGCCGCCGTCTCCCCGGTGTTGGCGAGGGCGTCGGAGAGCAGCACCACGCGGTTGGTGGCACCCTTCCGGTGCCCCTCGGAGGCCACGTCGTAGCCGGTGCGCAGCCCGGCCTCCAGGTTGGTGGAGGAGCGGACGGCGAGGGAGTCGACGGCCTCGCGGACACGGCCGCGGGCGTCGCCGAGGCGGGTCATCGGCAGCAGCGTCTCCGCCTCGTCGCTGAAGGCGACCAGGGCGACGGAGTCGTCGTCCCGCAGCTCGTCGGCGGCGAGCCGCAGGGCATGCTGGGCGAGGTCGAGCCGGCCCGGCTCGTTCATCGAGCCGGAGACGTCGACGACGAAGGTGAGGGCGGCGGGCGGGCGTTCGCCGGCCCGGTCGGCGCCCCGGGTGGCGAGACCGACCCGGACGAGGGACCAGCCCGCCTCGCCGGTGGCGGCGCCGTCGACGGTGACGCTGAAGCCGTCGTCGTCGGGGCGCGGATAGTCGGGGCGGAAGCTGTTGACGAACTCCTCGGGCCGGACGGTGGCGGGGTCGGGCAGCCGGCCCTCGGCGAGCGAGCGGCGGGCGTAGCCGTACGAGGCGGTGTCGACGTCGAGGGCGAAGGTGGAGAGGTAGTCGGGGGCGGGGCTCGGGGCGCGCTCCTCGCCCTCGGGCGCGCCTGAGGGCGCGTCGCGCCCGTCGGCCTGCCCGTCGGCGGGGGCGGACGGCGCGGCGGTGCCGCCGCCGTTGGGGAGCCGCGGCGCGGTCTGCCGGTGGTCGGCCGACTCCTTCGCCGAGTCGTTCGCCGCGCCGGCGCAGCCGCCGGCGAGGAGCGCGGCGGCGAGCGCCCCGGCGAGGGCGGCGCTTCTGACGGTGCTTCGGGCGGTGCCCCTGACGGTGCTTCCGGCGGCACTTCGGGCGGCGCTTCGGGCGGTACTTCTCCGGTGCGGACGTTTCACGGTCGACTCCCCGTTTCTGTACGGACGTTGTGCCGGGCGCCCGGCATCGCCGGGCGGGGCGGGGCCGCGTCCGGCCTCTGCGACTGTGACGAACGGGAGGCGCGCGCGGACCCCGCGAAGGAGTTGCGGATGGATCTCGATGTGGCAACGGAAGGCGGAACGGGGCCAGTGGCATGGAGACGCCAGGTTTGTCCACAGGGGTTGTCACCGTGCGCAGTCACATGAGTACATGGAGTGGACATCGATCGGGCGGGGGTGGTCAGCGGTGGCAGAGAGCGCGGGCTCCGTGATGCTCGCCCGTTCGGCGATGAACCGGGCCGCGACCGAGGGACAGCGGCCGGCGGGGCGCCCGGTCCGGGGCGCGCGGCGCATCAGCGCGGCGCTCGCCGGGCTGGCCGCCTCGACCCGGCACGAGCTGCTGACCTTCGACGACCCGGTGGCCTCGGCGTCGCGCGCGATCCCCGAGCCGTTCCTGGAGCTCGCGGGAGCGTGCATGCGCGCGGCGGCGGAGCGGGCCGGGGAGGTGCGGCGGATCGTGCCCCGGCACGCACTGCCCCGGCTGGAGGACGGACCGCGGATACCGGGGCGGGCGCGGTTCGCCGACGCGATCCCGTTCAAGCTGATCGTGGTGGACCGGACGGTGGCGGCGGTCCCGCTCGATCTGGAGCTGCTGTACAACGGCCTGTTGCTGATCCGGGACCCGGTGGTGGTGCAGGCCCTGGTGCGGGCCCACCACGCCTGCTGGACGGCGGCGGAGGAGCTGGTCCGACTGCCGCCGCCCCGGCCGGCGGGCGGGCCGCCGGAGCTGCTGCGGCCGGTCCTGGAGGCGCTGGTCTCGGGGCTGACGGACGAGGCGGCCGCGGCGCGGCTCGGCATGTCGGCGCGGACGTACAGCCGGCGGGTGGGCGAGCTGATGGCCGCCCTGGGAACGACGAGCCGCTTCCGCGCGGGCGCGGAAGCGGCTCGGAGGGGGTGGTTGTGAGACCCGTCGTGAGAAGGCCCGGCGGGCCCTAGGACACGATGTCCTTGCGGGCGAAGCCCCGGAAGGCGAGCGCGAAGAGGACCAGGGCGTAGGTGACGGAGATCGCCGCACCCTGGACCATGCCGCCCCACTCCAGGCGGGGCTGGAGGGCGTCGATCCACGCGAACTGCCAGTGCGCGGGCAGGAAGTCGCGCCAGTCGCCGAGCGCCGTGACCGCGTCCAGGACGTTGCCGACGATGGTCAGGCCGACGGCTCCGCCGACCGCGCCGAGCGGGGCGTCGGTGCGGGTGGAGAGCCAGAAGGCCAGTCCTGCGGTGACCAGTTGGGAGACGAGGACGAAGGAGGTGGCGATCAGAAGCCGCAGCACGGACTCCCCCGCCGGGAGCGAGCCGCCCGTGGGGAGCTGGAGCGGGCCCCAGCCGTAGGCGGCCGTGCCGACGGCGAGGGCGAGCAGCGGCAGCAGGAAGAGCGCGGCGGTGCTGTAGCCGAGCGCCACCGCCAGCTTGGCGGCGAGCAGCCGGGACCGCGGCACGGGCGCGGCGAGCAGATAGCGGAGGGAGGACCAGCCGGCCTCGGAGGCGACGGTGTCGCCGCAGAAGAGCGCCACGGGGATGACGAGGAGGAAACCGGCCGAGACGAAGAGGCAGGTCGCCGCGAAGTTGGCGCCCGAGGCGGTGGCCGTGTCGATGAGGGTGATCCGGCCGCCCCGGTCGTCGGCGTCGGGGCCTCCGATGGCGAAGGCCACGATCAGGACGAGCGGCAGGGCGGCGAGCACCCCCGCCATCACCAGGGTGCGGCGGCGCTTCCACTGGCGCAGGGCCTCGACGCGCAGCGGCAGGGTGCGCCCGGGGCGGTAGCCGGGGGCGAGGGCTTCGGGGCCGGGGGCCGTCGCGGTCATGCGGATCCTCCGATGAGGGTGAGGAAGGCGTCCTCCAGGCGTCGATGCGGGCCGACGCCGGTCAGCGGGACGTCCAGGCGGACGAGTTCGCCGATGAGCGCGGTCGGGTCGGCGGGGCCGTCGGCCGTGGACAGGCCGACGAGGAGGCCGCCTTCGGTGCGGACCGCGGTGCCGACGCCGGGCAGGGCGGCGACCTTCTCGACGAGCGCGTCGGCGACCGGCTCGCCGAGGGTGACGAGGAGGGTGTCGCCCGCCCCGGTGATCTCGGCGACCGGGCCGGCCTGGACGAGCTGTCCTCGGTCCATGACGACGAGGTGGGTGCAGGACTGTTCGACCTCCGCGAGGAGGTGGCTGGAGACGATGACGGTGCGGCCGCCCGCGGCGTACCGGATCATGACCTCCCGCATCTCGCGGATCTGCGGCGGGTCGAGGCCGTTGGTGGGTTCGTCGAGGATGAGGAGGTCGGGCAGGCCGAGCATGGCCTGGGCGATGGCGAGGCGCTGCCGCATGCCCTGCGAGTAGGTGCGGACGGCCCGTTCGAGGGCGCCGCCGAGGTTGGCGATGCGGAGGGCCTCGTCGAGGTGGGCGTCCTCGGCGGGACGGCCGGTGGCCTTCCAGTACAGCTCCAGGTTCTCCCGGCCGGTGAGGTGCGGCAGGAAGCCGGCGCCCTCGACGAAGGAGCCGACCCGGGAGAGGACCGGGGCGCCGGGCCGGATGGCCTGGCCGAAGACGCGGATCTCGCCCTCGTCGGGGGTGATCAGACCCATGAGCATGCGCAGGGTGGTGGTCTTGCCCGCGCCGTTGGGGCCGAGCAGGCCGAGGACCTGGCCCTGTTCGACCTGGAAGGAGAGGTCCCGGACGGAGTACCGGTCGCCGCCCTTGTACTTCTTCGACAGGCCGGTGATCCGGAGGGGTACGGCGGCGAGCGCGGGGTCCGGCGCCGGGCCGGCGGTGCGGCGGCGGGCGGTCAGGAGGAGGACGGCGGCGACGACCAGGCCGGCGAGCGGCAGGCCCCAGACCCACCAGGGCAGACCGGCGGCCTGGGTGGTGACGGCCGGTGCGGTGGGCACGGTGAGCGGGCCCTCGGCGGCGACGGTGTAGCCGGCGGTGGTGACCGGGGAGGCGTAGCCGAGGTCGGTGGCCGAGACGACCAGGCGGAGCCGGTGGCCGGCCTCCACCTCGTGGTCGATCGCGGGCAGGGTGAGGGAGACGGAGCGGCCCTTTCCGGCGTCCTCGACTCGGACCGGGGCGACGAGCTGGGCGGGCAGCACCTGCTGACGCCCGTCGGGCCCGACGTCGTACACCTTGGCGAAGAGGACGGCGGAGCCGTCGGGGGCCGTGGAGGCGACGCGGACCCGGGCGGTCGGGGTGCCGGTGATCCGCAGCGGCCCGGTCATCGGGGCCGTGTCGAAGCGGGCGTGCTGGCCGGGGAAGTCGAGGGCGAGGCCGACGCCGAGGGAGGAGGAGAGTCCGCCGAGGCCGCCGCCGAGGCCGGGCACGGCGGAGACGGCGGGCGGGGCGCCGCCGGCCGGGTTGGCGAAGCGCTGGGCCGGGCCGGTGAGGGCGAGGGCGCGGGTGCCGTCGGTCAGGCCCGGGTAGCGGTCGGCGGTGGCGGCGCGGAGGGTGGCGCGGCCGTCGGTGGAGTCGACGCCGCCGGTGCGGCTCACCCGGAAGGCGGGGCCGGTGCCGGCGGAGTCGTCCTGCTTGAGCCAGCGGTCGAACCAGGCGCCGATCCGGTCCTCGACGCGTCCGGTCTCGCGGTCGCCGCCGTCGTGGCCGCCGGCGGTCCAGTCGACCGCGACGGGGGCGCCGTTGGCGGCGAGGGCGCGGGCCATGGCGTCGGACTGGTCGAGGGTGAAGAGGGAGTCGGTCTGGCCCTGGACGATCAGGGTGGGGACCTTGATGCGGTCGCCGACGGCGGAGGGGCTGCGGGCCTCCAGGAGGGCGCGGGCCTCGGCGTCGGGCCGGCCGGAGACGGCGACGCGTTCCTTCAGGGCGCAGATCTCGGGGGCGAAGCGGCCGCAGGCGTCGCCCCGGGCGTCGGCGCCCATCGAGAAGAGGATCCCGGACCAGAGCTTCTTGTAGACGCCGCCGGGGAAGAGGGCGTCGGCGAGGTTCCAGTAGGTGATCTGGGGGGCGATGGCGTCGACGCGCGGGTCGTGCCCGGCGGCGAGGAGGGAGATCGCGCCGCCGTAGGAGGCTCCGGTGACGCCGACGCGCGGGTCGCCCGCCTTGTCGAGCAGGACCTCGGGGCGGGCGGCGAGCCAGTCGACGAGCCCCCGCACGTCCGCGACCTCGTGCGCGGGGTCGTTGAGGCCGATCTTCCCGCCGGAGGCGCCGAAGCCGCGCGCGGACCAGGTGAGGACGGCGTACCCGTCGCGGGCGAGGCGTTCGGCCTGGGCCCGCACGTCGTCCTTGGAGCCGCCGAAACCGTGCGCGAGCAGCACGGCGGGGCGGCGGCCGGTCGCCCCGCCGGTGAAGTACGAGGTGTCGATCCGCACCCCGTCGAGGGTGAGGGCCCGGTCCTCGCGCTGCACGGGCGGGGGTTCGTCCAGGGCGGCGGCGGTCCAGGTGCCGGCGCCCGCGAGGACGGCGAGGACGGCGGTGACCGCGGCCCACCGGGGAAGTCGGAGTCGCATGGCCCCGAGCGTAAGCGGGCCGGCTGTGCGCGGGCGGCGCCCCCGGGGCGGAGATCGGCGGCCTCCTGGAGGCGTACGCAGTACGGTCCGCGTACAGCGGTCGCGGTATGCCCGCGGCCGGCGGCTCGGCGTGTGGAGGCGAGACGGCGTGGTGGCGGAGGGGTTCGAGATCCGGCGGGCCGGGACGGTGGCCGAGCTGCTGGCGGCGGAGCACCTGTACGACGGTCCGGCGCGGCCGGAGTGGGCGGAGCGCTTCCTCGCCTCCCCCGGCCATCTGATGCTGATCGGATACGCCGAGGACGGGGTGCCCGCCGGGTTCGTGACGGGGATCGAGATGCTCCACCCGGACAAGGGCGCCGAGCTGTGCCTGTACGAGCTGGGCGTCGACGAGGCGTACCGGCGGCGGGGGCTCGGCCGGGCGCTGACCGAGGCGCTGCTCGCGGCGGCCCGTGAGCGGGACTGCGCGGGGGCGTGGGTGCCGGTGGACACGGACAACGGTCCGGCGCTGGCCACGTACCGTTCGGCGGGCGCGGCGGACGAGGGGGTGTGCGCGATCCGCGCCTGGACCTTCGGCGACGAGCCCTAGACGGCCCGACGGCCCCCGGGGTGCGTGGTGCGCACCCCGGGGGCCGTCGTACGACCCCGGGCTCGGGGGTCAGTGGTTGCGCGGGAAGCCCAGGTCGACGCCGGCGGGGGCGTCGGCCGGGTCGGGCCAGCGGGTGGTGACGACCTTGCCGCGGGTGTAGAAGTGCACGCCGTCGTTGCCGTAGATGTGGTGGTCGCCGAAGAGCGAGTCCTTCCAGCCGCCGAAGGAGTGGTAGCCGACCGGCACCGGGATCGGCACGTTGACGCCGACCATGCCGGCCTCGACCTCCAGCTGGAAGCGGCGGGCGGCGCCGCCGTCGCGGGTGAAGATCGCGGTGCCGTTGCCGAACGGCGAGGCGTTGATGAGGGCCAGGCCCTCCTCGTACGTCTCGGCGCGCAGCACGCAGAGGACCGGGCCGAAGATCTCGTCCTGGTAGGCCTTGGCGGTGGTGGGCACGTGGTCGAGGAGGGAGAGGCCGATCCAGTGGCCGTTCTCGTGGCCCTCGACGGTGTAGCCGGTGCCGTCGAGGACGACCGTGCAGCCCTCGGCCTCGGCGCCGTGCACGTAGGAGGCGACCTTGTCGCGGTGGACGGCCGTGATGAGCGGGCCCATCTCGGAGGTGGGGTCGGTGCCGGGGCCGATCTTGATCTTCTCGGCGCGCTCGCGGATCTTCTCGACGAGCTCGTCGCCGACGGCGCCGACGGCGACGACCGCGGAGATCGCCATGCAGCGCTCGCCGGCGGAGCCGTACGCGGCGGAGACGGCGGCGTCGGCGGCGGCGTCGAGGTCGGCGTCCGGGAGGACCAGCATGTGGTTCTTGGCGCCGCCGAGCGCCTGGACGCGCTTGCCGTTGGCGGAGGCGGTGGTGTGGATGTACCGGGCGATCGGGGTGGAGCCGACGAAGGAGATCGCGGCCACGTCCGGGTGCTCCAGGAGGCGGTCGACGGCCACCTTGTCGCCGTGCAGGACGTTGAAGACGCCGTCGGGGAGACCGGCCTCGGCGAGCAGCTCGGCGATCTTCAGGGACGGCGACGGGTCCTTCTCGCTCGGCTTGAGGACGAAGGTGTTGCCGGTCGCGATGGCGATCGGGAACATCCACATCGGCACCATGGCCGGGAAGTTGAAGGGCGTGATGCCGGCGACGACGCCGACCGGCTGGCGGATGGAGGCGACGTCGACCCGGTTGGAGACCTGGGTGGACAGCTCGCCCTTGAGCTGGGTGGTGATGCCGCAGGCCAGGTCGACGATCTCCAGGCCGCGGGCGACCTCGCCGAGGGCGTCGGAGTGGACCTTGCCGTGCTCGGCGACGATCAGCTCGGCGATGGCGTCGCGGTTGGCGTCGAGCAGCGCGCGGAACTTGAAGAGGATGGTGGTGCGCTGGGCCAGCGAGGAGGTGCCCCAGGTGGCGAAGGCGTCCTTCGCGGCGGCGACGGCCGCGTCGACCTCCTCCACCGAGGCGAGGGCGACCTGGGTGGTCACGGCGCCGGTGGCCGGGTCGGTGACCGGGCCCCAGTTGCCCGACGTGCCCTCGACGGTCTTGCCACCGATCCAGTGGTGGACGCTCTTCGTCATGACGTGTTACTCCTTCAGAGCTTCAGAGATGGCGGCGTCGGGCGGTGACGTGCCGGTCGTACTCCTCACGGGCCTTGACCGCCGACGGGCGGGTCGAGATCTCGGCCACGGGCACATCCCACCACGCCTGGGCCGGGGGCGGGCCCGACACACTGTCTGCCGTTTCGGTCTCGATGTAGACACATGTGGGATCCGTGGCGGCTCGGGCGTCCGCGAGGGCTTCCCGCAGGTCACGGATGGTGCGGGGGCGTAGGACGCGCATCCCGAGGGAGGCCGCGTTGGCCCCGAGGTCGACGGGGAGCGGGGGGCCGGTGAAGCTTCCGTCCTCGGCGCGGAGGCGGTAGTCGGTGCCGTACCGCTCGGCGCCCACCGCCTCGGAGAGGCCGCCGATGGAGGCGTACCCGTGGTTCTGGAGCAGGATCAGCTTCAGCGGGAGCCGTTCCTGGACGGCGGTGACGATCTCGGTGGGATTCATCAGATACGTACCGTCCCCGACGAGCGCCCAGACGGGCCGGCCGGGGGCGGCGAGCAGGACGCCGATCGCGGCGGGGATCTCGTAGCCCATGCAGGAGTAGCCGTACTCGACGTGGTATTGGTCGCGGGAGCGGGTCCGCCAGAGCTTGTGGAGGTCGCCGGGGAGCGAGCCGGCGGCGTTGATCAGGATGTCGGTGGCGTCCACCAGGGTGTCGAGGACGCCGAGGACCTGGGTCTGGGTGGGGCGGGCGGTGTCGTCGGGGGTGGCGTAGGCGGCGGAGACGCGGGCCGACCAGCGGAGCTTCTCCTCGGCGTACTCGTGGACGTAGTGGGCGGGCACGTGGTGGGGGTCGAGGAGGGCGTGGAGCTGTTCGATCCCCTCCCGGGCGTCGGCGACCAGGGGCAGCGCGGCCTGTTTGTGCGCGTCGAAGGCGGTGATGTTGAGGTTGACGAAGCGCAGGGCGGGGTGACCGAAGAGGGTCCCGGAGGCGGTGGTGAAGTCGGTCCAGCGGGTGCCGACGCCGAGGACGACGTCGGCGGTGCGGGCCAGGTGGTTCGCGACGGCGGTGCCGGTGTGGCCGACGGCCCCGACGTCCTGGGGGTGGTCGTGGGGCAGGGCGCCCTTGCCCGCCTGGGTGGAGGCGACGGGGATGCCGGTGAGCGAGGCGAGTTCGGTGAGCGCCTCCTCGGCTCCGCTGTGCCGGACGCCGCCGCCGGCGACGATCAGCGGCCGTTCGGCCCGGCCGAGCGCCGCCACGGCCGCGTCCAGCTCGGCCTCGTCGGGCGCGGGCCGGCGGATCCGCCAGATCCGCTCGGCGAAGAACGCCTCGGGCCAGTCGTACGCCTCCGCCTGCACGTCCTGCGGGAGGGCGAGGGTGACGGCGCCGGTGGCGGCCGGATCGGTGAGGACCCGCATCGCTTCGAGGGCGGCCGGGATCAGGGCCTCGGGGCGGACGATCCGGTCGAAGGAGCGGGAGACGGGCCGCAGGCAGTCGTTGACGGAGACGTCGCCGGCGCCCGGGACCTGGAGCTGCTGGAGGACGGGGTCGGCGGGGCGGGTGGCGAAGGTGTCGCCGGGCAGGAGCAGGACCGGGAGGTGGTTGATCGTGGCGAGGGCGGCGCCGGTGACGAGGTTGGTGGCGCCGGGGCCGATGGAGGTGGTGACGGCGTGCGCGGAGAGCCGGTTCCGCTGGCGGGCGTAGCCGACGGCGGCGTGCACCATGGCCTGTTCGTTGCGGCCCTGGTGGAAGGGCATGCCGTCTTCCTCGATCAGGGCCTGGCCGATCCCGGCGACGTTGCCGTGGCCGAAGATGCCCCAGGTGGCGGCGATCAGCCGGTGCCGTTCGCCGTCGCGTTCGGTGTACTGGGCGGCGAGGAAGCGGACGAGGGCCTGGGCCACGGTGAGGCGCCTCACTGGTATCCCTCCGTGTGGTCGGGGTGGAAGCTGATCCGCCACTCCCGTTCGGTTCCGGGGCCGGCCATGACGTTGAGGTAGTAGAGGTCGTGGCCGGGCTGGGCGATCGAGGGGCCGTGCCAGCCGTCGGGGACGAGGACGGCGTCGCCGTGCCGGACCTCGGCGAGGAGGTCGGCGCCGCCGGGCCGGGAGGGCGAGATCCGCTGGTAGGCGTAGCCGCGCGGGTCCTCGATCTCGTAGTAGTAGATCTCCTCCAGGACGGATTCCGTCCCGGGGCGGTGCTCGTCGTGCTTGTGCGGCGGGTAGGAGGACCAGTGGCCGCCGGGGGTGACGACCTCGACGGCGATCAGCCGGTCGCAGGGGAAGGCGTCGGCCGCGGCGAAGTTCCGCACCCGGCGGGCGCGGTCGCCGGTTCCCCGGTCCTCGACGGGGACCTCCGGCGCGGGGCCGTAGCGGGCGGGGAGTCGTCGCTCGCAGTTCGCTCCTGCCAAAGCGAAGCGGCCTCCCGCGCCGGAGGAGATCTGGGCGTGGGCGTCGCGCGGTACATAGACGAAGTCGGAAACGGAGGCGAACACGCTTTCGCGGCCCCCGAGTTCGAAAATCTCCCCGTCGACGCGCACGGTACAGGCCCCGGCGAGGGGAAGCACCACCCATTCGGCATCCGCGCTGTCGAAGGTGTGTTCCGCCCCGGGCCGCAGGTCGAGGATCCGGAGCGCGGAACGGCTCCATCCGGCGGTCCCCGGGTCGATGTCGAGGCCGTACGGCCCCCGGGCGGCGGCCCCTGCGGGGAGGTGGAGGCGGCGCGGGCGGGACGTGGCGGGCGGGGTGTCGGGGGTGGTCATGTGCGGGGGTCCTCGGTGCGGGGGTGCTCGGTGCGGAGGAGACGGGAGCGGAGGAGAGGGGTGCGGAAAGGAGGGGTGCGGAGGGGACGGGTGCGGGCGTCGTGCGGGGTGGTCACCGGTGGGGGCCTTCCGGCGGGAGGGTGCCCGAGCCCGCGGCGAGGGCGCGGTCGATCTCGGTGGCGTCCGGCATCGCGGGGGCGCAGCCGAGGCGGCCGGCGACGACGGAGCCCGCGGCGGCGGCCCGGCGCAGGGTCTCCTCCAGCGGGAGGCCGGCGAGAAGGCCGTCGACGAGGGCGCCGCCGAAGGCGTCGCCGGCGCCGAGGCCGTTGACGACCTCGACCGGCAGGGGCGGGACGGCGGCGCGCCGCCCGTCGGCGGCGAGGGCGAGGACGCCCTCGGGGCCCCGCTTGACGACGGCGAGCCGGACGGCGGCGGGGCCGTCGGCCCGGGCGGGGGCGAGGAGGCGGAGGAGGGCGCGGGCGGCGGCCTCCGGGTCGCGCTCCCCGGTGGCGACCTCGCACTCCTCGGCGTTGCCGACGGCGACGGTGGCGTGCCGCAGGGCCTCGGTGTAGTGGGGTCGGGCGGTGGCCGGGTCGGGCCAGAAGGCGGGGCGCCAGTCGAGGTCGAGGACGGTGTGGGCGCGGCCGGAGCGGGCCCGCAGGGCGGTGAGGGTGGCGGAGCGGCTGGGTTCCTCGCTGAGTCCGGTGCCGGTGGTCCACAGGACGCGCGCGGCGCGGATCGCGTCGAGGTCCAGCTCGTGGGGGTGGATCTCCAGGTCGGGGGCCTTGGGGCGGCGGTAGAAGGTGAGCGGGAAGTCGTCGGGCGGGAAGAGGGCGCAGAAGGTGACGGGGGTGGGGTGCTCGGGGACCTCGGTGACCCAGTGGCCGTCCACCCCGAACTCCTTCAGCTCGCGCCGGAGGTAGCCGCCGAAGGCGTCGGCGCCGGTGCGGCTGACGAGGGCGGTGCGGCGGCCGAGGCGGGCGGCGGCGACGGCCACGTTGGCCGGGGAGCCGCCGAGGAAGCGGCGGAAGGTCTCGACCCGGTCGAGTCCGACGCCGCTCTGGAGCGGATACAGGTCGACGCCGAGCCGCCCCATGGTGATCAGGTCGTAAGGCTCCGACTCCACCCGTGCCACCTCTCGACTCCGGCGTCCGTTTCCAGGTCTAACCGTCCGCCCGGAGGCGTGTCAACGACATGTCCGGACATTCGGTCGTCCTTTGGCAGGTCGGGCGGCTGTCTTGACGCTGCTCCGGGGCGCGGTCAAGGTGGCTGGCATGACGAAGCCGTCGCCGTCGCCGTCGCCCTCCCGCATCCGGATCGGATCCGCCCCGGACTCCTGGGGGGTGTGGTTCCCCGACGATCCCCGTCAGGTCCCGTGGCAGCGGTTCCTCGACGAGGTGGCGGGGTCCGGTTACGAGTGGATCGAGCTGGGGCCGTACGGCTATCTGCCGACCGATCCGGCGCTGCTCGCCGAGGAGACCTCCCGGCGCGGGCTGCGGGTGTCGGCGGGCACGGTCTTCACCGGGCTGCACCACGGGCCCGCGGTGTGGGAGCGGACCTGGGCGCACGTCGCGGAGAACGCGGCCCTGGCCCAGGCCATGGGTGCCGGGCATCTGGTGGTGATCCCCTCCTTCTGGCGGGACGACAGGAGCGGCGAGGTCCTGGAGGACCGGGTGCTGACGCCGGAGCAGTGGCGGCAGCTGACCACGCTGACGGAGCGGCTCGGCCGGGAGGTGCGGGAGCGGTACGGGCTGCGGATCGTGGTCCATCCGCACGCCGACACCCATCTCGACGACGAGGAGAGCGTGACCCGCTTCCTCGACGCCACCGATCCGGAGGCGGTGGCGCTCTGTCTGGACACCGGGCACTACGCGTACGCGGGCGGGGACAGCGTCAAGCTGATCGAGACCTACGGGGAGCGCATCGGCTACCTCCATCTGAAGCAGGTGGATCCGGCGGTGCTCGCGGAGGTGCGGGCCGAGGAGCTGCCGTTCGGCCCGGCGGTGGCACGGGGCGTGATGTGCGAGCCGCCGGCCGGGGTGCCGGCCCTGGAGCCGGTCCTGGCGGCCGCGGCGGCGCTGGGCACGGAGCTCTTCGCCATCGTGGAGCAGGACATGTACCCGTGCGAGCCGGACGCGCCCTATCCGATCGCCCTGCGCACCCGCGGCTACCTCCGCTCCTGCGGGGTGTGACCGGGGGCGTCCGCACGCGGACGCGCCGCTGTGACCATGCGTCACTTCTGTCACGAGGTTCGCTCCCGTGTCACAGGTGTCTCCGTTACGCGGGCTCCGTGTCACAGACGCTCCACAGCCGGGGCGGGCCCGTCCGGAAGGGGCGTACACCGGGCACAGGATCGGTGATCACCGACGCCACCGCCCGCAGCGCCCCCGAACGGCACCCCCCGCCACCGCTGCGCGGCACGGGGCGTGAGGGAGGTACAGGCATGACGGACAGAAGCCTCTGGTCGTACAAGGACATCGCCGCGCACATCCGGGTCCAGCCCGACACGGTCCGCTCCTACCGGAAGCACGGGCTGCTGCCGCCGCCCGACCACGTCGAGTCCGGCAAGCCCTTCTGGTACGCGGACACCGTCCGGGCCTGGGTGGCGAGCCGTCCCGGCAACCGGGCGCGCCGCGACTGATCCCGTCCGTCCGGCCCGTTGCGCGGCGCCGTCCTCCGGTGGAGCCCGGGGGCCGGCGCCGCGCCGTGTCCCGGCCCGTCTCAGCCCCGCGCGCCGACGGGCTCGGGTATCGCCTCCCGGTCGCCGCCCGCGCTCCCGGGCTCGGCCGGCGCCTCGGACTCGCTGATGCCGAAGCGGTCGTGGAAGCGGCGCAGCGGCCCGGGCGCCCACCAGGTGAGGCGGCCGGTCAGCTTCATGACCGAGGGGACGAGGAGGCTGCGGACCACCATGGCGTCCATGACGACGGCGAGGGCGACGCCGAGGCCGAGCATCTTGGTGTTGGTGACCCGTGAGGTGCCGATGGCGACCATGACGACGGCGAGGATGACGGCGGCGGCGGTGATGAGCCCGCCGGTGCGGGCCAGGCCGAAGCGGACGGCGCCCTCGTGGTCGCCGGTGGTGTCGTACTCCTCCTTGATGCGGGAGAGCAGGAAGACGCCGTAGTCCATGGAGAGGCCGAAGGCGACGCAGAACATGAGGACCGGGAGGGTGGTCTCGATGTCGCCGGTCGCGGTGAAGCCGAGGAGGCCGGAGAGGTGCCCGTCCTGGAAGACCCAGACGACGGCGCCGAACATCGCGGTGAGGCTGAGGGCGTTGAGGACCACGGCCTGGACCGGGATCAGGACGCTGCCGGTGAGCAGGAAGACCAGCAGCAGGGTGACGAGGACGATGATGCCGGCGGCCCAGGGCAGCCGCTCGCCGATGGCGTCCTTGGAGTCGACGAGGACGGCGGCCTGTCCGGTGACGGAGGCGGTGAAGGGGGCTTCCTCGGCGCGCAGCGCGCCGACCGCCCGCTGGGCCTCCTCGCCGACGGCGGTCCCCTCGGGGACGACGCTGTAGTAGGCGTGGGTGCCGGAGCCGGAGACGACGGGTCCGTCGACGCGGACGATGCCGTCGAGTCCGGCGATCCGCTCGCGGTAGGCGGTGTGCTCGGCGGGGGTGGCGGGGCCTTCGGCGAGGACGGTGAGGCCCGCGCCGGGCTCGCCGGGGAAGCCGGCGCGCAGCTCTTCCTGGACGATCCGGGAGGTGGCGGTGGTCGGCAGCTGGCGGTCGTCGGCGGTGCCGAACTTCACGCCGAGGAAGGGCAGTCCGAGGAGGACCAGACCGGCGGTGGTGAGGACGGCGAAGACGGGGGCCCGGCGCATCACGAGGCCGGCCGCCCGGGACCAGCCGGTGCTCTCCGCGGCCTTCTCGGCGCCGGCGCGGCGGCGGCGGAACAGCCGGCGCAGGTCGAGGGCGTCGACCCGGTGGCCGAGGAGCACCAGGGCGGCCGGGAGCAGGGTGAGGGCGGCGGTGGCGGCGAGCAGGACGACGGCGATGCCCGCGTAGGCGAAGGAGCGCAGGAAGTACTGCGGGAAGACGAGCATCGCGGCGAGCGAGACGGCGACGGTGAGGGCGGAGAAGAGCACGGTCCGGCCGGCGGTGCGCAGGGTGGTGCGGACGGCGGCGGACGGCTCGGCTCCGGCGGCGAGCTCCTCGCGGTAGCGGCGGACGACGAAGAGCGCGTAGTCGATGGCGAGGCCGAGGCCGAGCGCGGTCGTCAGGTTCTGCGCGAAGACGGAGACGTCGGTGAACTCGGTGATGCCGCGCAGCACGGCGTTCGTCCCGAGGATGGCGACGATGCCGATGCCGAGGGGCAGCAGGGCGGCGACGGCGCTGCCGAAGACCATGACGAGCAGGATCAGGGTGAGCGGCAGGGCGATCAGCTCGGCCCGCAGCAGGTCGTCCTGGATGATCGTCTGCATCTCGTGGCGGACGGCGAGGCCGCCGCCGAGGGTGACCTCGACGGGTCCGTGGGTCCCGCGGTACTCCGGGGCGATCCGGTCGAGGACCTTCCCCGCGGCCGTCTCCCCGCCGGCGATCCGGGCGGCGACGACGGCCTGTGTGCCGTCCTCGGAGCGGAGGGCGGGCGAGCCGGTGGTCCAGTAGGAGCCGACGCCCTCGACGCCCGGCTCGGCGGCGAGCCGCGCGGTGAGCCGGCGGGCCTCGGCGGCCGCGGCGGGATCGTCGACCCCGGCCTTCCCGGCGTCGACGAGGAGCAGCAGATTGGGCTGGGAGCCGGGGAACTCGCGCTCCAGGGCCTCGGTGGCGTAGGTGGACTCGGCGGCCGGGTCCTCCCAGCCGCCGCTGCCCATCCGGTCGGCGACGCCGCCGCCGGCGAGGACCGCAAGGGCGGTGAGGACCAGGGCGACGAGCAGGGTGAGCCGGGGCCGGGCGGTCACGAACCGCGTCCATCCCCCGCCCCGGCCCGGGCTTCCGCCCCCGGCCGGGGCGGCACCCCCCGCGCGAGGCGCTTTCTTGACTTCGGGCATGACGCGGTGTCCCCTTCACCGTGGCCCTCGTGCTCGCTTCCCGGCAGGTCACGAGGGCCGTCCATTGCCATAGACTGGCAAACACGAGTGATCGCTCGCGTAATTCAAGAATGCGAGCGACCTCTCGTGTTTGTCAATGCGTATCGAGGAGGACTGGGGACAGCCATGCCCGAGGACCCGAAGCCGCGCCGCCGACAGGCCCGCGGCGAACGCCGCATCTCCCAGCTGCTCCAGGCCGCCGCCGAGGTGTTCTGCGCCAACGGCTACACGGCCGCCAGCACCAACGCGATCGCCCGCGAGGCCAAGGTCTCGCCCGGCACGCTCTACCAGTACTTCCCGAACAAGGAAGCGATCGCCGTCGAGCTGGGCGGCCGGCTCATCCAGCAGATGCGCGAGGCCCACGGCCAGGTCTTCACCCCGGCCAACATGGCGCTGCCGCTGCCGGAGCTGATCGACGCGGTGCTCGACCCGATGATCGAGTTCAACTGCCTCAACCCGGCCTTCCTCGCCCTGATGCACGGCTCCGACATTCCCGGCCGGATCGCCGAGGAGCACGACGAGCTGCACGCCTCGCTGCTCTCCCAGGTCCGCGAGACGATCGGCGCGCGGGCCGTCCCGCCGCTCGCCGCCGACGACCTCGACCGGGTCGCCGACATGGCCTTCGCCGTCTTCAAGGGCGGACTCGCGCTGATCGTCGCCGCCCCCGAGGGCCCGGTGCGGGACGCGGCCGTCGGCGAGCTGAAGAAGGTGATGCGCCGCTACCTCGCCCCGGTCTTCGGCGAGGCGCCTGCCGGCACGGCGGTCACCACGCCTCCGACGATCCGCTGACCGACGCTCCCTCCCCCTCCCCCTCCTCCGGTGCCCGGTCCCGGCCGGCCCGCACCTTCAGCGCGAGCAGCGGGAAGACCAGGACGGAGACCATCCCGGCCCCCACGAGCGCCGCCGCCTCGCCCGCAGACAGCGCCTTGTCGTCCAGGCCGATGGTGGTGATGGCGACGACGAGCGGCAGCGCCGTGGAGCCGTACAGGACCAGCGCGCCCCGGTCCTTCCGGTCGAGGTCGCGCGGGGCGAGGAACCACATCGGGCCGCCGCGCACCACCAGGAAGAGGACCAGGAAGACCGGCAGGAGGAGCAGCGCCCGGCCTCCGGAGAGCAGCGAGTCGAGGTCGAACTCGAGGCCGGTGACGACGAAGAAGACGGGCACGAGGAAGCCGAAGCCGACCCCCTCGACCTTCTCCAGGATCTCCGGCCCGGCCTCGGGGGCGGCCCCGGTGAGCACGAGCCGGGTGATGAGCCCGGCCGCGAAGGCGCCGAGCAGGACGTCGAGGCCGAGCGCCGTCGACGCCCCGAGCATCAGCGCGAGCAGCAGGAAGACGAAGCGGACCGCGAACTGTCCGCTGGTGTGCAGGGTCTTGGCGATGACGGTGGCGAACCACGGCGGTCGGGGCCGCAGCGCCCAGTAGACGGCGGCCGCGGTGAGCGCGGCGAAGACCGCGAGGAGCACGGTGGACTGGGCCGCCGTCCGCCCGCTGAGCAGCAGCGCCATGGCGATGATCGGCCCGAACTCGCCGACCGCGCCGAAGGCCATGACGACCGAGCCGAAGCGGCCGCGCAGCCCGCCGGAGTCCCGCAGCACGGGCAGGACGGTGCCGAGCGCCGTACTGGTGAGGGCGACGCCGATGAAGACGCCGGTGGAGTAGCCGCCGCCGAGCAGGATGCCGGCGGTGAGGCCGAGGGCGAGCGCGGCGAGCCACGCCCACACCGAGCGCCTGAGGGTGTCCCCGCGGACCTTGCCGAACTCGATCTCGTACCCGGCCAGGAAGATCAGCATGGTGAGGCCGAGCTCCGAGAGGCCGTCGATCAGCTCGTCGGAGTGGGCCCAGCCGAGGACGTCGGGGCCGATGACGATGCCGAGCAGGATCTCGAAGACGGCGAGCGGCACGGGGGCGCGGCGCCCCACCCAGTACGCCAGGAGCGGCGCCAGGACGGCGATCACCATGATCAGGACGAGCGTGCTCCCCGAATGCGACATATCGGGTATCTACCATAAGCTCCGGTCAGATGCCCCGTCGGTGGAGGGACTTGGAGGCCCGCGGATGTACGAGTACCGGCCCACACCCCAGCCCCACCACCAGCCCCCTCCCCCGCCTCCCGCCCCGCCCGAGCCCGCCGGGCCGCGCCCCGGCCTGTGGAAGCGGTGCCTGGGGGGCGGCCTCGCCCTGTGGGCGCTGACGGCCGTGGTCACGTACGCCACCGCCAACACCACCCTGCTGCCCACCCTGATCCTGCTGGGCAGCTTCCTCGTCCCGGGCGTCTTCGTGCTGTGGGCGTACGAGCGGCACGGCCGCGGCCTCGGGCTCCCGGTGATCCTCGGCTGCTTCGTCACCGGCGGCATCCTCGGCGTGCTCGGCGCGTCGGTCATGGAGTACTACCTGCTCCACCCGTCCCTGTGGATGTTCCTCGGAGTGGGGCTGATCGAGGAGGCGGTGAAGCTCGTCGCCCTGATGTTCGTGGTCCGCCACCGGCCGTGGCTGCGCGGCCGGCGCGCCGGCCTGGTCCTCGGCGGGACGGTCGGCTTCGGCTTCGCCGCCTTCGAGAGCGCGGGGTACGCCTTCAACGCCGCCGTCACCATGGACGGCATCGACCTGCGCTCCCTGCTCGAGACGGAGATCCTCCGCGGGCTGCTCGCCCCCTTCGGGCACGGCCTGTGGACGGCCATCGCCGGCGCGGTGCTCTTCTCCTTCCGCCGCCCCGACGGCCGCTTCCGGTTCACCGGTCCGGTCGTCGGCACCTATCTGGGGGTGGCGGTGCTGCACGCGCTCTGGGACTCGATGCACGGGATCGCGCTCTGGCTCGTGCTCCGGCTGACCACCACGGACCTGGACCGCTCGCTCTTCGCCCAGGGCTACCTCCCGGATCCCACCTCCGAGCAGGAGCACCTCTTCACCCTCTTCTCGGTGGGCGGCCTGGTGCTGGTGACACTGGCGGGACTGGCGTGGCTGCGCTCACTGGCGCGGCGCGAGCCGGACCGGACTGGATTTTATACCCCCTAGGGGTATAGCATCGTGCACGTAAGGCCCCGAACCGAAGAGGAGAACGTCATGGCCGCCGAGACGCAGACCGAACTGACCACCGTCTACCAGGTCAAGGGCATGACCTGCGGCCACTGCGAGGGCGCCGTCTCCGGCGAGATCTCCGCGATCCCCGGCGTCTCCTCCGTCACCGCCGTCGCCAAGACCGGCGAGGTCACCGTGGTCTCCGCCGCCCCGCTCGACCGCGAGGCCGTCGCCGCCGCCGTCGACGAGGCCGGCTACGAGCTGGTCTGACCACGCGCCGCACCACTGTCCGAGCAGGGTCGTACCGTTACGGGTACGGCCCTGCTCCCCGTTTCTGGAACCGCACATGACCAGCACCGCCCCCGACCTCACCGTCACCGAGCTGACCATCGGCGGGATGACCTGCGCCTCCTGCGCGGCCCGCGTCGAGAAGAAGCTCAACCGCATGGACGGCGTCACCGCGACCGTCAACTACGCCACCGAGAAGGCCCACGTCGAGCACGTGTCCGAGGTCGGCGTCGACGCGCTCATCGCCACCGTGGTGAAGACCGGCTACACCGCCGAGGAACCCGCGCCGCCCGAGCCCGAGACCCCCGAGGAGGACGGCGCCGCGGACCCCGAGCTCGCCGCGCTCCGCCGGCGCCTCGTCGTCTCCGCCGTCCTCGCCGCCCCCGTCGTCCTGCTCGCCATGGTCCCCGCCCTCCAGTTCGACAACTGGCAGTGGCTCTCCCTCACCCTCGCCTCCCCCGTCGTCGTCTGGGGCGGCCTCCCCTTCCACCGGGCCGCCTGGACCAACCTCCGGCACGGCGCCGCCACCATGGACACCCTCGTCTCGGTCGGCACCCTCGCCGCCTACGACTGGTCCCTGTGGGCGCTCTTCCTCGGCGACGCCGGCATGCCCGGAATGCGCCACGGCTTCGACCTCACCGCCGACCGCTCCGACGGCTCCTTCGCGATCTACCTGGAGGTGGCCGCGGGGGTCGTCACCTTCATCCTGCTCGGCCGCTACCTGGAGGCCCGCGCCAAGCGCAAGGCCGGCGCCGCCCTGCGGGCCCTGATGGAGCTCGGCGCCAAGGACGTCGCCGTCCTCAGGGAGGGCGGGGAGGTACGGGTGCCGGTGGCCGACCTGCGGACCGGCGAACTCTTCGTCGTACGCCCCGGGGAGAAGATCGCCACCGACGGCACCGTCGCCGAGGGCTCCTCCGCTGTCGACACCGCCCTGCTCACCGGCGAGTCCCTGCCCGTCGACGTCACCATCGGCTCCGCCGTCACCGGCGGCTGCGTCAACGTCTCCGGACGGCTCGTCGTCCGGGCCGGCCGGGTGGGCGCCGAGACACGGCTCGCCCGGATGGCGAAGCTCGTCGAGGAGGCGCAGAGCGGCAAGGCCGAGGCGCAGCGGCTCGCCGACCGGATCTCCGCCGTCTTCGTCCCCGCCGTCCTGCTGATCGCCCTGGCCACCCTCGGCTTCTGGCTCGGCTCCGGGGCCGGCGCGACCGCCGCCTTCACCGCCGCCGTCGCCGTCCTGATCATCGCCTGCCCCTGCGCCCTCGGCCTCGCCACGCCGACCGCGCTGCTCGTCGGCACCGGGCGGGGCGCCCAGCTCGGCATCCTCATCAAGGGACCCGAGGTCCTGGAGTCCACCCGCCGGGTCGACACCGTCGTCCTCGACAAGACCGGCACGGTCACCACCGGCCGGATGACCCTCGCCGGCGTCCACCCGGCCGCCGGGACGGACGAGCGGGAGCTGCTGCGGCTCGCCGGGGCCCTGGAGCACTCCTCCGAGCACCCCGTGGCCCGGGCCGTCGCCGCCGGCGCCGCCGGGCGCCTCGGGATCCCCGTCGGCGAGCTGCCCGCCCCCAAGGGCTTCGAGAACGTGCCGGGGCTCGGCGTCCGCGGCTCCGTCGACGGGCACCTCGTCCTCGCCGGGCGGGCCGCGCTGCTCGCCACCGAGGACGTGACGGTGCCGGACGGCACGGCCGCCGGCGCCGTGCTCGTCGCCCGGGACGGGGTCTTCCTCGGCTCCCTCACCGTCACCGACGCGGTCAAGGACACCAGCGCCGAGGCCGTCGCCCGGCTCCGCGGCCTCGGGCTGCGGCCGGTGCTGCTCACCGGCGACCACCGGGCCGTCGCGGAGGCCGTGGCCGCCGAGGTCGGCATCGACGAGGTGATCGCCGAGGTGCTGCCGGAGGAGAAGGCCGGGGTGATCCGCCGGCTCCAGGAGGAGGGCCGTACGGTCGCGATGGTCGGTGACGGCGTGAACGACGCGGCGGCGCTCGCCACGGCCGATCTGGGGCTCGCGATGGGCACCGGGACGGACGCGGCCATCGAGGCGGGCGACCTCACCCTCGTCCGGGGCGACCTGCGGGTCGCCGCCGACGCGATCCGGCTCTCCCGGCGGACCCTGGGGACGATCAAGGGAAATCTGGCGTGGGCCTTCGGCTACAACGTGGCCGCGCTGCCGCTCGCCGCGGCCGGACTGCTCAACCCGATGATCGCGGGCCTGGCCATGGCCTTTTCGTCCGTCTTCGTCGTGTCCAACAGCCTGCGCCTGCGGCGGTTCCGTTGATTTCACCTACACGTGACGCACAAGTCCTTCACAAAGAGACCTAGATCACAGATATTGGGGGGTAACCATCTGGGCTGTTCGCGAGTCTAAGTGGGCGATGCCAGAACGTCTTGGGGGACGTTCGCCGGGAGGTCTTGGGGGACGTCCCGGCAGGCAAGCGCGGCCGGGGCACGTGCACCGGGGAGCTTTGAGCGGCCCTCCCGTACGTACCCCGGCAGACCGCGCGCATGACGCCCGGCCCGGATCCCGTGGGGGGAATCCGCTCCGGGAATATGAGAAGCGCCCCGCTCGCCGACCCGTGGGGGGATCGGAGAGCGGGGCGCTTCTGTACGTCCTGCCGGCGGCCCTGGAGGCTCCTCAGACGACCTGTGCGGGGTCGGCTCAGCGCTCGTCGACCGGGACGAAGTCACGGAGGACCTCGCCGGTGTAGATCTGCCGCGGGCGGCCGATGCGGGAGCCCGGCTCCTTGATCATCTCGTGCCACTGGGCGATCCAGCCGGGAAGGCGGCCGAGTGCGAAGAGCACGGTGAACATCTCGGTCGGGAAGCCCATCGCGCGGTAGATGAGACCCGTGTAGAAGTCCACGTTCGGGTAGAGGTTGCGCGAGACGAAGTAGTCGTCGGAGAGCGCGTGCTCCTCCAGCTTGAGCGCGATGTCCAGCAGCTCGTCGGACTTGCCGAGGGCCGAGAGGACGTCGTGCGCCGCCGCCTTGATGATCTTGGCGCGCGGGTCGAAGGACTTGTACACCCGGTGGCCGAAGCCCATCAGGCGGACGCCGTCCTCCTTGTTCTTCACCTTGCGGATGAAGGAGTCGACATCGCCGCCGTTGGCCTGGATGCCCTCCAGCATCTCCAGGACGGACTGGTTGGCGCCGCCGTGCAGCGGGCCCCAGAGGGCGGAGATGCCGGCCGAGATCGAGGCGAACATGTTCGCCTGCGAGGAGCCGACCAGACGCACGGTGGACGTCGAACAGTTCTGCTCGTGGTCCGCGTGCAGGATGAGCAGCTTGTCGAGCGCGGAGACGACGACCGGGTCGAGGTCGTACTCCTGCGCCGGCACCGAGAACGTCATGCGCAGGAAGTTCTCGACGTAGCCGAGGTCGTTGCGCGGGTAGACGAACGGGTGGCCGATCGACTTCTTGTACGCGTACGCCGCGATCGTCGGCAGCTTCGCGAGCAGCCGGATCGTCGACAGGTGGCGCTGCGTCTCGTCGAACGGGTTGTGGCTGTCCTGGTAGAAGGTGGACAGCGCGGAGACCACGGACGACAGCATCGCCATCGGGTGGGCGTCCCGCGGGAAGCCGCGGAAGAAGTTCTTGACGTCCTCGTGGACCAGCGTGTGCTGGGTGATCTCGTTCTGGAAGGTGGCGAGCTCCTCGCCCTTCGGCAGCTCGCCGTTGATCAGCAGGTAGGCCACCTCCAGGAAGGTGGACTGCTCGGCCAGCTGCTCGATGGGGTAGCCGCGGTACCGCAGGATGCCCTGCTCACCATCGAGGTAGGTGATGGCGGATTTGTAGGCGGCGGTGTTGCCGTATCCGCTGTCCAGGGTGACCAGACCGGTCTGGGCTCGCAGCTTCCCGATGTCGAAGCCCTTGTCGCCGACGGTGCTCTCGACCACCGGGTAGGTGTATTCACCGTCCGCGTACCGCAGTACTACAGAGTTGTCGCTCACGTCATCCCTCACCGACGTAGTGCCTCTTCTTCGAGGTGCCCTGACTGTCTCTACCATCCCCCACTTGGCTCAGGAGAGTGCACTCGGGGTCGCCATTGGGCCAATCGGCGGCACTCAGTGCCGCCAACCTGCTCATCCTGCCCCCTTCGCCCCGGTTCTGGAAGTCCTCCGTGATCTTTCACACGGGGGCACCCCCTGTGAGCCGATGAGCCAGTGCGGTAAAGCGCCGGCCGGCCGAGACCGTACGCACCGCCTGGGCGATCGCGCGGCGCGAACCGACCAGGACGACGAGCTTCCGTGCCCGGGTGACGGCCGTGTACAGCAGGTTCCGCTGAAGCATCATCCATGCACTCATGGTGACCGGGATCACCACGGCCGGATACTCACTGCCCTGCGAACGGTGGATGGTGACCGCGTATGCGTGGGACAGCTCGTCCAGCTCGTCGAAGCCGTACGGGACCTCCTCGTCCTCGTCCGTCCGGACGGTGAGCCGCTGTTCCACGGGGTCCAGCGCCGTCACCACTCCGACCGTACCGTTGAAGACGCCGTTCGCCCCCTTCTCGTAGTTGTTCCTGATCTGGGTCACCTTGTCCCCGACCCGGAAGACCCGGCCGCCGAACCGCTTCTCCGGGACGTCCGGGCGGGCCGGAGTGATCATCTGCTGGAGCAGTCCGTTCAGCGCGCCCGCCCCCGCCGGTCCTCGGTGCATCGGCGCCAAAACCTGTACATCCCGGCGCGGGTCCAATCCGAATCTGGCCGGAATACGCCGCGCGGCGACCTCGACGGCGACGCGGGCCGCGTCCTCCGTCTCCTCCTCCGCGAAGAGGAAGAAGTCCGGCAGTCCCGTTGTTGCCGGCGGGAGCCCCTCGTTGATCCGGTGCGCGTTGGTGACCACACCGGACTGCTGGGCCTGACGGAAGATCCTGGTCAGCCGGACGGCCGGGACCGGGCTGCCCGGGGCCAGCAGATCGGCGAGCACCTCGCCCGCGCCGACCGACGGCAGCTGGTCCACGTCCCCCACGAGCAGCAGATGAGCGCCCGGCGCCACCGCCTTGACCAGTTTGTTCGCCAGCAGCAGATCGAGCATGGACGCCTCGTCGACCACCACGAGGTCCGCGTCGAGCGGACGGTCCCGGTCGTACGCGGCGTCCCCGCCCGGCTTCAGTTCGAGCAGCCGGTGGACGGTGGAGGCCTCGGCACCGGTCAGCTCCGCGAGCCGCTTCGCGGCGCGGCCGGTGGGCGCCGCCAGGACCACCTTCGCCTTCTTCGCCCGGGCCAGCTCCACCACGGAACGGACCGTGAAGGACTTGCCGCAGCCGGGGCCGCCGGTGAGGACCGCGACCTTCTCGGTCAGCGCGAGCCGGACGGCCTGCTCCTGCTCGGGCGCCAGAGTGGCCCCCGTCCGGTCCGCGAGCCAGGCCAGCGCCTTGTCCCAGGCCACGTCCCGGAAGGCCGGCATGCGGTCCTCGGGGGTGCGCAGCAGCCGTCGGAGCTGCCCGGCGAGGGAGAGCTCCGCCCGGTGGAAGGGGATCAGGTAGACGGCCGTGACCGGCTCCCCCTCCGGGCCGGGGACCGGCTCCCGGACGACCCCTTCGGGGTCGTCGGCGAGCTCGGCGAGACACTCGATGACCAGCCCGGTGTCCACCTGGAGCAGCTTCACCGAGTCGGCGATCAGCCGCTCCTCGGGGAGGAAGCAGTGCCCCTGGTCGGCGGACTGCGACAGGGCGTACTGGAGGCCGGCCTTCACCCGCTCGGGGCTGTCGTGCGGGATGCCGACCGACTGGGCGATCCGGTCGGCGGTGAGGAAGCCGATGCCCCAGACGTCGGCGGCGAGCCGGTAGGGCTGCTCGCGGACGACGGAGATCGAGCCGTCGCCGTACTGCTTGTAGATGCGGACGGCGATGGAGGTGGAGACGCCGACGGTCTGGAGGAAGAGCATCACCTCCTTGATGGCCTTCTGCTCCTCCCAGGCGGCGGTGATGTTCTTCGTCCGCTTCGGTCCGAGCCCCGGCACCTCGATCAGCCGGCCCGGCTCCTCCTCCAGGATGTCGAGGGTCGCCAGGCCGAAGTGGGTGGTGATGCGGTCGGCGAAGACCGGGCCGATGCCCTTGACCAGGCCGGAGCCGAGATAGCGCCGGATGCCCTGGATCGTGGCGGGCAGCACGGTCGTGTAGTTGTCCACCTGGAACTGCCGGCCGTACTGCGGGTGCGACCCCCAGCGCCCCTCCATCCGCAGCGACTCCCCCGGCTGGGCACCGAGCAGCGCGCCCACGACCGTGAGCAGCTCGCCCACGCCACGCCCGGTGTCGACCCGGGCGACCGTGTAGCCGCTCTCCTCGTTGGCGTACGTGATCCTCTCCAGCACGCCCTCCAGGACGGCGGGGCGGTGCGGCTGACCCTCGTTGGACATGCCCCGACCGTAGCGAAGGCCGCCGACAGCGGGGGCGGGGCTGTGGACAACTCCCGGGCCGGGGTGCCGAACCGGTGGAGGAACCGTAGCGTTCCGGACATGAGCGAAAGCAGTGATTCCTTCCAGGACGAAGTCCTGGCCGAACTCGGCGAGGACCGCCTGGCGGAGATCGCCGCGCTCGCCGGCACCGACACGACGGGGGCCCGGGCCCTCGTGGGCGGCTCCGTCGCGGAGCTCTCCGGCGAACTGCGTCAGGCGGCGGCGGAGCCCGGCAGCGCGGACGAGGTCAAGGCCGCCGTCGACGAGTTCGCCGCCCAGGAACCCCCGCTCCAGGGCGTCGCCACCTTCGGCGGCCTCGCGGCCGGCGGCCTGATGGCCGGCGTCCTGGCCAAGCTCGCCAGACCCGCCGCCGACGCCGTCGCCAAGCGCACCGGCCTCCCGCCGGCCACGGTCGCCCGCGCCGTCGACCTCCTCGTCCCCGTGGTCCTCGCGGTCCTCACCAAACGCGCCACCGGAAAGAAGAACGGTGGCCTCGGCGACCTGCTGGGCGGCGGGAAGAAGTAGGGAAGTAGGAGTGGCTGGCCCGGCCCCGCCGCACACGGGGCCGGGCCGGGAGGGCCCCCGCCGCGCACGCGGGGGCCTGGCCGTAGGGGCCGGGATCCAGGCTCCCGGATTCTGGATCCGATCTCCTGGATCCAGAAGGTTGGATCCAGAAGGTTGGATCCAAGAGCCTGGATCCCGATGCCTGGATCCCGATGCCTGGATCCCGATGCCTGGATCCCGATGCCTGGATCCCGATGCCTGGATCCCGATGCCTGGATCCCGATGCTTGGATCCCGATGCTTGGATCCGGGAGTTTGGATCCGAGAGGTTGGATCCGAGAGGTTGGATCCGGGCTTCAGACCTTGAGGAAGGCCTCCAGGGTCTCCTCCAGGACCTCCACGCCGTCCCTCGCCCACAGCGTGTCGTTGAAGAGTTCGACCTCCACCGGGCCGGTGTAGCCGACCCGTTCCAGGAGGGCCGACCACCAGGTGAGGTCGATCGCGCCGGTGCCGAGCTGGCCTCGGCCGTTGAGGACGCCTTCCGGGAGGGGGGTCGTCCAGTCGGCGAGCTGGAAGGAGTGGACGCGGTCGCCGGCGGCGGCGCGCTCGACGGCCGTGGGGGCGTTGTCGTCCCACCACAGGTGGTACGTGTCGACGGTGACGCCGACCTGGTCGGCCGGGTGGCGCTCCGCGATGTCCAGGGCCTGGTCGAGGGTGGAGATCGCGCAGCGGTCGGAGGCGTACATGGGGTGGAGGGGTTCGATGGCGAGCCGGACACCGCGTTCGCCGGCGTAGGGGGCGAGGGCGCCGATGGCGTCGGCGATGCGGGCGCGGGCGCCGGGCAGGTCGCGGCTGCCGGCGGGCAGGCCGCCGGAGACCAGGACCAGGGTGTCGGTGCCGAGCGCCGCCGCCTCGTCGATCGCCGCGCGGTTGTCGGCCTCCCAGCCGTCGGTGGTGAAGAAGCCGCCCCGGCACAGGGTGGTGACGGTCAGGCCCGCGTCGCGCACGAGCGCGGCCGTCGCCTCGATCCCGTACTCCTTCACCGGGTCGCGCCACAGGCCGATGCCGGGGACGCCGAGCCGGACGCACTCCTCCACGAGCCGGGGCAGCGGGAGCTGCTTCACCGTCATCTGGTTGATGCTGAAGCGGTCGAGGTTCACTGGGGGACTCCGTGGACGGTGAGGAGGGCCCGCATGCGGGACTCCGCGCGGGACGGGTCCGGGAAGAGGCCGAGGCCGTCGGCGAGTTCGTAGGCGCGGGCCAGGTGCGGCAGGGAGCGGGCCGAGTGGAGGCCGCCGACCATGGTGAAGTGGTCCTGGTGGCCGGCCAGCCAGGAGAGGAGGACCACGCCCGTCTTGTAGTAGCGGGTCGGGGGCTCGAAGAGGTGCCGGGAGAGCGCGACCGTCGGGTCGAGGAGCTTGCGGAAGCCCGCCTTGTCGCCGGTGTCGAGGACCCGGACCGCTTCCGCCGCCAGCGGGCCGAGCGGGTCGAAGATGCCGAGGAGGGCGTGGCTGAAGCGCCCGCCCGCCGCGGGCTCCTCGCCCTCGATCAGCTCCGGGTAGTGGAAGTCGTCGCCGGTGTAGCAGCGGACGCCCTCGGGGAGGCGGCGGCGCAGGGCGACCTCGCGGCCCGCGTCGAGGAGGGAGATCTTGACGCCGTCGACCTTGTCGGGGTGCGCGGCGATGACCTCCAGGAAGGTCTCGGTGGCCGCGTCGAGGTCGGCGGAGCCCCAGTACCCCTCCAGGGCCGGGTCGAACATCGGGCCGAGCCAGTGGAGGATCACGGGTTCGGCGGCCTGGCGCAGCAGGTGGCCGTAGAGGTCGAGGTAGTCCTCCGGGCCTGCGGCCGCGGCGGCCAGCGCGCGGGAGGCCATGAGGATGGCCTGGGCGCCGGACTCCTCGACGACGGCGAGCTGTTCCTCGTACGCGGCCCGGATCTCCGGCAGCGAAGCCGGGCCCGTGAGCTGGTCGGTGCCGACGCCGCAGGCGATGCGGCCGCCCTCCGCCTTCGCCTCGGCGGCGGAGCGGCGGACGAGTTCGGCGGCGCCCGCCCAGTCGAGGCCCATGCCGCGCTGGGCGGTGTCCATGGCCTCCGCGACGCCGAGGCCGTGGGACCACAGGTGGCGGCGGAAGGCGAGGGTGGCGTCCCAGTCGACGGCGGCGGGGCCGTCGGGGGTGGTGTCGGCGTACGGGTCGGCGACGACGTGCGCGGCGGAGAAGACCGTACGGGAGGTGAGCGGGCCGGGCGCGCCGGGCGCGAACGGTTCGGTACGGGGGTGGTACGCGCGCGTGCCGCCGCCGGGGACCGGGAGGTGGAGGGTCACAGGGAGACCTCCGGGACGTCGAGGCGGCGGCCCTCGGCGGCGGACTTCAGGCCGAGCTCGGCGAGCTGGACGCCGCGGGCGCCGGCGAGGAGGTCCCAGTGGTAGGGCTCGTCGAGGACGACGTGGCGGAGGAAGAGCTCCCACTGGGCCTTGAAGCCGTTGTCGAAGTCGGCGTTGTCGGGGACCTCCTGCCACTGGTCGCGGAAGGAGTAGGTGGCGGGGATGTCGGGGTTCCAGACCGGCTTGGGGGTCAGGCCGCGGTGCTGGACGCGGCAGCTGCGCAGGCCGGCGACGGCCGAGCCCTCGGTGCCGTCGACCTGGAACTCGACGAGTTCGTCGCGGTGGACGCGGACGGCCCAGGAGGAGTTGATCTGGGCGATGGCGCCGCCCTCCAGGTGGAAGGTGCCGTAGGCGGCGTCGTCGGCGGTCGCCTCGTACGGCTTGCCCTGCTCGTCCCAGCGGCGCGGGACGTGGGTGGCGATCTCGGCGGAGACGGAGGTGACCCGGCCGAAGAGCTCGTGGAGGACGTACTCCCAGTGCGGGAACATGTCGACGACGATGCCGCCGCCGTCCTGGGAGCGGTAGTTCCAGCTGGGGCGCTGGGCCTCCTGCCAGTCGCCCTCGAAGACCCAGTAGCCGAACTCGCCGCGCACGGACAGGATCTCGCCGAAGAAGCCGCCGTCGATGAGCCGCTTGAGCTTGAGCAGGCCGGGGAGGAAGAGCTTGTCCTGGACGACGCCGTGCTTGATCCCCTTGGCGGCGGCGAGGCGGGCGAGGTCGAGGGCGCCGGCGAAGTCGGCGGCGGTGGGCTTCTCGGTGTAGAGGTGCTTGCCGGCCTCGATGGCCTTGGTGAGGGCGTCGGCGCGGGCCGAGGTGACCTGGGCGTCGAAGTAGATGTCGATCGAGTCGTCGGCGAGGACGGCGTCGAGGTCGGTGGACCACTCGGTCAGGCCGTGCTTCTCGGCGAGGGCGCGCAGGGCGTGCTCGCGGCGGCCGACGAGGACGGGTTCGGGCCAGAGGACCTCGCCGTTGCCGAGGTCGAGGCCGCCCTGCTCGCGCAGCGCGAGGATCGAGCGGACGAGGTGCTGGCGGTAGCCCATGCGCCCGGTGACGCCGTTCATGGCGATGCGGACTGTCCTGCGTGTCATGGAATGTTCCTCTCCCCTGCGGGCCCGCGCCCTCGCCCTGCTGCGATCACTGTGTGGAGGCATGACAGAAAGCGCTTCCGGCGCGACGATAGAAAGCGCTTTCTGTCGCGGATGACGCTAGCCTGCCGACATCACGCCGGACAAGGGCCCCGCGCCTACGGCCTTGGAGGTACGCACGCGATGTCGGAGGTACGCACGCGATGACCGTCACCCTGGCGGACGTGGCCGCCCGCGCCCAGGTCTCCCCCGCGACCGTCTCCCGCGTCCTCAACGGCAACTACCCGGTCGCCGCCTCGACGCGGGAGCGGGTCCTCAGGGCCGTCGAGGAGCTGGACTACGTCCTGAACGGGCCCGCCAGCTCCCTCGCCGCCGCCACCTCCGACCTGGTCGGAGTGCTGGTCAACGACATCGCCGACCCCTTCTTCGGGATCATGGCGAGCGCCGCGCAGAGCGCGATCGGCGAGGGCGGCTCGGGCCGGGCGGGCGGCGAGAAGCTGGCCGTCGTCTGCAACACCGGCGGCTCCCCCGAGCGCGAGCTGACCTACCTCACGCTGCTCCAGCGGCAGCGGGCCGCCGCCGTGATCCTCATGGGCGGCTCCCTGGAGGACCCGGAACACCTGGCCGCGACGGCGGCCAAGCTGGCCCGGATGGCGGAGGCCGGGACCCGGGTCGTGCTGTGCGGACGCCCGCCCGTGCCCGGGGACGCGCACCTCGCCGCGCTCGTCTTCGACAACCGCGCCGGAGGCCGCCGGCTCGCCGAGCACCTGCTCGGCCTCGGCCACACGCGGATCGGGTACGTCGCGGGCCCCGCCGACCGCACCACCACCCGGCACCGCCTGGAGGGCCACCGGGAGGCCCTCGCGGCGGCGGGCGTCGCCGAGGGGCCGACGGTGCACGGCCCCTACGACCGCGCCGCCGGTCACGCGGCCGTCGCGGAGCTGCTCGCCCGCGACCCGGAGCTCACCGCCGTCGTCGCCGCCAACGACACCGTGGCGCTCGGCGTCTGCGCGGCCCTGCGGGAGCGGGGCCTGTCGATCCCCGGCGACGTCTCCGTCGCCGGCTTCGACGACCTCCCCTTCTCGGTCGACGCGGTCCCCGCCCTGACCACCGTCCACCTCCCCCTCCACGAGTCCGGGGTACGGGCGGGCCGGCTGGCGATGGGCACGGAGGACGCCCCGCCGACCGGCACGGAGACGGTCCCGGGCGCGCTGGTGGTACGGGACTCGACGGGCGCGCCTCGGGGGTAGCCGGGGCGGGGCGGACACCTGTCCCCGGCGCTCCCGGCCAGTGGTGACCGTTTCACAGCTTTCGCCCCGACGGCCTGGCCGCGTGTGTACGCGCGTCTTGCGGCGGGCCGCCGGGCAACCGGTGGCCGTCGGCCGTCGGCCGGACCATGGACTCGGAGGCGGCCGACCGGTTCGTCCGGGCCGCTTACTACCTGGACCGGCTGCCGCCGGCCGGCAGCCCGGCGCGGGCCTATGCCGCGCTCCTGAGCGTGAGGCGGAACGCGGCGCAGCCCTTCGGGACGCCCGATCCGGCCCGGCCGAACATCCCGGCGACGATCCGGCGCACCCTCGCCGATCCGAGGAACGGCGTGTACGCCTTCGAGTCCTCGCACTCCCCCGGCATCGTCCGGACCCACCTCGACCGGGTCGACTTCGGCCGGGCGGCGCGGCTCGACGTGGCGCGGGAGGGACTCGTCGGGGACGTGACGGACCGCTACGAGGCGGCGGAGCCGTCCTCCTTCGCGTCGGCGTAGGCGGCCAGGCCGGTGGCGGCGAGGACCGCGTCGACCGTCTCGTCGACCGTCTGGCGGGCGTTGTCGATCCAGACGCCCTCGCCGGACAGCTCCTCGCGCATGGCCTCGTCGAGGAAGGCCCAGTTGGTGGTGAGGCGCTTGTGGCGGGCGTTGTTGCGCTCCCAGGCCTTGTCGGGGCCGGGGGCGAGGAAGACCACGTGCAGCGGGCCCGCCGTCACCTGGTCGCGGTAGAAGCCCAGGTGGGAGCGGCGGACGACGACGTCGTCGACGACCGGCAGGAAGCCGGCCGTGGCGAAGCTGCCGGCGAGGAGGGCGGCGTTGCGGGCCCGGAGGAAGATCTGCCGGTCGGCCTCCGGGTCGCCGTCGGGGGTGGGCCAGTGGCAGCCCCGCACGATCAGGTTCTGGAGCTCGTCGACCTCGATGTGCGCGGACATCGCGAAGCGGGCGGCGAGGGCCGCGGCGACGGTGGACTTGCCGCTGCCGGGGATGCCGCTGAGCAGGACGGTCCCGGGGGCGGACGGGTCGCGGTCGACGGGTACGAGATCCATCCCCGCACCCTAGATCATCCGATCGTCCGCCCGGCCGGACGTATCGCGCGGACGGGCGGAGCCGGGTGGTCAGAACGTGAGCGCGCCCTGTTCGCTCGCCTGCCACGGGCCCGTGTCGCCGGGGGTGTTGCCGACCCCGTCCTGGAAGGTCATGGCCCCGGAGCCGGTCGCCCGGTGGTAGCGGCCGGGGCGGGAGGCCGGTTCGACGACGGTGGTCGCGTCGAGGACGTGGCCGTCGTCGCCGATCGCGCAGTACGTGCCGCCGATCGCCTTGTGCCAGCCGATGTCCGGGTGGCCGAGGCGCCGGTGGAAGGTCACGGTGCTGCCCTCCGCCAGCGGCTGGCAGCCCTGCGCGTCCCAGTCGCCGGCGGTCCGCAGCTCCACCACGACGTCGAGTTCGTCCTGCCCGTACGGGAGTCCGGAGCCGGTCGCGGTGCCGGTGAAGACCCACTGGCAGGCGGCGGGCGCGCTCGGCTCGCAGGACACCACGGAGCCGTCCGCGCCGATCTCGTTCAGGGCGAAGTCCTCCTGGGCCGCGGCGGCCGGGTGGGCGAGGAGGGGGATCGTCAGGAGGGCGCCGGCCAGGGCCCGTACAGCGCTCGTGTGTTCATGGGGTCAGTGAAGGACGGCCGGGCGCGGGGGCCGGGGCGGCGGGTTCGGGCAGCCCCCCGGAGGGGGCCGGGGAGGGGTCCGAATGCCGGGCGTCCGCCTTCCTCGGGGCCAGGGTCGTCAGGGCCACGCCGCCGACCAGCAGGGCCGCCGCGAGCCACCGCAGGGGGGTGACCGCCTCGCCCAGGAGGAGCGCGGCCGAGGACATGCCGAAGACGGGGACGAGGAGGGAGAAGGGGGCCACGGAGGAGGCGGGGTGGCGGCGGAGCAGCCAGCCCCAGGCACCGAAACCGAAGACGGTGGTGATCCAGGCGACGTAGAGGATGACGCCGGCGCCCGTCCAGTCGAGGGCGCGCAGCGCGGCCAGGTCGCGCTCGGGGCCTTCCAGGAGGAGGGAGAGGGCGAGCAGCGGCAGGACGGGCACGGCGCTGACCCAGACCATCCAGTTGAGCGGGTCGGGCGGGGCGGCCTTGCGGGTGAGGACGTTGGAGACGCCCCAGCAGGCGGCGGCCGCGACGACCAGGACGAAGCCGGTGACGGGCCCGGAGGCGCCCTCGTCGACGGCGGCGACGCCGATGCCGGCGAGGGCGACGCCCATGCCGAGGACGGCGGGCCGTCCGGGGCGCTCGCTGAGGGCCGCGAAGGCGAACAGGACGGTGAAGACGGCCTGGACCTGCAGGACGAGGGAGGAGAGCCCGGCGGGCGCGCCGAGGTCCATGCCGGTGAAGAGGAGGCCGAACTTCGCGACGCCCAGGGCGAGTCCGACGGCGACGATCCACTTCCAGGCGACCTTGGGCCGGCCGACGAAGAAGACGGCGGGGAGGGCGGCGACGAGGAAGCGGAGGGCGGAGAAGAGCAGCGGCGGGAAGTGGTCGAGGCCGATCTCGATGACGACGAAGTTGACCCCCCAGACCGCGGCGACGAGCGCGGCGAGGGCGATGTGTGCGGGGCGCATGCGGTCGAGCATGGCGGGCCCCGACCGTGTAGCACCAGCGCGGGTTTCTTCATGGTTGGATGAAGCAACACTGAATCCAAATATTGGATCCAGTACTTTGAATCCGAATTCTGGATCCAAATACTGGATTCGGATACCGAATCCACGAGGTTCCCGTGCTCGATCTCGGCCGGCTGCGCGCCCTGCACGCGGTCTCCGTCCACGGCAGCGTGGGCGCCGCGGCGGCGGCCCTCGGCTACACCCCGTCGGCGGTCTCCCAGCAGATCGCGAAGCTGGAGCGGGAGACCCGGACGACCCTGCTCGAACGGAGCGGGCGGGGCGTCCGCCTCACCGACGAGGCCCGGCAGCTCTGCGACACCGCCCGGCAGTTGCTGTCGCTGGTGGAGGAGGCGGAGGTGCGGCTTGAGGAGCGGCGCGGGCTGCCCGCCGGGCGGCTGTCGATCGGCTGCTTCCCCAGCGCGGCGCGCGGGCTGATGCCCCGGGTGCTGGCGGAGCTGGCGCGGCGCCATCCCGGTCTGGACGCCCGGCTGACGGAGGTCGACCCGCATCTGTCGGTGGACCTGGTGGCGCGCGGGGTGCTCGATCTGGCGGTGGCGCACGACTGGGACATCGCGCCGCTGCCGGCGCCGCCCGGGGTGGAGCAGGCGGTGATCGGCGACGACGGCTGTGACGTCCTGGTCCACCGGGACCATCCGCTGGCGGCGCGGACCTCGGTGCGGCGGGAGGAGCTGGCGGAGGAGCGGTGGATCTCGCAGCCGCCGGGGACCGTGTGCCACGACTGGCTGATGCGGACGCTGCGGGCGGCCGGGGCCGAGCCCCGGATCGTCCATCAGGCGGAGGAGAACCACACGCAGGTCGCCCTGGTCGCGGCCGGTCTGGGCGTCGCGCTCGTGCCGCGGCTCGGGCGCGGGGGGCTGCCGCCGGAGGTGGCGCCGCTGCGGCTCGACCCGGCTCCGACGCGGCGGCTGCACGCGCTGTGGCGGGCGGGGGCGGCGCGGCGGCCGGCGATCCGGGAGACGGTCCGCACGCTCCAGGAGCTGTGGCCGTCGATCGCGGCGGCAGCCTGAAGCCGGTCGCGGCGGACCGGGAGCCGGTCGCGGCGGCCTGAAGCCGGTCGCGGCGGCCTGAAGCCGGTCGCGGCGGTCCGAACCGGGACGGAGCTCTCTTCTCGGCGATTCGTGCGGGAATCCTTGACCGGGCAGTTACTTTCAGACTATCCGTTCACCTTGGAAGTTTCTTTCACCCTTGCACGGCCGGAAGGAGCACCAGTGCCCCACCCCACCCGACGCACCCTGCTCGCCGTCACGGCGGTCGCGGCGGCCGCCGCCACGGGGGCCGTCACCCCCGCCCACGCCACCGACGCCCGCACCGAGGAGCGGCTGCGCCGGATCGTCGGCCGGATGTCGCTGGAGGAGAAGGTCGGCCAGCTCTTCGTCTCGCGGGTGTACGGCCACTCGGCCACCGCCCCCGACCAGGCCGACGTCGACGCCAACCTCCGCGAACTCGGCGTCCGCACCGCCGCCGAACTGATCGAGCGCTACCACCTCGGCGGCGTCATCTACTTCGCCTGGGCCCACAACACCCGCTCCCCGCACCAGATCGCCGAGCTGTCCAACGGCATCCAGGCCGCCTCCCGGCTCCCCGTGCTGATCTCCACCGACCAGGAGCACGGCATCGTCTGCCGGGTCGGCGAGCCCGCCACCCTGCTGCCCGGCGCGATGGCGCTCGGCGCGGGCGGCTCCCCGGCGGACACCCGGAAGGCCGCCCGGATCGCCGGGGCCGAGCTGGCGGCCCTGGGCATCCGGCAGAACTACGCCCCGGTCGCCGACGTCAACGTCAACCCCGCCAACCCGGTCATCGGCGTCCGCTCCCTCGGCTCCGACCCGCGCGCGGTCTCCGCCCTGGTCACCGCGCAGATCCGCGGCTACCAGGGCGCCGGCGTCGCGGCCACCGCCAAGCACTTCCCCGGCCACGGCGACACCGCCGTCGACAGCCACTACGGCCTGCCGGTCATCACCCACAGCCGCGCGCAGTGGTCCGAGCTGGACGCCCCGCCGTTCCGGGCCGCGATCGCCGCCGGCATCGACGCGATCATGACCGCGCACCTGGTCGTCCCGGCGCTCGACCCGTCCGAGGACCCGGCGACGCTCTCGTACCCGATCCTCACCGGGGTGCTCCGCGAACAGCTCGGCTACGACGGGGTGGTGGTCACCGACGCCCTCGACATGCAGGGCGTGCGCACCAAGTACGGCGACGACCGGGTGCCGGTGCTCGCCCTGAAGGCCGGGGTGGACCAGCTGCTCAACCCGCCGAAGCTCGACGTCGCGTGGAACGCGGTCCTCGGGGCCGTGCGGAACGGGGAGCTGACGGAGGAGCGGCTGGACGAATCGGTTCTGCGGATCCTGCGGCTGAAGGCCCGGCGGGGCCTGTTCACCGAGCCCGCCACCACCCCGGCGGAGGTCGACGCGACCGTCGGCACCGCCCGGCACCTCGCCGAGGCCGACCGGATCGCCGAACGGACCACCACGCTCCTCGTCAACGAGGACGGCTTCCTGCCACTCTCCCCCGCCTCGCACGGCAGGGTCCTGGTCGTCGGCGCCGACCCCGCTTCCCCCTCCGGTACGACGGGACCGCCGACGGCCACGCTCGCCGGGGCCCTGCGCGAGCTGGGCTTCACCGCGACCGCGCTCTCCACCGGGATCACCCCGACGGCGGCCCGGATCGAGGAGGCGGTGGCCGCCGCGGCGGGGCAGGACGTGATCGTGGTGGGGACGTACAACGTCACCGCGGCCAGCCCGCAGCGCACCCTGGTGGAGCGCCTCGTGGCGACCGGGGTGCCGGTGGTGACGGTCGCGATCCGCAATCCGTACGACGTCGCCCGGCTCTCCGGGCAGCGGGCCACGCTCGCCGCGTACTCCTGGACCGACGTCGAACTCCGCGCCGCCGTCCGGGTCCTCGCAGGCCGGGCGACGCCGCGCGGGCGGCTGCCGGTGCCGGTGCGGAGCGCCGAGGACCCGGCGGTGACGCTCTACCCGGTGGGGTTCGGGCTCTCCTACGCCTGACGGCACGCCTGACGGCATGCCTGACGGCACCCCTGACGGCACGAGGGGTGCGCCCACCGGGCGCACCCCTCGTCGCGGGCTACGGCCGCAGGCCGTGGCCCGGCATCGCGTCCTCGTCCACCGGGCGGTCCAGGCGGGCGTCGAAGGCCGCGAGCGGACGGGCCGCCTCGACGGCCGGGGCGTCGACGCCGGCCCAGGCCAGGATACGGGCGGTGGCCTTCTCCCGCTCGGCGTCGGCGAGTCCGGCGACGTTGGCGCCGTGGTTGGCGCCGGGCGCGTAGTAGACGTAGCTGTCGCGGGCGCCCTTGCCGAGGCGGAAGGGCTCGGCGCCCCACGGGTCGTGCTCGCCGTAGACGAAGAGCATCCGGTTCGCGTTCTTGCGGACCCAGTCGTCGACGTCGCGCATCACCCACGGCTTGAACGTCATGGGGATCTCGCGGGGCACGAAGTTCGAGGCGGGCTGGTAGCCGTAGCGGCTGAGCCCGTCGAGGTGCGGCTGCCGGATGGACGGCGAGCCGAGCTCGGTGGCCGCCTGGTAGTAGTACGGCGTGTAGTACTCCAGGCCCTGGTCGGTGTAGGCGGACCAGCCGGCGTAGGCGTCGATCGTCTCGTAGACGGTGTCGTCGCTCGCGGTCTTCGCGTCCGGGATCGTGGCGCAGACGTCCTCGCCGTAGTACTGCCAGAAGCCCCAGACGAAGTCGAGGACGGTCGCCTCCCACGCCTTGTCGACCGAGCCGAGCGTGTTGAAGGTGACGCCCTCGGCCTCGGCCCACGCCTTGAACTTCTCCTGGAGCGGGCCGCGCCGGAGCAGGGCTTCGCGCTGCATGGAGTTCAGCCGGTCGCGGCACTCCTCGGTGCCGACGTTCGCGAAGAACCGGTCGTAGGCCGAGTCCTCCTTGTTCACCACGTCGTTGGGGGCCACGTAGGCGACGACGCCGTCCATGTCGCGCGGGTAGAAGCGCTCGTAGTAGGTGGCGGTCATGCCGCCCTTGGAGGCGCCGGTGGAGAGCCACTTCTCGCCGTAGACCTTCTTCAGCGCGGTGAAGATGCGGTGCTGGTCGGAGGCGGCCTGCCAGATGTCGAGCTTGGACCAGTCGGCGGGCTGCGGGCGGGACGGCGTGAAGAAGCGGTACTCCATGGAGACCTGGTTGCCGTCGACGATCCGGGTCGGCTCGGCCCGGCCCGGGGTGGTGCTCAGGCCGTAGCCGCTGGTGCGGAAGACGGTGGGGCGGTCGGTGCCCTTGTGGAGGACCGAGATCCGCTGCTTGAACGTGCCGGCCCAGGGGCGCTTGTGGTCGATCGGCTGCTCGAAGTCCAGGACGAAGAAGCGGTAGCCGGCGTACGGCTTCTCCTCGATCAGGCTCATCCCCGGGATCGCCAGGAGGCGGTCCTTGATGTCCGAGCTCTGCGCGTCCGCGACGGTGCTGCGGGACTCCGTCTCCGCGGCGGTGGCGGTGGCCACGCCGGTGGAGCCCACGGTGCCTATGAGCACCGAAAGCGACAGCATCAGTCTCAGCGACTTACGCATTCACCCTCCCATGATTCACAACGGTGCCGTGAACCTAGCGGGGTGAACGTCCGGGCCGCCAGACCCGGTTGAGCCTTACCTGTGGCTCAGCACAGGATCCAGCCGGTGGCGGCGGAGCGTCCGGAGACGGTGGCGGTGGCGCGGACGCAGCGGTTGAGCGCGTGCACGGTCACCGGTCCGGCCTGCCGGCCCCAGCGCCCGCTGACGGCGGCGGCCCGGCCGCCGCGTGGCTGGAGGGTGACCTTCATGGGGCGCGGGGCGCCCGGCCGCTTGGCGAGGACCAGGGCGCAGGCGTAGTGCCGGGTGCGGTAGAGGCGCAGCTCGCCTGTGGCGAAGGAGACCGTGCGGGCGGGTCTGCCCTGGCAGACGGAGACCGCTTCGGCGGTGCCCGCGCCGGGCCCGGCCAGGGTCAGCAGCCCGGCGGCGAAGGCGAGGGCGAGGGCGTACGCGACGGGGTGCACACGCACGCGTGCGAGGGCCCGCCGGACCGCAGTACCTCCGGGCATGCCCGTCTCCTCCCCCGCCACGCTTCTTGCCGTACACGCATACGACGTTCGGGACGCCCGTACGGTTGCCCTGGCGGCACCGATCAGCCGTTGAAGTACGCCATGACGAGGCCGAGGAAGAGCAGCTCGGCGCCGATCAGCGTCCACAGGGCGGCCCAGCGGGCCGGGGTGGGCGGGGCGCCGTAGGGGACGGTGAGCGCCCGGAGCCAGGCGCCGCCCCCGACGGCCAGGGTGACCCAGTAGAGCCAGCCGGGGACCTCGCCGCACGTCCCCCGCATCACACACGCCGTGCCGCTCTCGGAGGCCAGGGCGAGCACGACGCCGAGCAGCACCGCCGGGAGGAACAGCAGCCCGGCGCAGAGCGCGCTGCGGCGCAGCAGCCGGACGGCCCGGTCGGGGGCGGGCTCACCGGCGACGGGAGCGGGAGCGGGAGCAGGAGCGGGAGCAGGAGCGGCGGCGGGGCCGGGGGCGGGGGCGTGGTCGTTCACGGCACCGATCCAACCCCGCCCGCCGCTCCCGGGCATGAGCCCCCGTACTCAGATCGCGGCCGGCTCCCCCTCCGGCTCGGCCTCCGGGTCCGCCTCGCCGATGAAGGTGCGCCACAGGGTCGCGTAGCGGCCGTCGCGGGCGAGGAGCTCGTCGTGGCTGCCGTCCTCGGCGACCCGGCCGTGGTCCATGACGACGACCCGGTCCGCGCGGGCCGCCGTGGTCAGGCGGTGGGCGACGATCAGGGTCGTGCGGCGGCCGGAGAGGCGCTCGGTGGCGGCGTTCACCTGCGCCTCGGTGGCCAGGTCCAGGGCGGCCGTGGCCTCGTCGAGGAGGAGGACGTCCGGGTCGACCAGCTCGGCGCGGGCCAGGGCGATCAGCTGCCGCTGGCCCGCCGAGAGGTTCCGGCCGCGCTCGGCGACCTCGTGGAGGTAGCCGCCGTCCAGGGTGGCGATCATGTCGTGCGCGCCGGCCGCGCGGGCCGCGGCCTCCACCTCGGCGTCGGTGGCGCCGGGCCGCCCGTAGGCGATGGCGTCGCGGACCGTCCCGGCGAAGAGGTACGCCTCCTGGGGGACGACGCCGAGCCGGTGCCGGTACGCGGTGAGGTCGAGGTCCCTCAGGTCGGTGCCGTCCGCGGTGACCCGGCCCGAGGTCGGGTCGTAGAAGCGGGCGACCAGCTTGACCAGGGTGGACTTGCCGGCGCCGGTCTCGCCGACGAAGGCGACGGTCTGTCCGGCGGGGATCCGCAGGTCGATGCCGGTGAGGGCGGCCTCCTCCTTGCCCTTCGCCTTGCCCTCCTCCGGGCCCTCCTCCGCTCCGTACGCGAAGGACACGGACTCGAAGGCGAGGTCGCCGCGGAGCGACGGCACCTCGCGGGGCGACGCGGCGGGGGCGGTCGACGTCGGCTCGCGGAGCAGTTCCTGCATGCGGCCGAGGGAGACGGCGGCCTGCTGGTAGCCGTCGAAGACCTGGGAGAGCTGCTGGACGGGGGCGAAGAACAGGTCGATGTAGAGGAGGTAGGCGACGAGGGCGCCGGTGGTGAGGGTGCCGGCCTCGATCCGGTTGGCGCCGACGATCATCACGGCCGCGGCGGCGGCCGAGGAGAGCAGGGTGACGAACGGGAAGTAGACCGAGATCAGCCACTGGCCGCGCACGCGCGCGTCCCGGTAGGCGTCGCCGCGCTCGGCGAACCGGGCGGCGCCCGCCCGCTCCCGGCCGAAGGCCTGCACGATCCGCAGCCCGGCGACGGACTCCTGGAGGTCGGCGTTGACGACGCTGATCCGCTCGCGGGCCAGCTCGTACGCCTTCACGCTGGAGCGGCGGAAGTAGTACGTGGCGACGGCGAGGAACGGCAGCGAGGCGAAGACGACCAGGGCCAGCTGGAGGTCGAGGACGAGCAGCGCCACCATGATCCCGAAGAAGGTGACGACCGAGACGAAGGCGGTGACCAGGCCCGTCTGGAGGAAGGTCGACATGGCGTCGACGTCCGTCGTCATCCGGGTCATGATCCGGCCGGTCAGCTCCCGCTCGTAGTAGTCGAGGCCGAGCCGCTGGAGCTGGGCGAAGATCTTCAGGCGGAGCGCGTAGAGGACCCGCTCGCCGGTGCGGCCGGTCATGCGGGTCTCGGCGGTCTGCGCCACCCACTGCACGAGGACGGTGACGAGCGCGAGCGCGGAGGCGGCCCAGACGGCGCCGACGGCCAGCCGGTTCACGCCCTCGTCGATGCCGTGCCGGATCAGGACCGGCAGCAGCAGTCCGGCGCCGGCGTCGAGGGCGACCAGGCCGAGGCTGATGAGGAGGGGCGCGCCGAAGCCGCGCAGCAGCCGGCGGAGCCCGTACTCGGTCTCCGGCTCGACGGCCCGGGCCTCGTCCACGTCCGGGGTGTCGGCGGCGGGCGGCAGCGCGGCGACGGCGGCGAGCAGCTCGGGGGTGGCCCCGGCGGCCTTCGCCTCCCGGTCGGGGGCCTCGTCCCGCACCCAGAGGGCGGGGGTGATGCCGCGCTCGGCGTCGAACTCGGCGTCCAGCTCGGCCCGCAGCCCCGCGTCCTCGACCAGCTCCTCGGTGGCCTTCAGGACGTGGCCGGGCGAGACGCCGCCGAGCTCGTCGGGGTCGGTGAGGAGGCGGCGGTAGAGGGCGGAGCGCTCCTGGAGCTCCTCGTGGGTGCCGAGGTCGGCGAGCCGGCCGCCGTCGAGGACGGCGATCCGGTCGGCGAGGCCGAGGGTGGAGCGGCGGTGCGCGATGAGCAGGGTCGTACGCCCCGCCATCACGGACTTCAGGGCCTCGTGGATCTCGTGCTCGACCTTGGCGTCGACGGCGGAGGTGGCGTCGTCGAGGACGAGGAGGCGGGGGTCGGTGAGGATCGCGCGGGCCAGGGCGACGCGCTGGCGCTGGCCGCCGGAGAGGGTGAGGCCGTGCTCGCCGACCTTGGTGGCGTAGCCGTCCGGCAGCTCGGCGATGAAGCGGTCCGCGCGGGCGGCCCGGGCGGCGGCCTCGATCTGCTCGTCGGTGGCGTCGGGGACGCCGTACGCGATGTTGGCGCGGACGGTGTCGGAGAAGAGGAAGGAGTCCTCGGGGACCAGGCCGATCGCGGCCCGCAGCGACTCCAGGGTCAGCTCGCGGACGTCGTGGCCGCCGACGAGGACGGCGCCGCGGTCGACGTCGTAGAAGCGGGGCAGGAGGAGGGAGACAGTCGACTTGCCGGAGCCGGAGGAGCCGACGAGGGCGACGGTCTCGCCTTCCCTCAGCTCCAGGGAGAAGCCGTCGAGGACGGGCTTGCCGCGCCCGTCACCGTCGCCGTAGCCGAAGCTCACGTCGTCGAACTCGACGGTCGCGGGGGCGTCGGCCGGCAGCTCCTTCGTGCCGTCGTCGATGACCGGCTCGGTGTCGATCAGCTCGACGACCCGCTCCACGCCCGCGCGGGCCTGCTGGCCGACGGTGAGGACCATGGCGAGCATCCGGACGGGGCCGACGAGGGAGGCCAGGTAGGAGGAGAACGCGACGAAGGTGCCGAGGGTGATCTGGCCCTTGTACGCGAGCCAGCCGCCGAGCGCGAGCACGGCGACCTGGCCGAGGGCGGGGACGGCCTGCAGGGCGGGCGTGTAGAGCGAGTTCAGCCGGATCGTCCGCAGGCGCGCGGCGAACAGCTTCCGCCCCGCGTCCCGGATCTTCCCGGTCTCCTGGTCCTCCTGCCCGAAGCCCTTCACGACCCGGACGCCGGTGACGGCCCCGTCGACGACCCCGGCGACGCCGGCGGCCTCCTGCTGGGCGGCCCAGGTGGCCGGGTGCAGACGGGTACGGCTCCGCTTGGCGATCCACCAGAGGGCGGGGGCGACGGCGAGCGCGACGAGGGTCAGCGGGATCGACAGCCAGGCCATGACGGCCAGCGATATCAGGAACAGCAGGACGTTCCCGATGGTCATCGGGAGCATGAACAGCAGACCCTGGATGAGCTGCAGGTCGCTGGTGGCCCGCCCCACGACCTGCCCGGTCGACAGCTCGTCCTGCCGCCGCCCGTCCAGCCGCAGGATCGTCCCGTACATGTCGTCCCGGAGGTCCCGCTGCACGTCGAGCGCGAGCCGGCCGCCGTAGTAGCGCCTGATGTACGTCAGCCCGTACACGAGCACGGCGACGCCGAGCAGCAGCCCGGTCCACACGGCCAGGGACCGCGTCCCCGCGCCGATCACGTCATCGATGATCACCTTGGTGACGAGCGGCACCAGCGCGAGCAGCGCCATGCCGGCCAGCGACGACCCCAGCGCGAGCACGACGTCCGTCTTGTACCGCCAGGCGTACGACCACAGCCGCCGCGCCCACCCCTCTTGCCGCTCCACCACCGCCACCGTGGCGCCTCCCGTCCGTCCCGGTCTACCGGAAGGCCACAACACGCCCGACGTGCGTTTTCATCCCGCGGCGACAAAGACCGGGCGGTGGTCCTGGGACCGGCCGGTCAGCCGAGGAGCTGCCAGCAGCCGCAGTAGGTCACGAGACCGGCGCCGCCCGCGAGCGCGACGAAGACGGCGAGGGCGGCCCCGGCGAGCCACCCCTGGCGCCGTCCGGCCCCCCGGGCGTACTGCACCCCGCCGTACCCGGCGAAGGCGAGGAGCCCGGCGCCGCCGGCGAGGGCCCCCACGGGGCTCGCCGCGTACGCCGCGGCGCCGAGGAACGCGACGCCGAGGAGGAGCCCCACGGCGAGCGCGCACAGCAGGAGCTCCCCCACCACCTCCCCGACGAACTCGCCGAGGAACCTGCCGATCTTCCCCATTACGCGCATCCCGGATCCCCCCGTGGACCTCGAACGACCCGGCCGGGCCGTTCGGGGGGAAGGACTCGCGGGAGGACCGTGGAGTTGCCCGGGCGCGTCAGAGGTGGGTCGGTTCGAACATCTTCAGGAGGGCCGGGAGGACGACGACCGACGGGCCGGGGGTGGCGAGGGACTTCGCCAGGTCGGCGGTCAGGGTTTCGGGGGTGGTCAGGGCGGCGGGGACGCCGAAGGACTCGGCGAGGGCGACGAAGTCGGGGCGGGTGAGGTCCGTGCCGGTGGCCTCGCCGTAGACGTCGGTCATGTACTCGCGGAGGATGCCGTAGCCGCCGTCGTCGACGATCAGCCAGGTGACGTCGAAGCCGTACTGCTTCGCGGTGGCCAGCTCCGCGAGCGAGTACATCGCGCCGCCGTCGCCGGAGACCGCGAGGACCGGGACCGTCGGATCGGCCGCCGCCGCGCCGAGGGCGGAGGGGAGGGCGTAGCCGAGGCCGCCGGCGCCCTGCGCGGAGTGCATGGTGTTGGGGTGCCGGGGGTCGAAGGCGGACCACGCCCAGTAGGCGAGGATCGTCATGTCCCAGAAGCTCGGCGCGCGGGGCGGCAGCGCCTCGCGGACCGAGGCCACCAGGCGGCGCTCCAGGGTCAGGTCCTGGGCGTCCAGACGGGCCGCGACGCGGTCCAGGACCGCGCGGACCCGTTCGGGGGCGGTGGCGTCGGTGCGGGGTTCCGTCGTCTCCAGGAGGGCCTGGAGGGCGAGGCGGGCGTCTGCGTGGATGCCGAGCGCCGGGTGGTTGGACTCCAGCTTGCCCGCGTCCGCCTCGATCTGGATCACCCGGCCGCGCGGGGCGAAGGTGTGGTAGTTCGAGGACAGCTCGCCGAGCCCGGAGCCGACCACGAGGAGGACGTCGGCGTCCTCCAGGAAGTCGGTGGTGTGCCGGTCCTCCAGCCAGGACTGGAGGGACAGCGGGTGCTTCCAGGGGAACGCGCCCTTGCCGCCGAAGGTGGTGACGACCGGCGCGTCGAGCCGCTCGGCGAGCGCGCGGAGCTTGCCGGAGGCGTCGGAGCGGATCACCCCGCCGCCGGCGATGATCGCGGGCCGCTCGGCCGTCGACAGGAGGTGCGCCGCAAGCGCGGTCAGTTCCGGGCGGGGCGCGAGGTCCTCGGGCGTGGCGTCCATGGCCGTGACGACGGGGAGCATCGTCTCCGCCGTGAGGACGTCCTGCGGGATCTCGACCCAGACGGGTCCGTGCGGGGCGGTGAGCGCCGACTCCCAGGCGGCGGCGATCGCGGACGGGATCTGGGAGTGCGTACGGGCCGTGTGGACGGACTTCACGACGTCCCGGAAGCTGGCCTGCTGGTCGCGGAGCTCGTGGAGGTAGCCGCGCCGGCCGCCGCCGAGCCCGGCGGCGGGGACCTGGCTGCCGATGGCGAGGACCGGCGCGGAGGCGGCGGCCGCCTCCTGGAGCGCGGCGAGCGCCATGAGCGCGCCGGGGCCGGTGGAGAGCAGCAGCGGCGCGGCCTCGCCGGTGATCCGGCCGTAGGCGTCGGCGGCGAAGCCCGCGTTGTTCTCGGCGCGCAGGCCGACGTAGCGGAGGTCCGAGCGGCGCAGGGCGTCGAACACGCCGAGGGCGTGCTGGCCGGGGAGACCGAAGACCGTCGTGGCGCCGAGGCCGGTGAGGGTCTCGACGACCAGGTCGCCGCCGGTGCGGCCGGGGGGCGGGTTGAGGGCGGCTTCCGTCTGCGCGGGCGTGGGGCGCAGGACCAGGTCGTGGTCGTGGGTCATGGGGCCGGTTCCTCCGGGTGGTCGGTCTCGTACGCGACGGGTGCCCGGCCCGGCCGGAGCAGGGCCGGGCACCCCCGGGAATTATCGGCTCGCCGCGATCTGGCGGCTCATGATCGTGGTCAGCTCGTACGCCGTGTGGGAGGCGGCGACGGCCGTGATCTCGGCGTGGTCGTAGGCGGGGGCGACCTCCACCACGTCCGCGGAGACCAGGTTGCAGGAGGAGAGGCCGCGGAGGATCTCCAGGAGCTCGCGGGAGGTCATGCCGCCCGCCTCGGGGGTGCCGGTGCCGGGGGCGTGGGCCGGGTCGAGGCAGTCGATGTCGATGGAGATGTACAGCGGGCGGTCGCCGATGCGCTGGCGGAGCTGGTCGGCGACCTCGTCGGCGCCGCGGCGGTAGATGTCGGCGGAGGTGACGATGCCGAAGCCCATCTTCTCGTCGTCCGTCAGGTCCTGCTTGCCGTACAGCGGGCCGCGGGTGCCGACGTGGGAGAGGGCCTCGGTGTCGAGGATGCCCTCCTCGACGGCGCGGCGGAACGGCGTGCCGTGGGTGTACTCGGCGCCGAAGTAGGTGTCCCAGGTGTCCAGGTGGGCGTCGAAGTGGAGCAGGGCGACGGGGCCGTGCTTCTTGGCGACCGAGCGGAGCAGCGGGAGGGCGATGGTGTGGTCGCCGCCGAGGGTCATCATGCGGGCGCCGGTGCCGAGGAGCTCGTCGGCGGCGGCCTCGATGGTCTCGACGGCCTCGTTGATGTTGAACGGGTTGACGGCGATGTCGCCGCCGTCGGCGACCTGCGCGAGGGCGAACGGGGAGGCGTCCTGCGCCGGGTTGTAGGGGCGCAGCAGACGGGAGGCCTCGCGGATGGCGTTGCCGCCGAAGCGGGCGCCGGGGCGGTAGGAGACGCCGGAGTCGAAGGGGACGCCGACCACGGCGATGTCGGCGGTGCCGACCTCGTCGAGCCGCGGCAGCCGGGCGAACGTCGCGGGACCGGCGTACCGCGGGACGCGGGACGAGTCGATCGGGCCGCGCGGGGTGCTCTGGTCGCTGCTCATGGTCGGTGCCTCCTGGGCTGTCGTCGGGGTGCGGCTCGACCGTAAGTCGCCCGAAAGCCACATTGAAGTGTACGTTTCCTCCACTGTCGGGGCGGGAGATGTACGGAAGGACCATGGTCATGGCGCGCACGGATCCGGGCTCCGCCCCTCCGGCGCCGCCGGTGCCGCTCGCCGCGCTGCTGGCCCGCCGGGAGCTGGGCATCCGGCTGCTCACCGGCACGGACGAGGTGGCGCTGCACGGCGTGCACACCTCGGAGATGGCCGACCCGTATCCGTATCTGCTCGGCGGTGAGCTGCTGCTGACGGCGGGCGTGCAGCTGGCGGATCCGGCGCGGTTCGTGGCGCGGGTCGTGGAGGCGGGGGCGGCGGCGCTCGGTTTCGGGGTGACGCCGGTGTACGACACGGTGCCGGCGGAGCTGGTCGAGGCGTGCGTGCGGCACGGGCTGCCCCTGGTGGAGGTGCCTCCCGGGACCCCGTTCGCGGCGGTGGCGCGGGCGCTGTGGCGGCTGATGGCGGAGGCCAGGCTGTCGGAGCTGCGCCGGGTGACGGAGGCGCAGCAGTCCCTCGCGACGGCCGCCGCGCGCCCGGCGCCGGTCCCGGCCGTGCTGCACGCGCTGGCCTCGCGGCTCGGCGGCCGGGCGGTCCTGTACGGCGGGGACGGCGCGGAGTGGGCGGCGGCGGGCCGGGAGCTGCCCGCGGAGGCGGCGCGGGCCCTCGCGGAGCTGGCCGGGGTCGTCGGTCCGCGCCCGGGCGGTCCGGCGTCGGCGAGCGGCGAGGGCGGCGGGCTGAGGCTGGCGGCGTACGCGCTCGGCGGCGGCGACGGGCTGACGCTCGGCGTGGCGACGGAGCGCCGCGACCCCGGCGACCACACGGTCGCCGGGGTGGCGGTGGTGCTGCTGTCCCTGCTGACCGCCCCGCACCGGGCGACCGACGTGGCGGTCCGGGACGGGGTGCTGACCCGGCTGCTGCTCGGCGCCCCGGCGGCGGAGGCGGCCGCCGTCCTCTCCCCGGGCCCGTGGACGGTGGTGCACGCCCGGGGCGGCGACGGCACGCCGTTCGCGCCGGCCGGTCTGGCGGCGGCGCTCGGCACGGACCTGGTCGACGCGGGCCCGCCGGTACGGCTCCTGCTGCCGCCGGACGCGCCCGTGACGGCCCAGCCCGGCTGGACCCTCGGGGTCTCCGCCCCGGCGGAGCCGGCCGCCCTCCCGGCGGCCGACGCGCAGGCGGGCCGGGCGCTGCGGCGGGCGGAGGCGACCCGGTCGGCCCTGGTCCGCCACCGGGCGGGCGGCCTCGCCGGTCTGGTCGACCCGGCGGAGGCCGCCGCCCACGCGCGCGTGCTCCTCGCTCCCCTCGGCGAGGCGCAGGCCGAGACCCTGCGCGCCTGGCTCTCCCTGCACGGCAGCTGGGACCGGACGGCCGCCGCGCTGGGCGTCCACCGCAACACGGTCCGCCAGCGGATCGCCCGCTGCGCGGTCCTCCTCGACCGGGACCTGGACGATCCGGACGTGCGGATGGAGCTGTGGTTCGCGCTCGGCCGGAAGTGATCAGGCGGACGTGATCAGGCGGAAGTGATCAGTAGAGCTTGTTGACGGCGGTCTTCGTCGTCGTGCGGAAGCCGTCCAGCGGGGCGTCGGCGAGGTCGCCCATCTGGCCCCAGCGGACGAAGGTGACGGTGCGGCCGTCGCGGCCGACGGAGAAGAGGTGGATGTCGGTGTTGCCGATCTGGGGGTCGGCCGTGTCCAGGCTGTAGACCCAGGCGCCCTCCTCCACGGCGAGCTTGCCGTGGTAGGCGCTGACGGCGTCCAGGCCCGGGTTCTGCCGCTCCAGGAGGGGGCCGCAGCCGGCGAGGGCCTTGCGGAGGGTGTCGACCAGCTTCACGGCGTCGGCCTCGGTGCGGGCGGCGGTCGTGATCTGGACGGCGTTGGTGTCGAGCTCGGTGCTGAACTCGCGGTAGCGGGTGTTCTGCGCCGGGATCTTGTACGGGACGCAGAGGGCGCCGCCGTTCTCCGGCACGCCGGTGAAGACCTGGGTGGCGGTCCACGGCGTCGACGACGGCGGCAGCTGGGAGGCGGCGAGGAAGGCCGGCTGGGCGGCGGCCTGCGCCGGGGCCGTGGCGAGGGCCGCGAGGCCCAGGGCGGCGGCGGTGACGGCCAGCGCGGTACGGAGCTTGGTCATGGTGGTGGTTCCCCCGTGGGTCGTTCGGTCAGGTGCTCCCACCAGATTCGCGCCGTCGGCCGTCGGCGGCAACGGTGACGCGCCCACCGGCCGTCCCGGAACCATCCCACCCCCGGTGACGTGGGAGAACGTGATGGGGTGGGACGCCGATCCGCAAGGGGGACAGGGTGGCGAAGGACGTGGTCGTCGGGGAGTTCGCAGGCCTCGTGCGCGCGCTGAAGGCGCGGGACGGGCGGAGTTTCGAGGCGCTCGGCCGGCGCCTGAACGTGAGCGCCTCCACCCTCCACCGGTACTGCTCGGGCGCGACCGTCCCGGAGGACTTCGCCGTCGTCGGCCGTCTGGCCGCGCTGTGCGGCGCGGACGAGGAGGAGCGGCGCGCCCTGGAGGAGGCCTGGCGCCGCGCGGACGACGCCCGGCGGCCTCCTGTGCCGGCTCCCGCCCCGGAACCCGCCCCGCAGCGGGAGCCGGCGGCCGAGCCGGAACCCGTGCACGCGCGCGTGCCGGACCTCCCGTCCGGACGGCGGCGCCGGCGGTGGGCGTGGGCGGGCCTGGTCGGCGGGGCGGTGGCGGCGCTCGGGGCGGTGACGCTCGGAGTCGTACTCCTGCCCGGAAAAGCGGAGGTCCCGGCGCCTCCGCCGCTGACGTTCACCGTCGCCTCGCACCTCTGGAGCAACGGATGCGGGCACACCTACCTCGTGGAGCGGACGCCCCCTCCCCCGCCGGTGGCGGCCGACGCGCGGCGGTGGGCGGCGGCGCGGGGGGCGGTGCACGGCGGGGAGACGCTGGTGCGGCTTTCGGTGCAGGGGAAGGGTGCGGCGGCGGTGGTGCTCCACGCGCTGCACGTGCGGGTGGTGGAGCGGGGCGCGCCGGTGCCGTGGGCGGGGTACCGGATGGGCGACGGGTGCGGCGGGGCGGTGACCCCGCGCCGTTTCGAGGTCGACCTGGACCGGCCGCGGCCGGTGGCGCGGGCGCTGGACGGGTACGACGCCTCCGGGGAGGAGGGCCGGACGCTGCCCGCCGTCGCCTTCCCGTACGCGGTCACCGCCACCGGCCCCGAGGAGCTGCTCGTCTCGGCGCGGACGGCGGGGTGCGACTGCCGCTGGTTCCTGGAGCTGGAGTGGAGCGCGGAGGGGCGGAGCGGCACGGTGCGGATCGGGGACGAGGACGGGGAACCCTTCCGGACGAGCGGGGTGGGGCGAGGGCCGGTGTACGGGTACGACTCCGTGGAACGGGCCTGGATCACAGGCCGGGAGTCTGGACAGGGCGGGTGACCGCTGGGTAACTTCGGACCTGACAGACTGAGCAAGCGCTTAGACAACAGGGCCCGCACACCGGAGGAGTCGCACCGTGCGCCGTACCGTATTCAACGAGGACCACGAGGCGTTCCGGGAGACCATCCGGGCCTTCATCGAGGCCGAGGTCGTCCCCGTCTACGACGAGTGGTTCGCGGCCGGCCAGGCGCCGCGCGACTTCTACTACAAGCTCGGCGAGCTGGGCATCTTCGGCATCAACGTGCCGGAGGAGTTCGGCGGCGCCGGTCTCGACACCCACAAGTTCGAGGCCGTCCTCTACGAGGAGACCTCCCGCGCCGGCGTGCAGTTCGGCGGCTCCGGCGTGCACGTGCTGCTCGCCCTGCCGTACATCAAGATGCTCGCCACCGGCGACCAGAAGAAGCGCTACCTGCCGAAGTTCGTCTCCGGCGAGGAGATGTGGGCCCTGGCGATGACCGAGCCGGGCACCGGCTCCGACGTCGCGGGCATGAAGACCACCGCCAAGCTCTCCGAGGACGGCACCCACTACGTCCTCAACGGCGCCAAGACCTTCATCACCGGCGGCGTCCACGCCGACCGCGTCATCGTCTGCGCCCGCACCTCGGCCCCGTCCGAGGACGACCGCCGCTTCGGCATCTCGCTCTTCGCCGTGGACACCAAGTCCGAGGGCTACTCGATCGGCCGCAAGCTCGACAAGCTCGGCCTGAAGACCTCCGACACCGCCGAGCTCGCCTTCGTCGACGTCAAGGTCCCCGTCGAGGACCTGCTCGGCGAGGAGGGCAAGGGCTTCTACTACCTCGGCCACAACCTCGCCTCCGAGCGCTGGGGCATCGCCTTCGGCGCCTACGCGCAGGCCAAGGCCGCCGTCCGCTTCGCCCAGCAGTACGTGCAGGAGCGCACCGTCTTCGGCAAGCCGGTCGCCCACTTCCAGAACACCAAGTTCGAGCTGGCCGCCTGCCAGGCCGAGGTGGACGCCGCCGAGGCCGTCGCCGACCGCGCCCTGGAGGCCCTGGACGCGGGCGAGCTGACCCCGGCCGAGGCCGCCTCCGCCAAGCTCTTCTGCACCGAGGTCGCGCACCGCGTCATCGACCGCTGCCTCCAGCTGCACGGCGGCTACGGCTACATGAACGAGTACCCGATCGCCCGCCTGTACGCCGACAACCGCGTCAACCGCATCTACGGCGGCACCAGCGAGATCATGAAGTCGATCATCGCGAAGAACATGGGCCTGTAAGTGCCCGACGCTCCTTCCGCACTGGATGACCTGCTCGCCCTGCTCGACCTGGAGCGGATCGAGCAGGACATCTTCCGGGGACAGTCCCGGTCCGCGATCGTCCCCCGCGTCTTCGGCGGCCAGGTGGCCGCCCAGGCGCTGGTGGCCGCGGGCCGGACCGTCCCCGCGGACCGTCTCGCCCACTCGCTGCACGCCTACTTCCTGGTGCCGGGCGACCCGGGCGCGCCGATCGTCTACGAGGTCGACCGGATCCGGGACGGGCGGTCCTTCACCACCCGGCGGGTCGTCGCGATCCAGCACGGGCAGCCGATCTTCCACCTCTCCGCGTCCTTCCAGACGCACGAGGAGGGGCTCGACCACCAGGACGCGATGCCGGCCGCGCCCGACCCGGACGCGCTGCCGACCGCCGAGGAGATGCTCCCCCGGCACCTGCCGCGGGACGTCGCCCGGCGGCTGGTCGAGGCCCGCGCCGCCGTCGACCTGCGGTACGCCGAGACCCCGCCGTGGGGCTCGGTCGGAGAGCCGCGCGAACCGCGCTCGCAGGTGTGGTTCCGTACCAACGGCAAGCTCGCCGACGACCCCCTGCTGCACGTCGTCCTCGCCACCTACGTCTCCGACATGACCCTGCTCGACTCGGTGCTGCTCGCCCACGGGCGCGGCGGCTGGGCCGTCGGGGACGTGGTCGGCGCCTCGCTCGACCACGCGATGTGGTTCCACCGGCCGTTCCGGGCCGACGAATGGCTCCTCTACGACCAGGAGTCGCCGTCCTCCTCCGGCGGGCGCGGCCTCGGCCAGGCCAGGATCTGGACCCAGGACGGGCGGCTCGCGATCTCCGTCATCCAGGAGGGTGTCGTTCGCGTCCCGCGCTGACCACCGGACATACCGTCCGATGTCATGACGGATGCACGGACGGACAACGGTGAGAGCACCTTCACGGTGATCGTGGCGGCGGGCGCGAACCTCGGGATCGCGGTCGCCAAGGCCGTCGCCGGCGTCATCAGCGGATCGAGCGCGATGATGTCGGAGGCCGCCCACTCGGTCGCCGACACCGTCACCGAGGTCATGCTGCTCACCGCGCTCAAGCGGAGCGAGAAGCCCGCCGACGAGGACCATCCGGTCGGGCACGCGGGCGAGCGGTACGTCTGGGCGATGCTCGCCGCCGTCGCCACCTTCGTCGGCGGCGCGGTCTTCTCGGTCTACGACGGCATCCACACGCTCACCCACGGCGAGGAGCTCGGCGACCCGCTCGTCTCCTACATCGTGCTCGCCGTCTCCTTCGTCCTGGAGGCCTTCTCCCTGCGGACCGGCGTCAAGCAGGTCAAGGCGGAGGCGGAACGGATGCGGGCGCCCTTCGCCGCCTACCTGCGGCTCACCCCCGACACCACCGTCAAGGCGGTGGTCCTGGAGGACTCGGCGGCCCTCGCCGGTCTGATGCTCGCCGCCGGCGGTCTGCTCGGCGGCCAGATCACCGGCTCCGGCGTCTGGGACGGCGTCGCCTCGATCCTGATCGGCTGTCTCCTCGTGTACGTGGCCTGGGTCCTGGGCCGCGCCAACGCCCGGCTCCTCATCGGCCGCCCGCTGCCCCGGCCCATGCGGGCGGAGGTGCGGGAGGAACTGCTCGGCGTCGCGCACGTGGTGGACGTGCTCGACCTGATCACCCTGATCCAGGGCCCCGGCGAGGTGATGATCGCCGCGAAGATCGACTTCCGGGACGTGGTGACGGCGGCGGAGGTGGAGCGGGCCTGCGAACAGGCGGAGGCACGCCTCCGGGCCCGCTTCCCCTCGGTGCGGCGGGTCTATCTGGACCCGACGCCGGGGCCGTCAGACCAGTAGGCCCGCGGCGTTCAGCAGGTACGCCGTCATCGGCTCGTAGAAGCGCGGGTCCACGACGTGGTCGTCGAGCGGGACCGTCACCTTCATGGTGCCCTCGGCCTCGGCGACGAAGAGCGCCGGGTCGTTGCAGTCCGCGTAGCCGACGGAGTCGATGCCGCGCTGCGCGGCGCGGCCGGCCCAGCCGTGGTCGGCGACGACGAGGTCGGGCGCGGCCTCGCCGAGCAGGGCGAGGCCGTCGAGGATCGCGTTCATCGGCTCCGGCGAGTGGGTGTGCCAGAGGCTGGCGCCGCGCTCGAACACGGCGACGTCCGCGAACTGCACGACGTACCCCTCGTCGGCGACGAGCCCGCCGGGGATCCGCACGATGTCGCAGCCCTGGGCCCGCAGCGCGGCGGCGACCCGGCTGTGCGCGTCGATCAGCGCGCCGGGGTGGCCGGTGGCGAAGAGCACGCGCTGCCGGGCGGCGGCGGCCTCCTTCAGGCGGACGGCCATCCGGTCGAGGGCGTCGACGGTCAGCTCGGGGTCGATGGTGTCCTGCCCGGCGCGGTGGGCCGGGTCGTCGACGACGCCGCAGCGCTCGGCCATCACGGCCAGCACGTCCTGCTCGTCCGTCCACCGGTCCCCGAGCTCCAGGCCGAGCCAGTAGTGCCGGTCGCCGTTGGCGAGCTTGCGGTAGTGGTCGAGGTTGTTCTCGCGGGGGGTGGCGACGTCGCCCGCGATGCGGCTGCGGACGAGGTGCTCGACGAGGGCGTCACGGCTGAGTATCGGCATGGCGCTCATTTTGCCGCGCCCGCCGCGCGGCCGGGGAGGCGTTCCGCGCCTCAGACGTCCCCGCGCGGGGCGGCGAGGACCTCGCGGACCTCCGGGCGCGCCCCGGCGAGCCCGCCCAGGAGCTCCTCCATGGTGCCGGTGGCGCGGGCGAAGAGGTCCCCGCCGGACGCGGTGAGGCGGACGTCGAAGCCGCGCCGGTCGGTGGCGCAGGGGCGGCGCTCGACGTATCCGGCGTCCACCATCTGCGCGAGCAGCCGGGAGACCTGGGGCTGACTCCGGGAGGCGCGGGCGCTCAGCTCGCCGGCGCGGATCCAGTCGCCCTCCCGGTCCATGACGTCCATGATCTCGAAGCCGCTGACGCACAGGCCGTACGCGTCCGAGAGCAGGCGCTCCGCGGCCTGGGCGATCTGCGCGCCGACGCGGACCGTGGCCATCCAGCGGTCGGTCAGGGGTGCTTCGGTCACGCCCCGATCCTAGGCGTCCGCCCCGACCTTGTCTATGCATGCGCATGGATGTAGCGTGCGGATCGATTTCCATGCATGCGCATGGATCGGAATCCGTGCGAGAAGGGACCCCCCATGAACCAGCGGACGCCGGCACCACCGGCACCACCGGCACCGACACCGACACCGGCACCGACACCGGTCGCGGCCGCTCCCGCCAAGGCCCCCTGGACCGCCCTGGCCGTGGTCGGCGTCGCCCAGCTGATGGTGATGCTCGACTCGACCGTCGTGACCGTGGCCCTCCCCTCCATCGGGGCGGACCTGCCCGCGGACCGGACGGCCCTCCAGTGGACGATCAGCGCCTACGTCCTGCTCTTCGGCAGCCTGCTGCTCTTCGGCGGCCGGGTCTCCGACGTCCACGGGCGGCGCCGCACCTTCCTCGCCGGGCTCACCCTCTTCGCCGCCGCCTCGGCGCTCTGCGGCGTCGCCCCCGGCCAGGAACTGCTGGTCGGCGGCCGCGCCGCGCAGGGCGTCGGCGCCGCGCTGCTCTCCGCGGCCGCCCTCTCGATCATCCTGGAGGTCTACCGGGACGAGGAGCAGCGCAGGATCGCGCTGACCGCCTGGAGCGGCCTCGGCGTCATCGGCGCCACCCTCGGCGTCGTGCTCGGCGGCCTGATCGTCACCGCCGTCGACTGGCGCTGGGCGTTCCTCGTCAACCTCCCCGTCAGCGTCGCGGCCTTCGCCGCCGCCCTGCGCGCCGTGCCCTCGCTGCGGACCGCCTCCGGCCGCGGGCTCCGGCTCCCCTCGGCCGTCGTGTCCACGGCCGGGCTCGCCGCCCTCTCCTTCGGCCTGATCCGCTTCCACGAGGGCTTCGGCGACCGGGCCGCCTGGGCCGGCCTCGCCGCCGCGGCGGCCCTCCTCGCCCTCGTGACCTTCATGGAGCTGGGCCGGGAGGACCCGCTGCTGCCGCTGCACCTGCTGCGCAGGCCGACCTACTGGCTGTCCAGCGTGGGCCTGCTCCTGGTCGCCGGCGTGATGATCGGCAGCTCCTTCCTGGCCGCCCAGTACTTCCAGGAGGTCCACCGGATGAGCGCCTTCGCCACCGGCCTCGCCCTGCTGCCGATGGGCCTGGCCGCGCTCGCCGCCGCCGCAGTCGCGCCCGCCCTCGTCGGCGCGCTCGGACCGGGCGGGACGTACGCGCTCGGCGCCGCGCTCCACCTCCTCGGCGCGGGCTTCCTGGCCACCGGGCCCGACGCGCTCGCGCCGACGGTCGTGGCACTCGCCGTCGTCGGCGCGGGCCTGCCGGCCTGCTTCGTCCCACTGTTCGGCATCGGAGCCTCGCACGTGGGGGCGGCGGAGTCGGGCGTCGGCTCCGGGCTCCTGAACACCTTCAACGAGAGCGGCGCGGCCCTGGGCATCGCCGTGATCGGCACCGTCCTGGCCACCACCGCCGACGGCCGGCTGGCGAGGGGCGCCGCCGCCGCGGACGCCACCGCCGCCGGGGTCGCCGACGGCTTCCTGGCCCTGGCGGTCTTCTCCGCCGCCGGCGTGGCCGTCGCACTCGTCCTGCGCCGGCTGACCCGCGAGCGGCGGCCGGCGGCGACGTAGCCCGGGCGGGGCGGCGGGAGCCGGCCCGGCGGCGGGGCGGTGCGACCCGGCGGGGCGGTGTGGGCGCCGGCGGTTCAGACCGCCAGGGCGCCCAGCGCTCCGTGGGTGAGGTTCCTCAGGAGGCGTTCCATCTCCTCGCGCTCCAGGGGGGCGCCGAGGTGCGGGGTGGAGTTGAGGAGGCCGAAGACGGCGTGCACCGCCGCCCGGACCTCCGGCTCGCCCGCCGCCGGGTGCAGGGCGCGCACCACGTCGACCCAGAGCTCGACGTACTGCCGCTGGAGCTGGCGGACCCGCTTGCGGTCCTCGTCCTTGAGCCGGTCGAGCTCGCGGTCGTGCAGGGTGATGAGCGGCCGGTCGTCGAGGGCGAAGTCGATGTGCCCGTCGATGAGCGAGGCCAGCAGGGCCGCCGGGTCGCCGGGCGACTCCGCGACCCGCAGCCGGCCGCCGTCGAGGAGGCGCTCGCTGATGCCGACGAGCAGCTCGGCGAGCATCGCGTCCTTGCCGGGGAAGTGCCGGTAGAGCCCGGGGCCGCTGATGCCGACCGCGGCTCCTATCTCGTCGACGCCCACCCCGTGGAACCCGCGCGCGGCGAAGAGGCGGGCGGCCTCCTTGAGGATCTGCTCGCGGCGGGTCGGCGCGTCCATCCGGGCGGGCGTCGGGGTCGGGCTCGTGCTCATGCCCTCCATCCTAGACAACCTGGTTAGCGGTCGTTAACCTGAGCCGCGTACGTTAACGCTCATTAACCGAACAAGGGAGATCGGTCGATGCAGCAGGCACCTGTGCTGTCGAGCGCGGCAGATCCCGCCTCGGCGGCCTGGCGGGCCAACGAGGCGGCGCACCAGGAGCTCTCGGAGACGCTGCGGGCCAAGCTGGCCGAGGCCGCGCTCGGAGGCGGTGAGAAGTCCCGCGCCCGGCACACCGCGCGCGGGAAGCTGCTGCCGCGCGACCGGGTGGACACCCTCCTCGATCCGGGCTCGCCGTTCCTGGAGCTGGCGCCGCTCGCGGCGAACGGCATGTACGGCGACCAGGCCCCGGCCGCCGGCGTCATCGCGGGCATCGGCCGGGTCTCCGGCCGCGAGTGCGTGATCGTCGCCAACGACGCCACGGTCAAGGGCGGCACCTACTACCCGATGACGGTGAAGAAGCACCTGCGGGCGCAGGAGGTGGCACTCGACAACCGCCTCCCCTGCCTCTACCTCGTCGACTCCGGCGGCGCCTTCCTGCCGATGCAGGACGAGGTCTTCCCGGACCGCGAGCACTTCGGCCGGATCTTCTACAACCAGGCCCGCATGTCCGGCGCCGGCATCCCGCAGATCGCGGCCGTCATGGGCTCCTGCACGGCCGGCGGCGCGTACGTCCCGGCGATGAGCGACGAGGCCGTGATCGTCCGGAACCAGGGCACGATCTTCCTCGGCGGCCCGCCGCTGGTGAAGGCCGCGACCGGCGAGGTCGTCACGGCGGAGGAGCTGGGCGGCGGCGAGGTCCACTCCCGCATCTCCGGCGTCACCGACCACCTCGCGGAGGACGACGCGCACGCGCTGCGGATCGTCCGGAACATCGTGGCGACCCTGCCCGAGCGGGGCCCTCTGCCGTGGAAGACCGAGCCGGCCGAGGAGCCGAAGGTCGACCCGTACGGCCTGTACGGCGCCGTCCCGGTCGACTCGCGCACCCCGTACGACGTGCGCGAGGTCATCGCCCGCGTGGTGGACGGCTCCCGTTTCCAGGAGTTCAAGTCCGAGTACGGCCAGACCCTGGTCACCGGCTTCGCCCGGATCCACGGCCACCCGGTCGGCATCGTCGCCAACAACGGCATCCTGTTCGCCGAGTCCGCCCAGAAGGGCGCCCACTTCATCGAGCTGTGCGACCAGCGCGGCATCCCGCTGGTCTTCCTGCAGAACATCACCGGCTTCATGGTCGGCAAGGCGTACGAGCACGGCGGCATCGCCAAGCACGGCGCCAAGATGGTCACCGCCGTCGCCACCACGCGCGTGCCGAAGCTGACGGTCGTCGTCGGCGGCTCCTTCGGCGCGGGCAACTACTCGATGTGCGGCCGGGCCTACTCCCCCCGCTTCCTGTGGATGTGGCCCAACGCCAAGATCTCCGTCATGGGCGGCGAGCAGGCCGCCTCGGTCCTCGCCACGGTCAAGCGCGACCAGCTCGGCGACGCGTGGAGCGCCGAGGAGGAGGAGTCCTTCAAGGCGCCGATCCGCGAGCAGTACGAGACGCAGGGCAGCGCCTACTACGCGACCGCCCGCCTCTGGGACGACGGCGTGATCGACCCGCTGGAGACCCGCCAGGTGCTGGGTCTCGCGCTGACCGCCTGTGCCAACGCGCCCCTGGGTGACCCCCAGTTCGGCGTCTTCCGGATGTGAGGACCCTGACGATGCAGCAGATGTTCGACACCGTCCTCGTCGCCAACCGGGGCGAGATCGCGGTCCGCGTCATCCGCACCCTGCGGGCGCTCGGCGTCCGCTCGGTGGCGGTGTACAGCGACGCCGACGCCGACGCCCGGCACGTGCGGGAGGCCGACACGGCGGTACGCATCGGGCCCGCGGCGGCCTCGGAGTCGTACCTCTCCGTCCCCGCCCTCCTGGACGCGGCCCGCCGCACCGGGGCGCAGGCCGTCCACCCCGGCTACGGCTTCCTCGCCGAGAACGCGGCCTTCGCGCGCGCCTGCGCCGACGCGGGCCTCGTCTTCATCGGCCCCTCCGCCGAGGCGATCGCCCTCATGGGCGACAAGATCCGGGCGAAGGAGACGGTGAAGGCGGCGGGCGTGCCCGTCGTGCCCGGCGACGCCGACCCCCGGGTGGCCGAGGCCGCCCGCGAGATGGGCCCGCCCGTCCTCCTGAAGCCGAGCGCGGGCGGCGGCGGCAAGGGCATGCGCCTGGTGCGGGACCTGGCGGTCCTGGACGAGGAGATCGCGGCGGCCCGCCGCGAGGCCCGCGCCTCCTTCGGCGACGACACGCTCCTGGTGGAGCGGTGGATCGACCGCCCCCGGCACATCGAGATCCAGGTCCTCGCGGACGCGCACGGGAACGTGGTGCACCTCGGCGAGCGCGAGTGCTCGCTCCAGCGCCGCCACCAGAAGATCATCGAGGAGGCGCCGAGCGTCCTCCTCGACGAGGAGACCCGCGCGGCGATGGGCGCGGCGGCGGTGGAGGCGGCCCGGTCCTGCGGCTATGTCGGCGCGGGCACGGTCGAGTTCATCGTCCCGGGCGGCGACCCGTCCCGGTACTACTTCATGGAGATGAACACCCGCCTCCAGGTCGAGCACCCGGTCACGGAGCTGATCACCGGCCTGGACCTGGTGGAGTGGCAGCTCCGCATCGCGGCCGGCGAACCGCTCGACTTCGCCCAGGACGACGTCCGCCTCGACGGCTGGGCGATCGAGGCCCGCATCTGCGCGGAGGACCCGTCCCGCGGCTTCCTCCCGTCGGGCGGCACGGTCCTCTCCCTCCACGAGCCGGCGGGCGACGGGGTGCGCACCGACTCCGGCCTCCTGCAGGGCTCCGAGGTCTCCTCCCTCTACGACCCGATGCTGTCGAAGGTGATCGTCCACGCGAAGGACCGCCCCACCGCGCTGCGGAAGCTCCGCGCGGCCCTGGCCGACCTGACCACCCTCGGCGTCCCCACCAACGCGGGCTTCCTCCGCCGCCTCCTGGCCCACCCGGACGTGGTGTCGGGCGCGATGGACACCGGGCTCGTGGAGCGGGACGCGGAGTCCCTGGTCCCGGAGGGCGTACCGGACGAGGTGTACGCGGCGGCGGCCGCCGTGCGCCGGACCGGGCTGGCGGCGCGGCCGCGCGGCGGCTGGACCGATCCCTTCGACGTGCCGGACGGCTGGCGCCTCGGCGGGACGCCGAAGCCCCTCGCCTTCCCGCTGCGCGTACCGGGACTCGAACCCGTCACGGTGGAGGCACCGGCGGGCGCCCGCGTCACCGGCACCGCCGTCACGGTCGTCCTCGACGGCGTCACCCACACCTTCCGCCGGGCCGGCGACTGGCTCGGCCGGGACGGCGACTCCTGGCACGTCATGGACCACGACGCGGTGGCCGCCGCGCTCTCCGGGGCGCGGCACGGCGGGGCGGACACGCTGGCCGCGCCGATGCCGGGGACCGTGACCGTCGTGAAGGTGGCGGTCGGGGACGAGGTGGAGGCGGGCCAGAGCCTGCTCGTCGTCGAGGCGATGAAGATGGAGCACGTCATCTCCGCCCCGCACGCCGGCACCGTCACCGAACTGGACGTCACGCCCGGGACGACCGTCGCCATGGAGCAGGTCCTGGCCGTCGTCACGCCCCGCGAGGAGGCCACGGAATGACCGCCCTGCCCATGACCGTCCCCGACCCGGCCCTGCCCGCCCGGGTCAGGATCCACGAGGTCGGCCCCCGGGACGGGCTGCAGAACGAGAAGACGGCCGTCCCGACCGAGGTGAAGGCGGAGTTCATCCGGCGGCTCGCCGCCGCCGGGCTCTCCACCGTCGAGGCGACCAGCTTCGTGCACCCGAAGTGGGTGCCCCAGCTGGCCGACGCGGAGGCCCTGTTCCCGCTCGTCAACGGCCTGCCGGTCCGCCTCCCGGTCCTGGTGCCGAACGAGCGCGGCCTCGACCGGGCGCTCGCGCTCGGCGCCCGGGAGGTCGCCGTCTTCGCCTCCGCCACCGAGTCCTTCGCGAAGGCCAACCTCAACCGGACCGTCGACGAGGCGCTCGCCATGTTCGAGCCGGTCGTCATCCGGGCCATAGAGGCGGGCCTGAAGGTCCGCGGCTATCTGTCGATGTGCTTCGGCGACCCCTGGGAGGGCGCCGTCCCCGTCGAGCAGACCGTCCGGGTCACCAAGGCGCTCGCCGACATGGGCTGCGACGAGCTGAGCCTCGGCGACACCATCGGCGTCGCCACCCCCGGGCACGTACGGACGCTCCTGCGGGAGCTGAACGAGGCCGGGGTCCCCACCTCCCGGCTCGCCGTGCACTTCCACGACACCTACGGGCAGGCGCTGTCGAACACGCTCGCCGCGCTGCGGCACGGCGTGACGACCGTGGACGCCTCCGCGGGCGGCCTCGGCGGCTGCCCGTACGCCAAGTCCGCCACCGGCAACCTCGCCACCGAGGACCTGGTGTGGATGCTCGACGGCCTCGGCATCGAGACCGGGGTCGACCTGGCCGCCCTCACCGCCACGAGCGTGTGGATGGCCGAACAGCTGGGCCGCCCGAGCCCGTCCCGTACCGTCCGCGCCCTCTCCCACAAGGAGTGACGAACACCATGTCCCTCGACCACCGGCTCTCCGCAGAGCACGAGGAACTCCGCCGCACCGTCGAGGCGTTCGCCCACGACGTCGTCGCCCCGAAGATCGGCGACTACTACGAGCGCCACGAGTTCCCGTACGAGATCGTCGCCGAGATGGGCCGCATGGGCCTCTTCGGCCTGCCGTTCCCGGAGGAGTACGGCGGCATGGGCGGCGACTACCTCGCCCTCGGCATCGCCCTGGAGGAACTCGCCCGCGTCGACTCCTCCGTCGCCATCACCCTGGAGGCCGGCGTCTCGCTCGGCGCGATGCCGCTGCACCTCTTCGGCACCGAGGAGCAGAAGCGGCAGTGGCTGCCGAAGCTGTGCGCCGGCGAGATGCTCGGCGCCTTCGGCCTCACCGAGCCGGGCGCGGGCTCGGACGCGGGCGGCACCCGCACCACCGCCGTCCGCGACGGCGACCAGTGGGTCATCAACGGCTCGAAGTGCTTCATCACCAACTCCGGTACGGACATCACCGGTCTGGTGACGGTCACGGCCGTCACCGGCCGCAAGCCCGACGGCCGCCCGCTGATCTCCTCGATCATCGTCCCGTCCGGCACCCCCGGCTTCACCGTCGCCGCCCCCTACTCGAAGGTCGGCTGGAACGCCTCGGACACCCGCGAACTCTCCTTCGACGACGTCCGCGTCCCGGTGGAGAACCTCCTCGGCGAGGAGGGCCGCGGCTACGCCCAGTTCCTCCGCATCCTCGACGAGGGCCGCGTCGCCATCGCCGCGCTCGCCACGGGCCTCGCGCAGGGCTGTGTCGACGAGTCCGTGAAGTACGCGAAGGAACGTCACGCCTTCGGCCGTCCGATCGGCGACAACCAGGCCATCCAGTTCAAGCTCGCCGACATGGAGACGCGCGCCCACATGGCCCGCATCGGCTGGCGCGACGCCGCCTCCCGCCTGGTCATGGGCGAGCCCTTCAAGAAGGAGGCGGCGATCGCCAAGCTGTACTCCTCCACCGTCGCCGTCGACAACGCCCGCGAGGCGACCCAGATCCACGGCGGCTACGGCTTCATGAACGAGTACCCGGTGGCCCGCATGTGGCGCGACTCCAAGATCCTGGAGATCGGCGAGGGCACCAGCGAGGTCCAGCGCATGCTGATCGCCCGCGAACTGGGCTTCGCGGGCTGAGCCCCGCCGGATCCCCGCGCCCGCCGCACCGGACCGTGTGCGGCGGGCGCGCCGCGTCCGCGGGCCCGCGGAGGGGTCAGCCCGCGCCCGGGCGGGCACTCGGCGACACGTAGGCGTCGAACCCGTGCCAGCCCGGGGCCGACGGAAGGCGGGTGACGGGCCAGTCCGCGGCGTACCCGGGCGGGGCCTTGCCCGCGTGGACGACGACGGCCAGCGGCCGGTGCCGGGCCAGCTCGGCCAGGCCCGCCTCGGTGATGCTGCCGTCGTGACCGCGCGGCTGGCGGGAGGAGCAGCCGGTGTAGTAGCCGATCGGCACGTACTCGCGGCCGGTCACCGTGCACGGTGGACGGACGCCGAGGGCGCCCAGGGCGGCGGCGACGCCGGTGAACTGGACCCGCACCGAACGGCTGTAGCCGACCGCCCGGTCCAGGACGGCGTACTGCACGGCGAGATGGGCGAGGAAGCCGGCGGCGAGCAGCCCCGCGACGAGCGGCCGGCGGGCCGGGCGCACCGCGCCGACCACGGCCAGGACGCACTCCGCGACGGGCAGGGCCAGCAGGGCGTACGCGGGCAGCAGGAAGCGGGGAGCCGCGTACCCGATCGTGAAGAGGTACGGGAACGCCAGCGAGGCGGCGGTGACGGTCGCGAGGACGGCGGCGGTCCCCCGGCCGGCCCGGACGGCGGCGACGAGGCCGCCGACGACCGCGAGCGGCAGCAGGAACCACCACAGCGCCGTCCACGGGTGCTCCCAGGGCACGTCGCACGGCCGGCACAGGGTGCGGCCGGCGAGCGCCCGCACATGGTCGTCGAGGGCGAAGTACCAGCCCAGGGTGCCCTGGATCTCCCCCGCGCGGTGCAGCCGGGCGGCGAGCCCGCCGTACGAGGTGTACGCCTCCACCACCCACGGGACGGCGCCGAGCACCAGTCCGGCGACGGTCGCGGCCGGCGGCCCGGGGCGGCGGCGCCAGGCCGGGACCAGGAGCGCGGCGGCGAGCAGCGGCAGCGCGAGCCAGAGCCCGTCGGCCGGACGCAGCAGCGTGACGCAGGCGACGGCGGCGCCGAGCCCGGCCACCGGCCGGCGGTCCCGCCCCGGCGGGGCGACGGCGCGCAGGAAGCAGCCGACGGCCGCGAGCGCCCCGAAGGCGCACCACAGATTGGGCATCACGCGCGGCCCGTAGAAGAGCGTGACCCACAGCCCGGCGAAGAGCGCGCCCGCGACGGCGAGCACCCGCACGGGCAGCACCGGCCGCCACAGCCACAGCACCCCGAGCAGCGCGGCGCCGGAGAGCAGCACGAGGTAGAGCCGGATGACTGCGGTGGAGGCGGTGAACGCGGCGACGGGAGCGACGAGATAGCTGATGCCCCGGGCGCGCGGCGCGCTGAAGTAGGCGGGCGGGGCGTTGCCGCCGACCTGGCTGACGTACACCGCCTCGTCCCAGCCGAGCCCGGTTCCCGGTACGGCCAGGGCCAGTTGGGCGAGGACGAAGGCCACGGCGACGGCGGCCAGGGGCCACGCCCGGCCCGGCGGCCGGCGGGCGCCCTCGGGCTGCGGATCGCGCGGGGACCGCGGACGGCCACTCGCTTCGGGGATCGTCACCCCGTCCACCCTCGGCGGGCTCGGCGGCCCGGGCGCGGCGGCGCGCCGCACGGCGGGCGCCCGGCACCCCGTCAGGAGCAGTGCGTCACGGCGGGTGCGGGGCGGCCTCGCGATGTGATCTACCCCTCGCCGACCCGGCCCTACTGATCGACGTGAGGTTAGGCTAACCTACCCTCGACTTGATCAGGCCGACTCCGGCACGTATCGAAAGCGATCCCGCCATGCCCAGCAACGCCCGAGCCACCTCCCTCACCCGCCGCGGCATCCTCGCCGCGGGCGGCGCCCTCGGGCTCGGCGCCGTGCTCGCCGCCTGTGGCGACGGCGACAAGAAGAAGGACGCGAGCCCCTCTTCCTCCGCCTCCGCCAAGTCCGGCTCCTGGGAGTTCAAGGACGACCGCGGCCAGACCGTGAAGACCAAGGCGACGCCGAAGAACATCGTCGCCTTCACCGGCATGGCCGCCGCCCTCAAGGACTTCGGCGTGGAGGTCGCCGGCGTCTTCGGTCCGACCTACGTCGAGGACCCGACCACCAAGGCGAAGAAGCCCGACGTCCAGGCCGGCGACCTCGACATCACCAAGGTGAAGGTCATCGGCAACGTCTGGGGCGAGTTCAACATCGAGGAGTACCTCAAGCTCCAGCCCGAGGTCCTCATCACCGACATGTGGGAGAAGGACGCCCTCTGGTACGTGCCGGAGGAGCAGAAGGCCAAGATCGCGAAGATCGCCCCGAGCGTCGCCCTGTGGGCCGCCGGCAAGTCCATGCCGTCCGTCCTCCAGCGCCACGCCGACCTGGCGGCCTCCCTCGGCGGCGACGTGGACAGCGAGCGGGTCAAGAAGGACAAGGCCCGCTTCGAGGCCGCCGCCGAGCGCCTGCGCAAGGTCGCCCAGACGAAGAAGGACATCAAGGTCCTCATCGGCTCCGGCGCGCCCGACACCTTCTACGTCTCCACCCCGGTCCGCCCGACCGACACGCTCTTCTTCCAGGAGCTGGGCCTCAACATCGTCACCCCGAAGAAGCTGGACCCGTCCGGCTGGTTCGAGCTCCTCAGCTGGGAGAACGTCGACGCCTACGCGGCCGACGTCATCCTCCTCGACAACCGCACCGGCACCCTCCAGCCGGAGCAGCTGAAGGCCAAGCCCACCTGGGCCGCGCTGCCCGCCGTCAAGGCCGGCCAGGTCTTCCCGCGCGTGACCGAGCCCGTCTACTCCTACGCCAAGTGCGCCCCGCTCCTGGAGGACCTGGCGACCGCCCTGGAGAACGCGAAGAAGGTGTCCTGACCCGATGACGACCGCCGAGACCGCCCCGTTCCAGTTCTTCTCCCTCCAGGTCGACCGGACGCGGCGGCTCGGCCCGTCGCTGGTCCGCGTCACCTTCACCGGAGAGGACCTCAAGGGCTTCGCCGCCGGGGGCCGCGACCAGTCGCTCTCCCTCTTCCTGCCGCACCCCGGCCAGGAGGCGCCCGTCCTGCCGCCGCTTGACGACCCCGACATGTACGGGATCCTCGGCGCCTGGCGGGCCATGCCCGACGACGTGCGGGCCGTGATGCGCTCGTACACCGTCCGCGCCCAGCGCACGGAGCCGGTGAACGAGATCGACATCGACTTCGCCGTCCACGAGGACGGCGGCCCGGCCTGCCGCTGGGCGCAGCACGCCAGGCCCGGTGACCGGGTGGTCGTGCTCGGCCCGGCGGTCGCCGACAACACCGGGGTCCGCTTCCGGCTGCCGGAGGACGCCGACTCGGTGCTCGTCTGGGCCGACGAGACGGCGCTGCCCGCCGCCTCGGCCGTCCTGGAGTGGCTGCCGGCCGAGACCCGCGCCCAGGTCTTCCTCGAAGTGCCGTACTCCGGCGACCGGATGGAGCTGGAGACGGAGGCGGACGCCACCGTCACCTGGCTCGTACGGGAGGAGGGCGCGCCCTCCGGTCTGGAGGCGGTCACGGGTGCCGAGCTGCCCGGGGAGTCGCCGTACGTGTGGATCGCGGGCGAGTCCGGTGCGGTGAAGGCGCTGCGGCGGCACTTCGTGCGCGAGCGCGGGCTCGACCGCCGCCGGGTGACCTTCGTCGGGTACTGGCGCAAGGGGCTGTCCGAGGACGCCCTGCGCGAGGTGCCGGACGAGACGACGCAGGACGCGGAGCGCGACGCGTCGTAGCGCGGCGGGCCGTTCACCGCACGGCCCCTCGGCCTTCACCGGCCGGGGGGCCGTTGTCGTATCAAATTAGGTTAGGCTAACCTTACTTCTGCACCCACGGTTGCGCGTCCCGCGTCCTCATCCCCGAAAGGGCCCCCACATGCGTTCGCACCTGCTCAACGACACGACGGCGGAGAGCTACCGACGCTCCGTCACCGAAGGAGTCGAGCGGGTGGCGGCCAAACTCGCCACGACGCGCGGCCCGTTCACCGGCGTCACCCCCGCCGAACTGGCGCCCGTGATCGACGCCGTGGACCTCGACCGCCCCCTCGGTGACGCCTCCGCCGCCCTCGACGAGCTGGAGGAGGTCTACCTCCGCGACGCGGTCTACTTCCACCACCCGCGCTACCTCGGCCACCTCAACTGCCCGGTCGTCATCCCCGCCGTCCTCGGCGAGGCCGTCCTCTCGGCGGTCAACTCCTCCCTCGACACCTGGGACCAGTCCGCCGGCGGCACCCTCATCGAGCGCAAGCTCATCGACTGGACCACCGGCCGCATCGGCCTCGGCCCCCTCGCCGACGGCGTGTTCACCAGCGGCGGCACCCAGTCCAACCTCCAGGCGCTGCTGTTCGCCCGCGAGGAGGCCGGCACCGAGGACCTGTCGAAGCTCCGCGTCTTCTCCTCCGAGTGCAGCCACTTCTCCGTCCAGAAGTCGGCCAAACTCCTCGGCCTCGGCCGCGACGCGGTCGTCTCCATCCCGGTCGACAAGAGCAAGCGCATGCAGTCCGTCGTCCTCGCCGCCGAGCTGGAGGCCTGCCGCGCCGAGGGCCTCGTCCCGATGGCGATCGTCGCCACCGCCGGCACCACCGACTTCGGCTCCATCGACCCGCTTCCCGAGATCGCCGCCCTCGCCGAGGAGTACGGCGCCTGGATGCACGTCGACGCCGCCTACGGCTGCGGACTGCTCGCCTCGCTCAAGCGCCGCCACCTCCTCGACGGCATCGAGCGCGCCGACTCGGTCACCGTCGACTACCACAAGTCCTTCTTCCAGCCCGTGAGTTCCTCCGCCGTGCTGGTCCGCGACCGGGCCACCCTGCGCCACGCCACCTACCACGCGGACTACCTCAACCCCGCGCGCACGGTCGCCGAGCAGATCCCCAACCAGGTCGACAAGTCGCTCCAGACCACCCGCCGCTTCGACGCCCTCAAGCTGTGGATGACCCTGCGGGTCATGGGCGCGGACGGCGTCGGCGAGCTCTTCGACGAGGTCTGCGACCTGGCCTCCGCCGGATACGACCTGCTCGCCGCCGACGCCCGCTACGACGTGGTCGTGGACCCGCAGCTGTCCACCCTCGTCTACCGCTACGTCCCCGAGGCCGTCACCTCGCCCGCCGAGATCGACCGCGCCAACCTCTACGCCCGCAAGGCGCTCTTCGCCTCGGGCGAGGCCGTCGTCGCCGGCACCAAGGTCGACGGCCGCCAGTACCTCAAGTTCACCTTGCTCAACCCCGAGACCACGGTCGCCGACATCGCCGCGGTCCTCGATCTGATCGCCGGCCACGCCGAGCAGTACCTGGGAGAGAACCTTGTCCACGCCTGAGATCGCCGATATCCACGACTTCATCGGGATCGGGCTCGGTCCGTTCAACCTCGGCCTCGCCTGCCTCACCGAGCCCATCGACGAACTGAACGGCCTCTTCCTGGAGTCCAAGCCGGGCTTCGAGTGGCACTCGGGGATGTTCCTCGAAGGCGCCCACCTCCAGACGCCGTTCATGTCGGACCTGGTGACCCTCGCCAACCCGACCTCGCCGTACTCCTTCCTCAACTACCTGAAGGAGAAGGGCCGGCTGTACTCGTTCTACATCCGCGAGAACTTCTACCCGCTGCGCGCCGAGTACAACGACTACTGCCGCTGGGCCGCCGACCGGGTCACCTCGATCCGCTTCTCCACCACCGTCTCCTCCGTCGCGTACGACGAGGCCGGCGAGGTGTACGTCGTCACCACCGAGGCCGGAGAAACGTTCCTGGCCCGCCGGATCGTCCTCGGCACCGGCACCCCGCCGTACGTCCCGGACTCCTGCCGCGAGCTCGGCGGGGACCTGATCCACAACTCGCGCTACGTGCCGAACAAGGAAGCGCTCCAGCGCAAGAAGTCGATCACGATCGTCGGCAGCGGCCAGTCCGCCGCCGAGATCTACCACGACCTCCTGTCGGAGATCGACGTCCACGGCTACAAGCTGAACTGGGTGACCCGCTCCCCGCGCTTCTTCCCCCTGGAGTACACCAAGCTCACCCTGGAGATGACCTCCCCCGAGTACGTGGACTACTTCCACGCGCTCCCCGAGGAGACCCGCTACCGCCTGGAGTCCCAGCAGAAGGGCCTCTTCAAGGGCATCAACGGCGACCTCATCGACGCCATCTTCGACCTGCTCTACCAGAAGAACTTCGCGGGCCCGGTCCCCAGCCGCCTGATCACCAACTCCGCGCTGCGCACCGCCGCGTACGACGAGGCCTCGGGCACGTACACCCTCGGCTTCCGCCAGGAGGAGCAGGGCAAGGAGTACGAGATCGAGACCGAGGGCCTGATCCTCGCGACCGGCTACAAGTACGCCGTCCCCGCCTTCCTGGAGCCCCTGAAGGACCGGCTGCGCTTCGACGGCCAGGGCCGCTTCGACGTCGCCCGCAACTACGCGGTCGACACCACCGGGCGCGAGGTCTTCCTCCAGAACGCCGGCGTCCACACCCACTCGATCACCTCGCCCGACCTGGGCATGGGGGCGTACCGCAACGCGTACATCATCGGCGAGATGCTGGGGTCCGAGTACTACCCCGTCGAGAAGACCATCGCGTTCCAGGAGTTCTCCATATGACCGTCCGCTTCCGCCCGCTCGACCCCGCCCAGGACGCAGAGCTGATCCACGCCTGGGTCACCCACCCCAAGGCCGCGTTCTGGATGATGCAGGACGCCACCGTCGAGGACGTCGAGCGCGAGTACGCGGCCTTCGCCGCCAACCCGCACCACCAGGCCTTCGTCGGCCTGGTGGACGGGACCCCCGCCATCCTCATGGAGCGGTACGACCCGTCCGAGCTGGAGCTCGTCGGCCTGTACGACCCGCTCCCCGGTGACGTCGGCATGCACTTCCTCGTCGCCCCCAGCGACACCCCGGTGCACGGCTTCACCCGCATGGTGATCACCGAGGTCATGCGCGAGCTGTTCGCCGACCCGGCGACCGCCCGCGTGGTCGTCGAGCCGGACGTCGCCAACAAGGCCGTCCACGCCCTCAACGAGGCCGTCGGCTTCGTCCCCGAGCACGAGATCCAGAAGCCGGAGAAGAAGGCGCTCCTGAGCTTCTGCACCCGGGCCCAGTTCGAGTCCGCCACCGCCGTCGGAGCTGGCATATGAACCCCGTCTCCCACCTCACCCCCGAGCGCTGGGCCGCGGCCAACCGCGCGCTCGTCCGCAAGGGCCTCGCCGAGTTCGCCCACGAGCGGCTGCTGAACCCGCAGGAGCTGGGCGAGTCCCGCTACCGGGTGCTCAGCGACGACGGCGCCACCGAGTACCGCTTCACCGCGGACCGCTTCGCCCTCGACCACTGGCAAGTCTACCCCGAGTCGATCAGCCGGCACCGGGGCGACGAGCAGCTCCCCCTCGACGCCCTGCAGTTCATCACCGAGCTGCGCGGCTCGCTCGGCCTGAGCGACGAGATCCTCCCGGTCTACCTGGAGGAGATCTCCTCCACCCTCGCCGGCACCGCCTACAAGGCGACCAAGCCGCAGGTGCCCGCCGCCGAGCTGGCCCGCGCGGACTTCCAGGCCGTCGAGACCGGTATGACCGAGGGCCACCCCTGCTTCGTCGCCAACAACGGCCGCCTCGGCTTCGGCGTCGACGAGTACCGCGCCTACGCCCCCGAGGCCGCGAGCCCCATCCACCTGGTGTGGCTGGCCGCCCGCCGCGACCGGGCCGCCTTCACCGCCGGCGCGGGCATCGAGTACGACGCCTTCATCCGCGCCGAGCTCGGCGACGCCGCCGTCGACCGCTTCGCCGGCATCCTCGCCGGCCTCGGCCTGGACCTCGCCGACTACCTCCTCATGCCGGCCCACCCCTGGCAGTGGTGGAACAAGCTGTCGGTGACCTTCGCCGCCGAGGTGGCGCAGCAGCGCCTGGTGTACCTGGGCGAGGGCGAGGACGCCTACCTGGCGCAGCAGTCGATCCGCACCTTCTTCAACACCTCCGACCCGGCCAAGCACTACGTGAAGACCGCCCTGTCGGTCCTCAACATGGGCTTCATGCGCGGGCTCTCGGCCGCCTACATGGAGGCGACGCCGGCCATCAACGACTGGCTGGCGCAGCTGATCGAGTCGGACTCCGTCCTGAAGGCGGCCCGCTTCTCGATCATCCGCGAGCGGGCGGCGGTCGGCTACCGGCACCTGGAGTACGAGGCCGCGACGGACCGCTACTCGCCCTACCGCAAGATGCTCGCCGCCCTGTGGCGCGAGTCCCCGGTGGAGCGGATCGCCGAGGGCGAGCGGCTCGCGACGATGGCCTCGCTGCTGCACGTCGACCACGCGGGCGCGTCCTTCGCGGGCGCCCTGATCAAGGGGTCCGGCCTGGAGCCGGAGGCGTGGCTGCGCGGCTACCTCGACGCGTACCTCCTCCCGGTCCTGCACTGCTTCTACGCCTACGACCTGGTCTACATGCCGCACGGCGAGAACGTGATCCTGGTCCTGGACGAGCGCGGCGCGGTCGACCGGGCGATCTTCAAGGACATCGCCGAGGAGATCTGCGTGATGGACCCGCAGGCGGTCCTCCCGCCGGCGGTGGAGCGGGTCCGCGCCGACGTCCCCGAGTCCATGAAGCTCCTGTCCGTCTTCACGGACGTCTTCGACTGCTTCTTCCGCTTCCTGGGGGCGACCCTGGCGGCGGAGGGCACGGTCGCCGAGGACGTCTTCTGGCGCGCGGTCGCCGACTGCGTGAAGCGCTACCAGGACTCCAAGCCGGAGCTGGCGGACCGCTTCGCGCAGTACGACATGTTCGCGGAGACCTTCGCCCTGTCCGCCCTGAACCGCCTCCAGCTGCGCAACAACAAGCAGATGGTCGACCTGGCGGACCCGTCCGGCGCCCTCCAGCTCGTCGGCGACCTGGTGAACCCGATCGCGCGGTTCGCCTGACGGGCGCACCCCCGAAACCGATGTGAGCCCCCTGCGGAGTACGGTCCTCCGCCGGGGGCTCACATCCATGTCCGGGCGGTCACCGTGCGTGCCCGGAGCCCCGCTCCAGGCGGTAAGTCTGGACCAATGACCCCTTCAAGGCCGATGGTCATGCGGTCCCTGCCCGATTTCGGGCAGGATTCTTGCGGGAACCCGTCGGTAGCCCTCAATATTCATGGGTGCTCGAACGCCGCCCGTCCCATGACGACCTCATCGACCATCTGGTCCGAAGCACCGCGCTCCAGCGCGGTGAGGCCGCCCGGGTGGTGCTCGACGTGCTGGCGTACTTCGACGAGACCACCGAGGAGTTCGTCCGGCGCCGCCACCGCGAACTGCAGTCCGGCGGAGCGGTGAACGCGGAGATCTTCGAACGGATCTCCGCCGAACTGCCGCACCGGGCCGTCGCGCCGCCGGAGCTCTCGCTCCGGCAGCTGCGCCGGATCGTCTACGGCTGAGCACCGGCCGGGCACCACAGCACTTTCACCAACCGGAGGGGTTTCCTTTATGTGCGGAATTGTCGGTTACATCGGTAAGCGCGACGTGGCGCCGCTGCTCCTGGAGGGCCTCGCCCGCCTGGAGTACCGCGGTTACGACTCCGCCGGTCTCGTCATCAACAGCCCGAAGAGCGCGGCGCTGAAGATGGTCAAGGCCAAGGGCCGGGTCCGTGACCTGGAGGCCCGCGTCCCCAAGCGCTTCACCGGCACCACCGGCATCGCGCACACCCGCTGGGCCACCCACGGCGCCCCGAGCGACCACAACTCGCACCCGCACCTGGACCCCGAGAACAAGGTCGCCGTCGTCCACAACGGCATCGTCGACAACGCCCAGGAGCTCCGCGCCAAGCTGGAGGCCGACGGCGTCGTCTTCGCCTCCGAGACGGACACCGAGGTCATCACCCACCTCATCGCCCGCTCCCAGGCCGAGACGCTCGAGGACAAGGTCCGCGACGCGCTCAAGGTCATCGAGGGCACCTACGGCATCGCCGTCATGCACGCCGACTTCAACGACCGCATCGTCGTCGCCCGCAACGGCTCGCCGGTCATCCTCGGCATCGGCGAGAAGGAGATGCTGGTCGCCTCCGACGTGGCCGCGCTCATCGCCCACACCCGCCAGGTCGTCACCCTCGACGACGGCGAGATGGCCACCCTCAAGGCCGACGACTTCCGCACCTACACGGTCGCGGGCGCCTCCACCACGGCGACCCCCGAGACCGTCGAGTGGGAGGCCGCCTCCTACGACATGGGCGGCCACGACACGTACATGCACAAGGAGATCTCCGAGCAGCCCGACGCGGTCGACCGCGTGCTGCGCGGCCGGATCGACGACCGCTTCTCCACCGTGCACCTCGGCGGCCTCAACCTCGACCCGCGCGAGGCCCGCACCATCCGCCGCATCAAGATCCTCGGCTGCGGCACCTCGTACCACGCCGGCATGATCGGCGCCTCCCTCATCGAGGGCATGGCCCGCATCCCCGCCGACGCCGAGCCGGCCTCCGAGTTCCGCTACCGCAACCCGGTCGTGGACCCCGACACCCTGTACATCGCCGTCTCCCAGTCCGGTGAGACCTACGACGTGCTCGCCGCCGTCCAGGAGCTCAAGCGCAAGGGCGCCCGCGTCCTCGGCGTGGTCAACGTGGTCGGCTCCGCCATCGCCCGCGAGGCCGACGGCGGCGTCTACGTCCACGCCGGCCCCGAGGTCTGCGTCGTCTCCACCAAGTGCTTCACCAACACGGTGGTCGCCTTCGCGCTCCTCGCCCTCCACCTCGGCCGCATCCGCGACCTGTCCGTCACCGACGGCAAGCGGATCATCGAGGGCCTGCGCAAGCTCCCCGCGCAGATCGAGGAGATCCTCAAGGACGAGGACGAGATCAAGCGCCTCGCCGCCGAGTACGCCGGTGCCGCGTCGATGATGTTCATCGGCCGCGTCCGGGGCTACCCGGTCGCCCTGGAGGCCTCCCTCAAGCTGAAGGAGATCTCCTACATCCACGCCGAGGCGTACCCGGCCTCCGAGCTGAAGCACGGCCCGCTCGCCCTCATCGAGCCGGCCCTGCCGACGGTCGCGATCGTCCCCGACGACGACCTGCTGGAGAAGAACCGCGCCGCCCTGGAGGAGATCAAGGCCCGCTCCGGCCGCATCCTCGCGGTCGCGCACCAGCCGCAGGAGAAGGCCGACCACACCATCGTGGTCCCGAAGAACGAGGACGAGCTCGACCCGATCCTCATGGGCATCCCGCTCCAGCTCTTCGCGTACCACACCGCCCTCGCCATGGGCCGCGACATCGACAAGCCGCGCAACCTGGCCAAGTCCGTCACGGTCGAGTAGTCGCCCGGCGGGACCTGTCACCCGCCGGGCACGCCACGGCCCCGGGCCTGTCCCCCGGAGCCGTACGCCGGGCCTGTCCCCCGGCGAACCGACCGGACACGAAGAACGGCCCCTCCACGCTTCCCAGGAGCGTGGAGGGGCCGTTCCGCTTCCCTCGCGTGACGCGCGGGCCCTACGCCGCCGCCGCCGTGCTGCCGCTGCTCGCCCGGCCCAGGGCCGTCGGCCAGCCGGCGACCGCCGCCGTCGCGCCGTACCAGGCGGCGAGGCCCGCGAGCGCGGCCACCCAGCCGCCCGCCTTGCCGAGGCCCTCGTTGCCCGCGAGGGCCGCGATGCCCGAGAGCAGCAGGGCGAGGAAGAGCAGGCCGTACACGCCCTGCCCGAAGACGCCGCCGCCCTTGGCGGCCAGCGTCAGCGTGAGCGCGAGCAGCGCCCACAGGAGCAGGAAGAGTCCGGCGGCGTCCGCCGAGCCCCCGCCGCCGACTCCGGTCCCCCAGGTGAACCAGAAGGCGCCGAGCGCCGCGAAGGCCGTGCCGTCGCCGGTGCTGCCCGCGCGCAGGGCGAGCAGGCCGACCAGGAAGAGCGCCACGCCGCCGACCCAGGTGGCGAGGCCCGCGGCATCGGCTGCCGCGACGTTGTCGATCACACCGGTGCCGCCCAGGCCGAAGGCCAGGAGGGTCAGTCCGAGTGCGAGGTTTCCGAGGGTGGAGGTGCCGTTCCCCGACGCGACGTCCTTGTTCACGTGGGGCTCCCTTCGAACGGGCGGTGATGCCGCCTGAGCTGCTGTGTTCCGGTGCTCTTTAGCTACCCTTCACAAGCACACAAATCACCTGAGCCAGGCGGAAAATATCGCCGGGCAAAGGGAGTTGAGGAAGTGTCGGACGGTACGGGAGGGAGCCCGCGGCCCGTTACGGGATGACGATCACGGGCCGCTTCGCGCGGCGCGCGAGCCGGCCGGCCACCGAGCCGAAGATCCGCCCGACGATCCCGTGCGTCGAGCCGACCACGATCGCGTCGGCCGAGTACTCGCGGCCGACCTCCTCCAGCTCGTGGCAGATGTCCCCGCCCCGCTCCACCAGGATCCACGGCACCTCGGAGAGATGGTCCGCGCAGGCCAGCTCCAGGCCGAGGACCTCGGTGCGGTGGTCCGGGACGTCGACGAAGACCGGCGGCTCGCACCCCGCCCACACGGTGGTGGGGAGCCGGTTCGCGACGTGCACGATGATCAGGCCGGAGCCGGAGCGCCGGGCCATGCCGATGGCGTACGCCAGGGCGCGCTCACTGGACGTGGAGCCGTCGAAGCCGACGACCACCCCGTGCCGGAAGGCCGGGTCGCAGGCGTGGCGTGGCTGTTCCACCGCGAGGGGGTCGACCGTGGAGTCGGCGACGCGCTTGCGGTCCGCGGGTTCGGGGAATTCGTGACCGGCCATCGGTGTCTCGGCTAGGGAAGTCCTCGTGGGAAGGGACGGGGGAAGGAGCGGATCAACGGGTGGCGGCGGAGCTGTGTCCGGGAATCATCTTCCCAATCCCATACCCGCAAGGGTACGGCGACACTCCTCTCCTGCCCAGGGCCCGCCGTGTCGCGCCCGGCGTGCTGACCGCTCGTGCGCGGGTCGGTGCGCGCGGTGTCCTCCGGAGGATGCACGAAGGATTCACCATCTGGCAATGCCGGATGTGCCCTACAGGCGTCCTCCGGCCGCGGCCCCGAGGGCCGAACGGGCGTCGCTCAGAGTGACCGGAGCGTTCCGTTCCTCGTTCCCCACAGGTCCGGATCACCGTCGCTGGGAGCCCGCCCGTGCCCGCACCGTCCCCTTCCGCCTCCGCCGCGTCCGCCGCCTCCGTCCGCCCGGCCCGCTCCCGCCGCCGCGCCCGGGTACCGGGCCCCGCGGCGCCCGTCGCCCCGGAGACGGGCGGCCCCACGGGGTCCGCGGCGGGCGGCCGGGCGGAGCCGGCGCCGGCCGGAGGGGGGCTCGCCGACCCCGCGGGCGACGTGGTCCGCTGGGCGGTGTTCTGCTGCGCCCTCGTGCCGCTGGTGCTGCTCGCCTTCGGCACCTCGCTGGGCGGGGCCGGCGGGACCGCCCTCGGGCTCGCCTCCGTGACGGCCGCCTGCCGGCTGCTGCTGCGCCGGGCGGAGCGGGGACTGCGCGCGGAGGGCCCCGGGAGCCGTCACCGGGGCTGAGTGGACGCCCGCGGAGCCCCTGGAGTTGACAGGTTCGCACAGCCGATCCCATATGTTTTCAGCCAACTTGAAGTTCCCGGCGCGTCCTTGCCGAAACGGTACGCCTATGCCCGCCCGCTCCCCCGCGAAAGCCCCGCCCCACCGGGCCGCACCCCTCGCACACGGCCACTTCGCCACCACCGGGCCCCGCCCGGGGGTGGCGCGGGCACTCGCCCGTGGATCGATCGCTTCACGCCAAGTGGCCTTGTCGACAATCTGCCGGATCGCGAACTTGTCACGCCGGCGGCACGGGACACAGTAGATTCGATCATGGGTACCGACGACTGGGGTCTCGTGCAAAACCGAGGGGAAACGTGGCACAGCGACACGACCAGGGAGACGCGAACACCGAGGGGAACTTAGCGCCATGAGCCAGGACTCCGCCGCACCGGAGGCGGCACGGAAGCTGTCCGGGCGCCGCCGTCGCGAAGTCGTCGCGGTGCTGTTGTTCAGCGGCGGCCCCATCTTCGAGAGCTCCATCCCGCTCTCCGTGTTCGGCATCGACCGGCAGGACGCGGGCGTTCCGCGCTATCGGCTGCTCGTCTGCGCGGGAGAGGAGGGCCCCCTGCGGACCACGGGCGGGCTCGAACTCACCGCGCCGTACGGCCTGGAGGCGATCGGCCGCGCCGGGACGGTCGTCGTCCCGGCCTGGCGCTCGATCACCTCGCCGCCACCGCCGGAAGCGCTCGAAGCCCTCCGCAGGGCACACGAGGAAGGGGCCAGGATCGTCGGCCTTTGCACCGGCGCGTTCGTCCTCGCGGCGGCCGGCCTGCTCGACGGCCGGCCGGCGACCACGCACTGGATGTACGCGCCGACGCTCGCCAAGCGCTACCCGTCGGTCCACGTGGACCCGCGGGAGCTCTTCGTCGACGACGGGGACGTGCTGACCTCCGCCGGCACCGCGGCCGGAATCGATCTGTGTCTGCACATCGTGCGGACCGACCACGGCACGGAGGCCGCGGGCGCCCTGGCGCGCCGGCTGGTCGTCCCGCCGCGGCGCAGTGGCGGTCAGGAGCGCTACCTCGACAGGTCTTTACCGGAGGAGATCGGCTCCGACCCGCTCGCCGAGGTCGTGGCCTGGGCGCTGGAGCACCTCCACGAGCAGTTCGACGTGGAGACCCTGGCGGCCCGTGCGTACATGTCACGGCGGACCTTCGACCGCCGCTTCCGCTCGCTGACCGGCTCCGCGCCGCTCCAGTGGCTGATCACCCAGCGGGTGCTCCAGGCGCAGCGGCTCCTGGAGACCTCGGACTACTCGGTGGACGAGGTCGCGGGGCGCTGCGGCTTCCGCTCGCCGGTGGCGCTGCGCGGCCACTTCCGGCGGCAGCTCGGCTCCTCGCCGGCGGCCTACCGGGCGGCGTACCGGGCCAGGCGGCCCCAGGGCGAGCCCGCGACGGCCGTCCTGGAGCCGGCGATGCCCACGCAGGTGGTGGCGGGAATCCGTCGCCCCGGGATGTCGCTGGAGCCCGGCAAGCCGCCGGGCGACGCCTACACGCCGGGCCGGCCCGCGCTGCCGGGCCAGCGCAGCGCGCCATAGCCGCCGGCGCCGGACCGGCGTGGGTGCCCACCTGACGGGGGCGCCCACGCCACCGGCGCCGAGGACCGGCGCCGCCACAAGCGGCGCACCGCGGTACCGACGGGCGTCCGGGGGCACCATCCCCCGGGCGCCCGCCGGCATGCCCGGACCCCTTCGGGGACTCCCCCGGGGAGTTTCCGGGGCCTTCTCGGGGCTCCAGGGGCGCACGGGGCGGTTCTCCCGGGGGCGCGCCGCCTAAGGTAGGACGCATGAACGATCGCATGGTGTGGATCGACTGCGAGATGACCGGGCTCTCGCTGACGGACGACGCACTCATCGAGGTGGCCGCACTGGTCACCGACTCGGAACTGAACGTGCTCGGCGAAGGCGTGGACATCGTGATCCGCCCGCCGGACCGTGCCCTGGAGACCATGCCGGAGATCGTGCGCCAGATGCACACGGCCTCCGGACTGCTCGACGCGCTGCCCGGCGGCACCACGCTGGCCGACGCGGAGGCACAGGTCCTGGCGTACATCCGCGAGCACGTGAAGGAGCCCGGCAAGGCTCCGCTGTGCGGGAACTCGGTCTCCACCGACCGCGGCTTCCTCGCCCGCGACATGCCCGCCCTGGAGGGCCACCTCCATTACCGGATCGTCGATGTGTCCTCGGTCAAGGAGCTGGCGCGCCGCTGGTACCCGAGGGCGTACTTCAACAGTCCGGAGAAGAACGGCAACCACCGGGCGCTCGCGGACATCCGCGAGTCCATCGCGGAGCTGCGCTACTACCGGGAGGCGGTCTTCGTGCCGCAGCCCGGTCCGGACTCGGAGACCGCGAAGGAGATCGCGGCCCGGCACGTCGTCCCGGCGGAGTAGGACCCCCCGGAAGGGCCCGCTCGCGCACCCGGGGAAAACGTGTGCGCGAGCACCCCTCGGAACCCTGTAGACTTCTTCTCGGCCGGTCGGGGAAACCTTCGGGAAAACCGCCGGTCGTGGTGGGTATAGCTCAGCTGGTAGAGCACCTGGTTGTGGTCCAGGATGTCGCGGGTTCGAGTCCCGTTACTCACCCTGAAGGCCGAGGCCCCGGTTCGGAAGAACCGGGGCCTCGGTCGTTTCCGCGTTCCCCCCTAGGAGCAGGTGAGGGTCGCCGGGGGCGGGTTGGTGCCCGTCCAGGAGGCGTTGAAGCCGAAGGTCACGGAGCCGCCGGCCGGGACCGTGCCGTTGTACGAGAGGTTCGTCGCCGTCACGGCGGTGCCGGTCTGGGCGGCCGTCGCGTTCCACGCCTGGGTGATCCGCTGGCCGGCCGGATACTCCCAGGCGACCTTCCAGCCGGTCAGCGGGGCGGCGGCGGTGTTGCGGACGGTGACCTGGCCGGTGAAGCCGCCGCCCCACTGGCTCTGCACGGTGTACGTGGCCGTGCAGCCCGCGGGGCCCGGCGGGGTGACCGGGGCCAGGGCCTCGGCGATCCCCGCCCGGGCCGGCTTAGGGTTCAGGTTCTCGTCGTACGGGGTGGCCGCGCCCTCGCCCGGGAAGAAGTCCGGGATCCAGGAGTCGGAGTCGGTGAAGCCCCAGACGGTGAGGCCGGCGCAGCGGGTGACGGCCAGGCAGGCGCGGGTCACGGCCGCGTAGTCCGCCTTCTGCTGCGCGAGCTTGGCCTCGGTGGCCGGCAGGGTCATCCGGATGTCGAGCTCGGTGATCGCCACGTCGACGCCGAGGTCCGCGAAGCGGCGGAGGTTGGCCTCCATCGTGGACGGGACCTGGCCGAGGATCAGATGGGCCTGGAAGCCGACCCCGTCGATCGGCACGCCCTGGGCGAGGAGCCGCTGGACCAGGGCGTACATGCCGTCGCTCTTGGCGCCGATGCCGTCGGTCGAGTAGTCGTTGACGTACAGCTTCGCCGCCGGGTCGGCGGCCCGGGCGGCCCGGAAGGCGTCCGCGATGTACGACTCGCCGAGGGTGGCGCCGAAGACGGACCGGCGGAGGGTGCCGTCCTCGTTCAGGGGTTCGTTGACGACGTCCCAGTGGTCGACGCGGCCCTTGTAGCGGCTCACCTCGGTGGTGACGTGGTCGGTCATGACCGTGCGGAGGGCGTCCGGGGTCCAGGTGCCGTTCGACACCCAGGACGGCAGCTGGCTGTGCCAGACCAGGGTGTGGCCGCGGACCTCCTGCCCGTGCGCCTCGGCGAAGTCGACGATCCGGTCGGCGCCGGTCCAGGAGTACTGGCCCCGGACGGGTTCGACGGAGCCCCATTTCATCTCGTTGCCGGGGGTGACGGAGTCGAACTGGGCGGCGGCGGTGTCCGCGTACGCCCCGCTGAGCTTCCCGCCGGTGACGGCGGTGCCGAGGTAGACGCCCCGGGCGTCGGCGAGGTCGCGGAGCGGGGCGTCGGCGGCCGAGGCCGGCCCGGCGAGGGCGGGGGTGAGGACGGCGGCGAGGAGCGCCGCGGTGGCGGTCAGCCGGCGGAACACGTGGCACCTCCGAGGGTGAAGGCGGCGGGTGCGGGGTTGCTGCCGGTCCAGGAGCCGGTGAAGCCGAAGGAGGCGGAGGCCCCGGCGGCGACGGCGCCGTTCCAGCCGGCGTTCTTCGCGGTGACGGCCGTGCCGGTCTGGGCGGGCGTGGCGTTCCACATCTGGCCGACGGTCTGCCCGGAGGCGAAGGACCAGCCGAGGGTCCAGCCGTTCCAGGCGGCGGCGGAGGTGTTGGTGACGGTGACGTCGGCCTGGAAGCCGCCCTGCCACTGGTTGGTGACCTTGTAGGAGACCTTGCAGGCGCCCGCCGGGGGTGTGGGCGGGTCGGTCGGGTCCGGCGGGTCCGTGGGGTCCGTGCCGCCGCCCCCGTCGCCTCCGCCGGTCTCGCTCGTGTCGCCGTAGACGATGCCGCGGCCGTTGGTGGCGACGTACACCCGGCCGTAGACGCGCGGGTCTCCGGTGATGGTGGCGCCGGTCCAGCCCCACTGGTGGGCGTCGTCGTTGACCCGGACCCAGGTGGCACCGGCGTCGGTGGAGCGGAAGATGCCGCGGACGCCGCCGATCTCGGCGCTGGAGTAGAGCGCCGGGTAGGAGGCGTTCGGGGCGGCCTTGCCGAAGCCGATGGCGTCGGCCTGGTCGACGCCGGAGACCTTCGTGAAGGTGGCGCCGCCGTCGGTGGAGTGCCACAGGCCGTAGGCGGCGTCGGGGGCGCCGCCCGCGAGCCAGATGTCGCCCTTCTTGCCGGGGACGGCCTTGAAGCGGACGTTGCCCTTGGCGGGCAGCCCGGTGGCCTTCGCGGTGAAGGTGAGGCCGCCGTCGGTGGAGGCGTAGAAGGTGCCGCCCTTGAAGCCGTAGAAGGTCTTCGGGTCGACCCGGTCGGACTCGACGGTGGCGCCGGCCGGGATGCCGGCGGAGGCCGTCCAGGAGGTGCCGAAGCCGGTGGCGGCGTGGACGCCGGCGGCGCCCTCGGGGCTCCAGACGAAGCGGCCGCCGTCGGCGGCCGCGGCGACCGTGCCGCCGCCGGTGACGCCCGCGGGCTCCTGCCCGGCGAACCAGTGGGCGCCGTTGTCGGTGGAGAAGGCGACCCGGGGTCCGCCGTCGAGGTGGCCGGAACGGACGAGCGTGTTCGGGGCGGTCTCGGCGTAGTCGAGGCTGGTCGTCGACGTGAAGTTCGGGGAGGTGAACATCATCGGCGGGACGGCCGACAGATCGGTGTGGCGGAAGCCGCCGACGTCGCCGAGGGCGCTGATCAGCGGGGCGCCGGAGGGCGGCGAGACCAGGTCGAGGACGGCGGTCTCCTCCAGGCCCTTCACCATGGGCCGGATGGTGAAGTTCGTGTTCGTGTCCCACCGGGTGAGTTCGGTGGTGCCGTAGACGGTGGCGCCGGTGCCGTACAGCATGCGGTCCGAGTCGAAGGGGTCGATCTCCAGGGCCTCGGTCATCCAGCCGAGCTTGGGGGTCTGCTCGGGCGGGGTGGGGTTGCCGCCCCAGGTCAGCCACGGGACGGAGGAGACGTCCATGGTGTAGCGGTTGGCGCGGGTGGGGTACGAGGAGTAGTCCCAGGCCTTGGTCCAGGTGGAGCCGGAGTCGGTGGTGCGGAAGATCTGGGTGTCGGGCCACCAGGAGCTGTAGGCGGAGACCATGACCGTGCCGGGGTGCTGCCGGTCGACGGTGAGGCCGCTGAAGCCGTGGTAGGTGTCGGCCTCGGCGACGGGGCTGATGTCCTGCCAGGCGCCGGTGGCGGTCGTGTACCGGTAGACCTTGCCCTTGCCGCCGTCGTACGGGCCCGCCGTGTCGCTGTACGCGAGGTAGAGGTAGCCGTTCTCGGCGTCGAGGACGCCCTTGTGGGCGAGGTAGCCGGTGGGCTGGCCGGTGAGGCGGGTCCAGGTGGCGCCCGCGTCGGTGGAGCGGTAGACGGCGTTCTCCTTGTCGCCGACGCCGACGTAGATCGTCCGCGTGGCGCCGCCCGCCGTGCCGGTGGACTCGTCGAAGGTGACCCAGACGATGCCCTGCTCGTCGGAGTTGTAGCCGCTGGTGTCGGTGGGGTCCTGCTGGTAGTTGCCCGGGTTGGTGAAGGAGGTGACCTTCGCCCAGGTGGCGCCGGAGTCGGTGGAGCGCCAGAGGCCGTTGCCGCTGGGGGCGCCGAGGTAGAGGATCCGGTTGTCGTGCGGGTCGACGGCGAGGCGTTCGCCCATGCCGCGGCCCGGCATGTTGCCGCCGATCTTGAAGGGGAGGTCGGCGCGCTGCCAGGTGGCGCCCCGGTCGGCGGAGCGCAGGACGGCGCCCATGCCGGGGTCCCAGTCGTTGGTGTACGTGCCGACGGCGGCGTACACCTTGTCGGGGTCGGCGGTGTCGGAGGCGAGGGAGACGACGCCGGTGTGGCCCCAGTCGTCCCAGCCGACGTGGTCGAGGAGCGGGATCCAGGAGGAGGCGGACTGGTCCCAGCGGTAGGCGCCGCCGATGTCGGTGCGGGCGTAGAGGAGGTTCTTCTCGGTCCGGTTGAAGACCAGGCCGGGGACGAAGCCGCCGCCGTCGACGCGGACGTTCTTCCAGGTGTACGCGGCGGCCGCCGCGGTCCGGGCCGGTGCGGCGGTCTCGGCGGCGCCGGCCGGAAGGGCGCCGGCGAGGAGCCCGCCCGTGAGGGCCAGGCCCGCGAGCCCCGCGAGGAGTCGTGGTCTGCGCATGGGTATCCCGTCGGGAAGTGAAGTATGGGAGCGCTCCCACTATCCGAGTTCTGTCAGAACACGGTCAATACACGGGAACCGTCGAAGACGTTCGACGACCCGGTGCGGCCGGTGGGCCGAACGGGTGAGGCGCGCCCGGACCCCGGCGCCGCCCCACCGGCCGCCCCTCCCCCGCCGCCTACGGTCGGGGCCATGGGGCGGAGGAACGGGACACCACGACGGACCGGCGCTCGCGCCCGCGCCCTGGCGCTGCTGCTCGCCGCCGCGCTGCTCGGCGGCTGCGCGGACGACCCGCCGGTGCCGCCGGCGGCCGGCGGCGGGGAGACCGTCGACGGCTCGGGGCGGCCGGTCACCCTCACCGTCGGCGTGTACGGCACCTTCGGGCTCAAGGAGGCCGGGCTGTACGACACGTACATGCGGCTGCACCCGGACATCGCGATCCGGCAGACCTCCCTCGCCCGCGCCGACGTCTACTACCCGCAGCTGCTCACCCACCTCACGGCCGGCGCGGGCCTCGCCGACGTCCAGGCCGTCGAGGTCGGGAACATCGCGGAGGTCGTCGACACCCAGGCCGGCCGGCTCGTCGACCTGGCCCGCGCGCCCGGCGTCCGGGAGGCCGACTTCCTGCCCTGGAAGTGGGCGCAGGCGCGGACGGAGGGCGGGCGGGTGCTGGGGCTCGGCACCGACATCGGGCCGCTGGCCGTCTGCTACCGCAAGGACCACTTCGCCGCCGCCGGGCTGCCCACCGACCGGGACGAGGTGGGCCGGCTGTGGGCCGGGGACTGGGAGAAGTACCTGGAGACGGGCCGCCGGTTCGTCGCGCGGGCACCGGAGGGCGTGGCGTTCACCGACTCGGCGTCCGGGGTGATGGGCGCCGTCATCTCGGGCGCCCGGCTGCGCTACTACGACGCCGAGGGGCGGCTCGTGGTGGCGGTCAATCCGGCGGTGCGGGCCGCCTGGGACCTCGGCGCGCGGTTCGCCGAGCACGGACTGACCGCCCGGCTCCAGCAGTTCACCCCCGACTGGGACCAGGGCTTCGCGCAGGGCCGGTTCGCCTCGATCGCCTGCCCGGCGTGGATGCTCGGCTACATCCAGGACAAGGGCGGCCCGGACGGCAAGGGGAAGTGGGAGATCGCGACGGCGCCCCGGCCGGGGAACTGGGGCGGCTCCTTCCTGGTCGTGCCGGCCGCCGGGCGGCACGTCGAGGAGGCCACCGCGCTGGCGGCCTGGCTGACCGCGCCGGAGCAGCAGGCGGTGCTCTTCGAGCGGCGCGGCAGCTTCCCGAGCGCCGAGGCCGCCTTCGGGCTGCCGCAGGTACGGAACGCCCGGCACCCCTACTTCGGGGACGCGCCGGTGGGCCGGATCTACTCGGAGGCGGCCAGGGGGGTGCCGGTGGCTCCGGTCGGGCCGAAGGACGGCCTGGTGAACCAGATCCTGTCGGACACCGGGATGCTCCAGGTCGACCAGACGGGACGCTCGCCCGACTCGGCGTGGCGGGCGGCGATGAAGGCCATCGACAACGCCCTGGACCGGTGAGCGCGGTGGCCGAGGAGGTGGTGGAGCGGGCGCTCGCGCCGGTGGTGCCGGCGGGCCGGGGCCGGCGGGAGCGGCGGGACCGGCTCGGCAGGCTGCGGTCGCGCTCGGCGCCGTACGCGCTGGTCGCGCCGTTCTTCGTGCTGTTCGGGGCCTTCGGGCTGTTCCCGCTGGTGGCGACGGCCTGGACCTCGCTGTTCCGGGTGGAGCTGACGGCGCCGGAGGCCCGGGAGTGGGTGGGGCTGCACAACTACGCGCGGCTGCTCACCGACGAGTTCTTCTGGAACGCGCTGGCCAACACGGTGCTGATCGGGGTCCTCGCCACCGTGCCGCAGCTGCTGCTCGCGCTCGGCGCGGCGCACCTCCTCGACGCGCGGCTGCGCGGACGGCTCTTCTTCCGGGTGGCGGCGCTCGCCCCGTACGCGACCTCGGTGGCGGCGGCGACGCTGGTCTTCGCGCTGTTCTACGGGCGGGACCAGGGAATGGTGAACTGGGCGATCGGGCTGGTCGGGCTCGACCCGGTGGACTGGCAGAACGGGCCGTGGGCGTCGAAGTTCGCGGTCGCGTCGATCGTGATCTGGCGCTGGACCGGCTACAACGCGCTGATCTACCTGGCGGCCATGCAGACGATCCCGCACGAGCTGTACGAGGCGGCGGCGCTCGACGGGGCCGGGCGGTGGCGGCGGTTCCGGCACGTCACCCTGCCGGGGCTGCGGCCGGCGCTGGCCTTCACCGGGCTCGTGTCGACGATCGGGGCGGTGCAGCTCTTCGGCGAGCCGCTGCTCTTCAGCAGCGGGGCGGGGGCCTCGGGCGGCGCCGACCACCAGTACCAGACGCTCGGGCTCTATCTGTACGAGCAGGGCTGGGTGAACCTGCACCTGGGGCGGGCGGCGGCGATCGCCTGGGCGATGCTGCTGCTCCTGGTGGCGGTCTTCGGGCTGGTGCGGCTCGTCCGCGGGAGGGGTGCGCGGTGAGGCGGCGGGACGCGGGCCCGGAGTCGTACGAGCGGGGCGGGTGGGGTACGTATCTGCTCCTGGCGCTCTTCACGGCGGTGTCGGTCTTCCCGCTGCTGTGGACGGCGGTCGCCGCCTCGCGGACGAGCGGGCGGCTCGCCCAGTCGCCGCCGCCGTTCTGGTTCGGGCGGAACCTGCCGCGGAACCTGTCGGTGGCCTGGGGCGAGGGCGGGATGGGCGAGGCGCTGGCCAACACGGCGGTGGTGGCCGGGTCGGTGGCGGTGGGGACGGTGCTCTTCTCGACGCTCGCCGGTTTCGCCTTCGCCCGGCTGCGGTTCCGCTTCCGCGGGCCGCTGCTGCTCCTGGTGGGGGCGACGATGCTGGTGCCGCCGCAGCTCGGGGTGGTGCCGCTCTATCTGCTGGTCGCCCGGCTCGGCTGGACCGACCAGCTCCAGGCGGTGGTGCTGCCCTCGCTGGTGTCGGCCTTCGGCGTCTTCTACATGCGCCAGCACCTGCGGGGCGCGCTGCCCCCGGAGCTCCTGGAGGCGGCGCGGATGGACGGGGCGGGGACGCTGCGGGTGGTGTGGCACCTGGTGCTGCCGGCGGCGCGGCCGGCGATGGCGGTCCTGGGGATGCTGTCCTTCGTGGCGGCGTGGAACGACTTCTTCTGGCCGGTGCTCGCGCTCACCCAGACGGGCAACCCGACGGTGCAGGTGGCGCTGACGGGGCTGGGCCGGGGCTATGTGCCGGACACCTCGGTGGTGATGGCGGGGGCGCTCCTCGGGACGCTGCCGCTGCTCGTGGTGCTCGCGCTGTTCGGGCGGCAGATCGTGGGCGGGGTGATGCGGGGGGCGGTGAAGGGGTGACGGGGGCGGGGGGAGGAGCGCGGCGGCGGTGCGCGGGTGTTCACCCGGATGGGCGCGGCGGCGGCCCCTTGACGATCTTCCACTGTTAGCGTCCACTTATGTCCGCTATCAAAGGGTTTTACCCCATGTGGGTGGGGTGAGGCCGGATGGGTGTGCTGCGCGACCATCCCGAACTCGCCCTCTTCGTCTGCCTCGCCGCGGGTTACCTCCTCGGCAAGCTCCGGGTCGGCCCCATCACGCTCGGCGGCATCTGCGGAACGCTGATCGTGTCGCTGCTCATGGGCGCCTGGGCGGAGGTCACCGTCTCCGACGACGTGAAGACGATCTTCTTCGCGCTCTTCATCTTCTCGCTCGGCTATCTGGCCGGACCCCAGTTCTTCGCCAACCTCAACAAGAAGAGCCTGCGCTACTTCACCCTCTGCCTCATCGAGGTCGTCTGCGTCGTCGGCATCGCCCTCGGACTCGCCGAGGCCTTCGACCTGGACGTCGGCACCGCCGCCGGCATCCTGGCGGGCGCGGCCACCGAGTCCGCGGTCGTCGGCACGGCCACCGAGGCCATCGGCAAGCTCTCCGACCTGACCCAGGAACAGATCACCCAGTACCAGGGACACGTGGCCACCGCGTACACGGTCTGCTACCTCTTCGGCCTCATCACCATCGTGATCTACACCAGCCAGATCATGCCGATGATGCTGCGGATCAACCTCCGCGACGCCTCACGCGAGCTGTGGGAGAAGATGCGGGGCACCGGCGGCGGCCTGGAGTCCGACGAGCGCGAGGCGCTGCCCGGCATGGTCGGCCGCACCTTCCTCGTCACCCTCGCCGACGGCGCCAAGGTCTCCGACCTGGAGCGGCAGTTCGGGAACCGGGTCACCGTCGAGGCGGTGAAGCGGGGCAGCGAGATCCTCACCCCGCCGCCGCCCGGCTTCGAGCTGACCCTCTCGGACCTGGTCCTCGCGGTCGGCCGGCGGGCCAACATCATCGAGGCGGGCCGGCTGATCGGCCCCGAGACCCCGGCCGTGCCGGGCCTCGACACCCCGCTCGCCACCCAGCAGGTCTCCCTCACCGACAAGTCCGCGGCCGGCAAGTCCCTGGACCAGCTGACCACCGAGCACCCGGAGATCGCCTCCGGCGGCGTCTACGTGACGGACGTGCTCCGCAACGAGTCGCACCTGCCCGCCACCCCGGAGACCGTCGTCCAGCGCGGTGACGTGCTCACCCTGGTGGGCGCCCGCTCCTCGCTCGGCAGGCTCGCCTCCAAGGTCGGCTCGATCGTGAAGAACGACGCCACCGACTTCATCTACCTGGGCCTCGGCATCGCCGCCGGCTCCCTCCTCGGGCAGGTCGTGGTGGAGTTCGGCGACGTCCCGATGTCGCTGGGCACCGGCGGCGGCTGCCTCATCTCCGGTCTGCTCTTCGGCTGGTTCCGCTCCCGCACCCAGACCTTCGGCGCCTTCCCTCCGCAGGCCGCGACCACGCTCAAGGACATGGGCCTGGCCATCTTCATCGCCTGCACCGGGCTCGTCTCCGGCCCGCAGGCGGGGCCGCTGCTCAAGGAGTACGGGGCGCTGCTGCCGTTCGCGGGCATCGCCATGGTCCTCGTACCGGCGACGATCTCGCTGGTCGTCGGCCGCACGCTGCTGAAGATCGAGAAACCGCTGCTGATCGGCGCCATCGCGGGCCAGCAGTGCTCGACGCCGGCGATCACCTCGGTCACCCAGGTCGCGCAGAGCTCGGTCCCGATGCTCGGCTACACGATCACGTACACCCTCTCCAACTTCCTGCTCCCGCTGACCGGACCGCTGCTGGTCGGCATCCTCGGAGCCTGAGAGGCGGCCTCCCCCTCCATGATCGACTTCCTGAACCGGAACATCTTCCAGCCCCACCCCGAGCTGCTCGTCTTCCTCACCGTCGCCCTCGGCTTCCTCTTCGGGAAGCTGCGCTACCGGGCGATCGCGCTGGGCGCCGTGACCGGCTGTCTCGTCGCGGGACTGCTGCTCGGCGCCCAGTTCAAGATCACCATCGACGCCACGGTGAAGAACCTCTTCTTCACGCTCTTCCTCTTCGCCCTCGGCTACAAGGTCGGACCCCAGTTCTTCCGGGGCCTGAAGAAGGACGGCCTGCCGCAGGTCGTCAACGCGATCATCGTCTGCGTCACCGGCCTGCTGGTCTCCTGGGGCTTCGCCGTGATGCTCGGGTACGGCCCCGGGCTCTCGGCCGGCCTGCTCGGCGGCGCGCTCACCCAGTCCGCCGTCATCGGCGTCGCCCAGGACGCCATCGGCAACCTCCCGGGCCTGTCCGCCGACCAGATGAAGACCGAGGAGAACCTGGTCGCCATCGGGTACGCGGTCACCTACCCGCTCGGCACGATCCTCTGCGCCATCCTCCTCGCCAACATCCTCCCCCGGCTCTACAAGCGGGACCTGGCCGCCGAGTCCGCCGCCCTCGCCAAGGAGCTGGACGCCCCCGGCGACGACCCCGACCTCGCCGAGGGCTACTACGAGGTCGTGCTCCGGGCGTACACGATCCGGCGCCCCGACCTCGTCGGCCGCACCATCGACGACTTCGAGAACCAGCAGAAGGAGCTCGGCCACCGCATCTACGTCACCCGGGTCCGGCGCGACGGCACGGTCCTCCCCCACGACCAGGGGACCGTGCTCCGCGAGGGCGACACCGTCGCCGTCTCGGCGCTGCGCGGCTCCCTCGTCGACTTCGACGCCCGCACCCACATCGGCCCCGAGACCGACGACGTCGAACTCCTCGGCTACGAGACCGAGAGCCTGCACGTCGTCGCCTCGGACAAGCGGCAGCTCGGGAAGACCGTCGCCGAGCTGCGCCGCGAGCCCTTCATGGTCGGCGTCTACATCGACAAGATCTACCGGTCCGGCTCCGAGTTCCCCTACCGCCTCTCCACCCGGCTGGAGCGCGGCGACACCGTGGTCCTCACCGGCCCCAAGCGGCTCGTCGACCCGGCGGGCAGGGAGATCGGCAAGCCGGTGCCGACCTCCTTCGCCACCGACATGCTCTGGGTCGGCCTCGGCGTCTTCCTCGGCGGCTGCGTCGGCATCCCGGCGCTCACCGTCTCCGGCGTGCCGATCTCGCTGTCGACCTCCGGCGGCGCGCTGATCATGGGCCTGGTCTTCGGCTGGATCCGCGGCAAGTACCCCACGTACGGCAACGTCCCGCCGGGCGCCCAGTGGTTCATGGACACCTTCGGGCTGTGCGCCTTCGTCGCCGTCGTCGGCATCAACGCCGGTCCGAGCTTCACCAGCGGCCTGTCGACGGCCGGCTGGGGGCTGCTCCTGTGGGGCGCGGTCGCCACCCTGATCCCGCTGGTCGTCGGCTTCCTCGTCGGCCACTACGTACAGAAGATCCGCTTCCCGATCCTGATGGGCGTGCTGGCCGGCGGCCAGACCACGACCGCGGCGATCGGCGCGATCAACGAGCAGTCCAAGTCCCAGATCCCCACGCTCGGTTACACGATCCCCTACGCGGTGGGCAACGTGCTGCTGACCATCTGGGGCGCCGTGATCGTCATCCTCAACCACTGACCGCCGTACGTAAGGACGCACCATGCCCAGGACCAGCTTCACCCGCGAGGAGATCACGTCCTTCGCCCAGCTCTCGCCGTTCGAGCTGAAGGACAAGTTCATCACCCTCGCCCGGGCCGCCCAGGCCGACCAGCCGGGCCAGAAGGACAAGTCCTCGGTCCAGATGCTCAACGCCGGCCGAGGCAACCCGAACTGGACCGCCACCAGCCCCCGCGAGGCCTTCCACGCGCTCGGCTACTTCGCGCTCTCCGAGTCCCGCCGGGTGTGGACCGCCGACGACCTCGGCGGCATGCCCGAGCTCAGGGGCTCCGGCGCCCGCTTCGACACCTTCGTGCGGCAGCACCCGGACCTGCCCGGCATCGAACTGCTCCGGAAGTCGGTCGAGTACGCCGTCGAGCGCTTCGGCTTCGACAAGGACGCCTTCGTCCACGAGCTCACCGACAGCTCCATCGGCGACAACTACCCGGTGCCGGACCGGATCCTCACCCACACCGAGCAGGTCGTCCGCGGCTACGTCGAGGACGAGATGTTCGACCGGCGGCCGCCCGCGGGGAACGTCTCGTACTTCGCCACCGAGGGCGGCACCGCCGCCATGTGCTACGTCTTCGACTCCCTGATGAAGAACGGGATCCTGAGGAAGGGCGACCGGATCGCCCTGATGGTGCCGGTCTTCACCCCGTACATCGAGATCCCCGAGCTCGACACGTACGAGTTCGACGTCGTCCACGTCAACGCCTCCCTCTTCGCCGAGACCGGCGTCCGCGAATGGCGCTACCCGGCGGAGGAGGTCGCCAAGCTGGAGGACCCGTCGATCAAGCTGCTCTGCCTGGTCAACCCCTCCAACCCGCCGTCCCTGGCGCTCAGTCAGCGGGTCGCGAACCAGCTCAAGGAGATCGTCGCCGAGAAGAACCCGAACCTGGTCATCGTCACCGACGACGTCTACGGCACCTTCGTCCCCGGCTTCCGCTCGGTCGCCGCCGACCTGCCGCAGAACACCCTCCTCGTGTACTCGTACTCCAAGCACTACGGCGCCACCGGCTGGCGGCTCGGCGTCATCGGGCTGAACGACGACAACGTCATCGACCGGATGATCGCCGACCTGCCCCCGGCCGAGAAGGAACGGCTGGACAAGCGGTACGGGACGCTCTCCCTGGAGCCGGAGAAGATCCGCTTCATCGACCGGCTGGTCGCCGACTCCCGGCAGGTCGCCCTCAACCACACCGCCGGCCTGTCGCTGCCGCAGCAGGTGATGATGACGCTGTTCTCGCTCTTCGACATGCTCCCCGAGGGCCAGGCGTACAAGGAGCGGCTGCGGACGATCGTCGGGCAGCGGCTCGACCTGCTCCTCGAAGGCGCCCGGATGAAGATCGCCGAGGACGACAAGCGGGCCGGGTACTACATCGAGCTCGACCTGCTGGCGGAGGCCGAGCGGGTCCACGGCAAGGACTTCGCCGACTTCTTGGAGAAGGAGTACGAGCCCGTCGACCCGCTGTTCCGGCTCGCCGAACAGACCGGCGTCGTCCTCCTCAACGGCGGCGGCTTCGACGGCCCCGAGTGGTCGGTCCGGGTCTCGCTGGCCAACCTGGACGACCTCGACTACCTGAAGATCGGCCACCACCTGCGGGCGATCTTCGACGACTACGCCCAGGAGTGGAAGACCTCACGGGGCGTCTGACGCCCGCCCGACGCCCTGACGTCGCACGACGGAAGCGTGCCCCGGCCGAAGGTGGGGTGGTCCGGCCGGGGCACGCGGTGTGGGGGGACGGGAAGGTCTACCGGTAGGCGGCGAAGGCCTTCGTGAAGGCCAGCGGCTGCTGGAGGATCGAGGAGCAGGTGGCGTCCGCGTGGTTCACGGCGCCGGCCGCGCACTGCTTGTCCCGGGTCGAGGACCACATCGACAGCCAGCCGAGCCCCTTGGACCGCGCGAAGTCGACCAGCTGGGCGGCGTCGTCGACCTTGAAGATCTCGGTGGTGACGTCGTTCACGCCGATCATGGGCGTGACGGCGACCGCCTTCCAGGCGGCGGCGTCGGAGAGGCCGAGGACGCCCTTGAGCTGGGCCTGGGTGGCGGTCGCCGCCTGGATCGCGTACGTGCCCATGTCGGCGCTGTAGGCCGGGCCGTAGTCCATCGCCATGATGTTGACCGCGTCGACCCGGACGCCGTTCCGCTTCGCGTCGGCGAGCAGGCTCACCCCGGGCTGGGTGAGGCCCTCGGGCATCACCGGCAGGGTGAAGGAGACGTTCAGTCCGGGGTGCGCCTTCTGGAGCGCGGCGATGGCCTGGGAGCGGCGGGTGTTGGCGGCCGTGTCGGGCAGCGCGGCGCCCTCGACGTCGAAGTCGACCTTGGTGAGCCCGTACTGGTCGACGACCTTGCCGTACGCCTTCGCCAGGTCGGCGGCGCTCGCGCAGTTCAGCGCCAGCTCGTGGCCGGCCGCGCCGCCGAAGGAGACCCGCACGTCGCCGCCCTTGGCGCGCAGGGCGCCGATCTGGGCGGCCACCTTGTCGGAGCCGAGGTCGGTGACCCCGCCCCACAGAGGGGCGCAGGAGCCGCCGGAGGTGATGAAGGCGAGGTTGAACTCCTTCACCCCGGTGGCGTCGGCGGTGGCCGGCAGGTCGTAGGCCGGGTAGAGCGAGGTGTCGACGTAGGGGGCGAACCGGGCGCCGGTGGCGGGGCTTCCGGTGGGGGTCGGGGTGGGCGTCGGGGTCGGGGTCGGGGTCGGCTTGGGGGGCGCGGTGGTCGTCGCCGTGGCCGTGGGGGTCGGCTTCGGGCTCGTCGTGGCGGTGGCGGTCGGCTTCGGGCTCGCGGTGGCGGTCGGGGCCGCCGTGGCGGTGGGCTGGTCGGTGGGGCGGCCGCTGGGGGTGGGGGCGGGGCCGCCGGCCGAACAGGCGGCCTTGTTGATGAGGCAGCCCGCCGGGTCCCCGGCCTGTCCGGCCGCCGAGGTCACGAAACCGACGGTGACGGACTGGCCGGGGGCGAGCTGCCGGTTCCAGCTCGCGGGCTTCACGGTGACGTGCCGGCCCGAGACCGTGTGGTCGCCGTTCCACAGGGAACCGATCGTGGTCCCGGCGGGCAGGTCGAACTCCAGCGTCCAGTCGGACTGGGCCGCCGAGGTCTCGTTGGTGATCACGTACTGGCCGGTGTAGCCGCCGGTCCAGGAGGAGGTCCGGGTGTAGGCGGCGCCGACGGCGGCGGCCTGGGCGGTGCCGGTGAGGGCGAAGACCGTGCCCGCCGTGACGGCCGCCGCGACGACCGCGCCGACGGCCTTCGTACGGCCGCTGGTCCTGCGCCGGTGCCCGTTGCTGCCCATGCGTGCTGCCTCCGTGGTGCGGGGTGTGGGGGGTGCGGTGTGGGGGTGCGGGCAGCACGCTAGCGCCGGGCATCCCGGCAATTGCCGCAGAGCGGACCCCGGTCGGGATTCTTAGGATCCGCTTAAGGCGGCCATCACCACGGGCAAAGGTTCAGCGCCGGGCGGCCTTGCGACGCCGTGCCGGGCGGTGCGAGCGGCGGCCGGCGGAGCCGTCGGCGCGGTGGCCGCCGAGCCCGATCCAGATGCGTACCTCCGTGCCGCCGAGGACCGAGCGGCCGAGGCGGACGTCGCCGCCGGTGGTCTCGGCCATGCGGCGCACGATGTCGAGGCCGAGGCCCGTGGAACCGGCCCGGGTGCCGCTGTTGCCGCGGGCGAGCGCGGCGTCCGGGTCGGCGATGCCGGGCCCGGCGTCGGAGACGAGGACGATGACGGCGTCGTCGCCGTTGTGGACGTCGACGGAGAAGGCGGTGCCCTCCGGGGTGTGCCGGAAGACGTTGCCGAGCAGCGCGTCGAGCGCGGCGGCGAGCTCGGGGCGCGCCACCGGGATCCGTACCGGACGCTCGACCCCGGCGACGCGGACGAGCCTCCCCTCGTCCTCGGCGAGCGCGGACCAGAACTCCATCCGCGCGCGCACCACTTCGGCGGCGTCGCAGCCCGCGCCCGGACCGGTCGGCGGGGTGGTCTGCGGCTTGGCCTCGCGGGCCGTGCGGATGATGGTGTCGACCTCGCGCTCCAGCTGCTCGACGGCCGCCCGGGTCTGGTCGGCGGCGGGGCCCGAGCCGAGCGAGGCCGCGTTGAGGCGGAGCACGGTGAGCGGGGTGCGGAGCCGGTGGGAGAGGTCGGCGGCGAGCTCGCGTTCGTTGGCGAGGAGCTGGACGACCTGGTCGGCCATGGAGTTGAAGGCGACGGCGGCCGACTTGAGTTCGGGCGGGCCCTCCTCGGCGACCCGGGCGCCGAGCCGGCCCTCGCCGAGCTCGTGGGCGGCGCGGGCGAGGCGCTGCGCGGGGCGGACCATGCGGATGCCGAGCCGGTCGGCGACGGCGAGGGAGCCGACGATCAGGGCGACGCCGACCCCGGCGAGGACCAGCCAGGCGGTGGCGACGCCGTTGGTCACCTCGCCCTCGGGGACGAAGAGTTCGACGACGGCGACCTTCCCGGAGCTGAGCGCGGTCGGCTGGAGCAGGGCGTAACCGCCGGGCACCTCGGCGATCGAGGCGCGGCCGAGGGTGCGGGTGGCGGTCAGCTCCTCGGCACCGGCCCGGCGGGTGCCGATCTCCAGGGCCTGCCCGTCGGGCGTGGCGGGCGGCACGTGCACGGCGAGCCGCCCGGCGGCGCCGTCCTCCGTGGTCGCGACGGCCTTCTCCAGCTCCGTCCGGTCGGTGGTGATCGCGAGGACCGGGGCGAGCCCGGCGCCGCGCCGCTCGGCGTTGGAGAAGGCCCGGTCGCGGGCCATCTCCTTGACGACGAGGCCGAGGGGGACGGCGAAGGCGATGACGACCATGGCGGTGACGGCCAGCGACACCTTCACGAGGGCCCATCTCACGGCCGGTGCTCCCGTCTCACCGCTGCTGCTCCCGGGGCGGCTCCAGCTTCACGCCGACACCGCGCAGGGTGTGGAGGTAGCGGGGCCGGGCGGCCGTCTCGCCGAGCTTGCGCCGCAGCCACGACAGGTGGACGTCGATGGTCTGGTCGTCCCCGTAGGCCTGCTGCCACACCTCGGCGAGCAGCTCCTTGCGCGGCACGACGACGCCGGGCCGGCCGGCGAGGAAGGCGAGCAGGTCGAACTCGCGCCGGGTCAGGTCGAGCGGGACGCCGTCGAGTTCGGCCTGGCGGCGCAGCGGGTCGATGGCGAGCCCGCCGACGCGGAGCTCCGTGGTCGGCGCGGGCTCCCCGGAGACGGCCCGGGAGCGGCGCAGCACGGCGGCCATCCGGGCGGTGAGGTGCTCGACGGAGAACGGTTTCACCAGGTAGTCGTCGGCGCCCGCGTGCAGCAGCCGGACGATCTCCGCCTCGTCGTCGCGGGCGGTCGCGATGATCACCGGTACGTCGGTGATCCCGCGCAGCATCTTCAGCGCCTCGGACCCGTCCAGATCGGGCAGACCGAGGTCGAGGACGACCACGTCGAAGCGGAAATGGGCGACCTCGCGCAGCGCCTCCAGGGCCGTGCCGACGCTCCGTACCGTGTAGGAGGCTTCCGTCAGCTGCCGGATGAGGGCGGAGCGCACGAACTGGTCGTCCTCGACCACGAGCACACTTGCCATGGCCCGCACCGTACGCCATTCGGGGGACACCCCGGCCACTCCGTACCTTCCGGTCCGCGCCGGCCGGGCGTGGTGCACTATGGCCCCGATGCGAAGAGGACTCGTTCACGCCCTGGCCTGGTCGCTCGCCACCGGCGCGGCGGTCACGCTCTCCTGGTGGGGAGTGCACACCGTGCTGTCCGGCACCGTCTACGACCCTCCGCGCGCCCTGCCGCTGCCGGTCGGCTCGCCGGAGGACCTGGTGCCGGCCGAGACGGCGATCGGCGACCCCGTGACGGCCTCGACGCGCCGCCCCTCCCCTCCCTCGGCTCCTCCTCCGTCGCCTTCCCCGGCGTCGCCCTCGCCGTCGTCGCCGAGGACCGCCGCCGCTCCGTCCACCCGGCCCGCGGCCCCGCCGCGGACCACCCCGCCGCCCGCCACGGCGGCCTCCTCCCTGAAGACCACCGCGGTGGACGGCGGCCGGGTCACCTTCGACCTCGGCGCGAGCTCCGCCGAGCTGGTCTCGGCGATCCCGGCCTCGGGCTGGCAGATGCAGGTGTGGAAGCAGCCGACGTGGATCCGGGTGACCTTCACGCGGGACGGCCGCGAGGTGTCGGTCTTCTGCGTGTGGCACGACTCGGCGCCCCGGGTGGAGGTCGACGACCGCACGCACTAGCCGGGCGCGCCGGCGGACGTACCGGCGGGCGTCCGAGCGGGCGTACTAGCGGAAGACGGACGGCGGGGGCGCGGGCGAGGCCTTCGCGGTGGCGTCGGTGACGGCGGTGGCGCCGCCGGTGAAGTCGGCGAGGGCACGGCCGTGTTCGACGCGGCCCGGGTGCGGGTCGGTGGCGACCCGGCGGGTGAGGTCGGCGACGGGGAGCTCGCGGCCCGAGGCGACGAGGACCGCGTTGCCGAAGCGGCGGCCGCGCAGCACGGTCGGATCGGCGATCAGGGCGAGCTCGGGGAAGACCCCGGCGGCGGTGGCGACCTGGCCGCGGAGATGGGCGAGCGGCGGACCGTCGGCGAGGTTGGCGGCGTACGTGCCTCCGGGCCGCAGCGCGCGCCGCACCTCGTCGAGGAACTCGGTGCTGGTGAGGTGTGCGGGGGTGCGGGCGCCGCGGAAGACGTCCGCGATGATCAGGTCGGCCCAGCCGTCCGGGACCTTGGCGAGTCCGGCGCGGGCGTCGACGGCGCGGACCCGGATGCGGGCGCCGGGGTCGAGCGGCAGTTCGCGGCGGACGAAGCGGACGAGGGGTTCGTCGAGCTCGACGACCTGCTGGGTGGAGCGGGGCCGGGTCGCGGCGACGTACCGGGCGAGGGTGAAGGCGCCGCCGCCGAGGTGGACGGCCTGGAGGGGACGGCCGGGCGGGGCGGCGAGGTCGGCGACGTGGCCGAGCCGCCGCTGGTACTCGAAGGTGAGCGCGGCGGGGTCGTCGAGGTCCACGTGGGACTGGGGGGCGCCGTCGAGGAGCAGTGTCCAGGCGCGGGGGCGGTCGCGGTCGGGTATCAGTTCGGCGAGCCCGCCGTCGACGGTCTCGGAGACGGTGCCGGCCGCCGGCCGTTCGCTCTGCTTCTTCCTGGCCATCCGTCCATTATCGGCGGGTCCGGGGCGCGGCGTTCAGTGACAGCCGTCGGCCGCCTCGATGAGGCGGGCCGCCTCGCCCAGGGCGCGGCGCAGCACGGCGGGGTCGGTGACGGGTCCGGTGTCGCCGGGGGGCAGCAGCCAGCCGGCCGGGCGGGGCGCGTCGCCGGCGGGCTCGGGCAGTTCGGGGAGCTCGGGGAGGCGCAGGCCGCGTCCGGAGGTGCGGGTGCAGGCGCTGCCGGGGAGGTCCCAGGCGGCGGCGGTACCGGGCGGGACGAGGAAGCCGAGGGTGTCGCAGGCGCCGTCGTGGAGGACCGGCCCGACGGCGGGGACGCCCCGGCGGCGGAGGATGTCGACGGCCTCCAGGCCCTGCCGGGCGGGCACGGTCACCAGGTCGCAGGGCTCGACGGCGCCGGTGCCGGTCGTGGTCGCGGCGGGCGCCGCGGGCGCCACCGTCGTGGTCCCGGCCGTGGTCGTGGTCGTCTCGAAAGGCGCGGCGTTCTCGGACATGGACCCCTCCTCGCTTCCCAGAGGAGACACGTTCCGTCTCTCCCATACGGTTCAACGCCCGTGCGCGTCAACGGCTACGGCGGCACGCCGCCGCAAAGGATGGCAGTTCATGGCAGATCGCAGGCGAGATATCCGATTTGTAGCCAAACTCAGCGTACGCATCCGGTCACAGCAGGTACGTTCATGCCGCCGGAACACCCGGCAGCACCAGGAGAGGGCTCGGCCATGGCCATGTCACGGGCAGTTCCCAATCTCGCCTTCCGACGGCTCCGCGGGCAGCACTCCCCGGCGGAGTTCGCCGCCACGGTCCGCCGGGCGGCACGGGAGATCGGCGAACAGGTCGCGTGCGACGCCCGCTACATCGGGCGCGTGGAGGCGGGCGAGATCCGCTGCCCGAACTACGCGTACGAGCGGGTCTTCCTGCACATGTTCCCCGGCCTCACCCTCGCCGACCTGGGATTCTCTGCGCGGGAGGCGGTACGCGGCCGACGGCAGGCCGCCCCGGCCGGGGCCTCGGGGCCCCCCGCCCTCCCGACCCGGAACGATGAGGAGAGCGACGTGCTGCGTCGCGCATTCATGACGAGCGGCACCGCCACCCTGGCGGCCGCCTCCTGGGGACTCGGCTCCACCACCGCCGCCGCGATCCCCAGCCCCCGCGGCACCCACCGCATCGGCGAGGCCGAGGTCCGCGCCGTCGAGGACGCCGTGCGGCAGATCCGCCTGCTGGACGACCGGCACGGCGCCGACGGCCTCTACAAGGTCGCCGCCCAGCCGCTCCGCAGCGCCTACCGCCTGCTCGACCAGGGCAGCGCCGCCCGCCGCGCCACCGAGGACCGGCTCCTCGCCGGCGCGGGCGAACTGTCCCTCTCCGTCGGCTGGCTCGCCCACGACTCGGGCCGCCACGAGGACGCCCGCTCCCACTACGCCGAGGCCCTGGCCACCGCCCGGGTCTCCGGGGACGCGGCCCTGGAGGCGCACGCCTTCTGCAACACCTCCTTCCTCGCCCGCGACACCGGCCGCTACCGCGAGGCCGTCCGCGCCGCCCAGGCCGGACTGCGCGCCGCGTGCCCGCTCGACTCCCCCCGGCTGCTCGCCCTGCTCTCCCTGCGCGAGGCCGCCGCCTGGGCCGGACTCGGCGACCGCTCGGCCGCCGAGGAGTGCCTCGGCCGCGCCCACGACCACTTCGGCCGCGGCCACGCCGACCAGGACCCCGAGTGGATGTCCTTCTTCGGCGAACCCGAACTGGAAGCCCTCGAAGCCCACTGCTGGGCCGCCCTCGGCGACTGGAGCCGCGCCGCCCGCCACTCGTACCGCGCCACCGTCCTCCAGCACCCCCGCTTCGCCCGCAACCTCGCCCTCTACCGCGCCCAGCTCGCCGGCCACCTCGCCCGCGCCGGCCGTCGCGACGAGGCGGAGGCGGAGGCGCGGCGGGTGGCGGATTCGCTGGACGGGATCGCGTCGGCGCGGATCAGGGGGCTGCTGGCCGAAACGCGGCTCATCCTTACGGGTGGGTGAGGGCGGGGCTGTCGGATCCAATATCCGATAGCCCGGAGGTCGGACATGGGATCCGGAAGGTCGGATCCAATATCCGAGAGGTTGGATCCGAAATCCCGGAGGGTTGGATCCGGGAGGTTGGATCCGAAATCCGGGAGGTTGGATCCGAGCCCGCGCTCAGCCCTCCAAGTGCCCCGCGTCGTTCCAGCGCTCGATCGCCGGCGCGCCGTACGCCCAGCCCAGGACCGAGAGGCTCGTCGGGTCGAGGCGGATGCGGGAGGCGAAGGAGACGTGCTCGCCGAGCCAGCGGGCGCCGATGGAGCGGAGGATGTGGCCGTGGGCGAAGACGAGGACGTCGCGGTCGGCCGAGCGGGCCCACTCCACGACCTCGTCGGCGCGGGCCGACAGCTGGTCGAGGGACTCGCCCTCCGGGACGGCGTCGCGCCAGATCAGCCAGCCGGGGCGGAGTTCCTGGATCTGGGCCGGGGTGAGGCCCTCGTAGGCGCCGTAGTCCCACTCCATCAGGGTGTCCCAGGGTTCGGCGCGGTCGCCGAAGCCGGCCAGGGCGCAGGTCTCGCTCGCGCGGACCAGGGGGCTGGTGCGGATCTCGACGCCGGGCAGGCCCTGCCAGGGGCCGCGGTGGAGGCGCTCGCCGAGCAGCTTGGCGCCGCGTCGCCCCTCGTCGAGCAGCGGGATGTCGGTCCTGCCGGTGTGCCGGCCGAGGAGCGACCACTCGGTCTGGCCGTGTCGGGCGAGCAGGATGCGCGGTGCCATGGGCGGGACTCTCCAGAGATTGCGCGGATGCGGGAGGTACGGGCGCGCGCCGTCGGGCGCCCCGGAGGGTCCCTCCATCATCCCGCAGGTGGCCCCGGCGCGAACTCCCGGTGTCTCCGGGGCGGAACCCGCCCGCGTTGTCAGTGCCGGATGGGAGACTTCCGCGGGTGAGCGCATCCCTGGACGACGGCGGGTCACGGCCGCCGCAGACGACCGGCCCCGTGCCGACCCCGGCGAGCCGGCGCAGGACGCGGGAGAGACTCGCCGAGCTGCGCGGACCGGCGGTCCCGCCGCGCCCGCTGGACGCCCGGGCGCTGGCCGCGCTGGCGGCGAACCCGGGGTGCAGGCGCCGCGCGCTGCTCGACGGCGCGGGGGTCGACAAGGGGGCGCTGGCGTCGCGGCTGGGTTCGCCCGCGCCGTTCGGGCAGTCGCAGTTCGCGATCGTGCGGGGCAACAGCTTCGAGGCGAAGGTGAAGGCGGACGGCGGGCGCGAGCTGCTGCGGCTCCTGGGCGTCGAGGACCCGGGGGCCGTCTCCGTGCCCGATCTGTCGGCGTCCGGGCCCGAGGGGCGGACCGCGCGGACGGCGCTCGCGCTGCGCGAGGCGACCGCGGGCGACGGGTGGACGCTGCTCGACCATCCGCTGCTGACCCTGGAGGTGGCGGGCTCGCCCGTGCACCTGGAGCCGGACGCGGTGGTGGTGGATCCGGCCGGGCGGTGGACGGTCGTGGAGATCAAGTCGTTCCCGATGATCGACGGGTCGGCGGACGCGGCGAAGGTCGGCGCGGCGGCCCGGCAGGCGGCGGTGTACGTGCTGGCGCTCGAACGGGTGGCGGCGCTCACCGAGGGGGCCGAGGTGCGGCATTCGGTGCTGCTCGTCTGCCCGAAGGACTTCTCGAACCTGCCGACGGCCTCCGCGGTCGACGTGCGCAAGCAGCGGGCGGTGACCCGGCGGCAGCTGGAGCGGCTGACCCGGATCGACGAGATCGCCGAGGCGCTGCCGGAGGGGCTGAGCTTCGACGTCCAGGGCCGTTCGGCGGAGGAGTTGTCGGCGGCCGTGGAGGCGGTCCCGCACGCCTACGCGCCGGAGTGCCTGGCCGCCTGCGAGCTGGGCTTCCACTGCCGGTCGCGGGCGCGGGAGGAGGAGGCGGTGCAGACCCTGGGCCGTTCGGTGCGGGGCGAGCTCGGCGGGCTGACCACGATCGGCGCGGTCCTGGCCGCGGCGCGCGGCGGTGGGGGTGCCCCCTGCGCGAGCGAAGCCGGGAGCTCGGGGGACGGCGGGCCGCAGGACCCGGCGGTGGCCGCGCTGCGCCGGGCGTGGGCCCTGCGGCAGGAGGCCCTGGCCGAGGCGGAGGCCGCCGCATGTCGCTGATCGCGCACCTGGCCCGGATGGAGGCCGTGGCGGCGGGCCGCGCCCAGCCGCTGGCGACGGTCCGGCACCGGCACCTCGCCGGGCGGCCGCTGGTCCTCGTGCCGCTGACCACGGCGGGCGAGGCGGGCGCCCCGCTCGGCGCGCTCGTCGGCACCGACCCGGAGGAGCCGCGGCTCCTCGTGGTGCCGCAGCCGCGGGACCGGGAGCTGCGGTTCGCGTTCCTGGCCGAGCTGGCCGAGGAGGTCCTGCCGTACGTCGACGGGTTCGCGGACGCCGTCGAGCCGGTGGAGCGGAAGGACGCCGCCACCGGGGAGAAGGTCCAGGTCGAGCTGTGCCTGGACGCGCCGCAGCTGATCGTGCCGAGCCGGGCCGGGATCGAGTACGTACGGCTCCTGGGGCGGTCGACGCGGTTCCGGCGCACCGCCGAGCAGGACCCGGACACGCCGTATCCGGCGCCGCCGCGCGTGCCGCTGCTCGGCCGCTGGCTGACGCACTACGGGGAGCGGGCCCGGGTTCCGGGCTCCTCGCTGCTGCTCGCGGCGACCGATCTGCTCAACCGGCACTGGGCCACCGGCCAGTCCTCCCTGGAGGACCAGCACCTGGGGGCGCTGCTCGCCTGGATCGACCCGCCCGACGGCCTGCGGGGCGACCGGGCCGCGTACCGGGCCGAGCTGGGGCGGGACGAGCGGGGGCAGCTGCTGTGCCCGCCGGCCGGGCCCGCGACCGACCCGGCGTTCGACAACGATCTCCTCGCGCCGGCCATCGAGGCGTACGACCGGGCCCGGCAGGCGGTCGGCGCCGCCGAGGACGGCGAGACGGCCGAGGCGGCGCTCGCCGTCCTGCACCGGGCCGAGCGCGAGGTGCGGCGGCTCGTCGTCTCGCAGCTGGAGCCGACGTGGGACGCGACGTGGCGGGCGCTGGGGCTGCTGCGGGCGCTGCCCGAGGGGGCGCGGGTCGAGGACCGGTGGACCCGGGACCGCTGGTCGTTCACCGCGCACCGGGACCGGATCGCGGCGGGCGAGCCGCCGCAGCCGCGCCGCGACGACGCGGTGACCGCCGCCGCGAAGCTCGCGGCGCGCGAGCAGGCGCAGGGGCAGCTGGACGCCCAGGAGTCCCTGGACGATCCGCTGGTGTTCGCCGGGCGGCGGCTGTCCGGGGAGGCGTTCACCGCCGAGGTGGCCGAGGTGGTGATGGCGTGGACGGAGTCGAAGCGGCCCGCGCCGCGCCCGCTGCTGACGGTCCGCACCGAGGACCGGCCGCATCTGGACCCGGGCGTGAAGGTGTACCGCTCGCTGGACGGCAAGCCGCAGTCGGCGGAGTTCGTGGGCCGGGAGGAGGACGGTGCGCTGGTGCTGCGGCTCCTGGACAAGATGGGCCGGTCGAAGGAGCCCGCGGAGGGCACGGTGCCGGAGAAGGGCGAGCGGATCGCCTGGACGCTCTTCGAGCACGACACGCGGGTGGGGCCGAGGCTGCCCGACCCGGAGGAGACGCCGTGGACCCACGGCGGCCCGCCGCGCCACGCCGACACCGCCGAGCTGCCCGACTCCGTGACCCCCGAGGACCTGCTGTGACCGTGTACGACCCCGCCGTGCTCGACCCCGCCGCGGCCGCCGCGAAGGCGACGGCGGAGATCCTGGAGTCCACGCTGCACGGCACCGCCCGGGGCGTCGTCGTCGACTCGCCGCCCGGTGCCGGGAAGTCGACGCTGGTGGTGCGGGCGGCGCTCGAACTGGCCGCCGCGGGACGCCCTCTGATGGTGGTCGCGCAGACGAACGCGCAGGTCGACGATCTGGTGCTGCGGCTCGCCGAGAAGGAGCCGGACCTGGAGGTGGGCCGGCTGCACTCCAGCGACGCGGACCCGTACGACAAGGCGCTCGACGCGCTGGAACAGGTACGGAAGTCGGCGAAGGCCGGGGACCTCGCCGGGCTGCCGGTGGTGGTCTCGACGGCCGCGAAGTGGGCGCACGTGAAGAACGTGGAGCCGTGGGCGCACGCGATCGTGGACGAGGCGTACCAGATGCGGTCGGACGCGCTGCTCGCCGTGGCGGGGCTCTTCGAGCGGGCCCTGTTCGTGGGCGACCCGGGGCAGTTGGACCCGTTCTCGGTGGTGGGCGCGGACCAGTGGGCGGGGCTGTCGTACGACCCCTCGGCGAGCGCCGTGTCGACGCTGCTCGCGCACAACCCGGAGCTGCCGCAGCACCGGCTGCCGGTGTCCTGGCGGCTGCCCGCGTCGGCGGCGCCGCTGGTGTCGGACGCCTTCTACCCGTACACGCCGTTCCGTTCGGGCACGGGTCCCGGCGACCGCCTGCTCGCCTTCGGCGTGCCCTCGGACGGCTCGGCGCCCGACCGGGTCCTGGACGAGGCCGCCGCGTCCGGCTGGGGTCTGCTCGAACTGCCCGCCCGGCACACGCCGCGCACCGACCCGGAGGCCGTGCACGCGGTCGCGCTGGTGGTCCGGCGCCTCCTCGACCGGGGCGGCGCGGCGGTCAGCGAGCGGTCCGACACGCCGGTGCCGCTGACCGCCGGCCGGGTCGCGGTGGGCACCGCCCACCGGGACCAGGCGGCGGCGGTCCGCGCGGCGCTCGCGGCGCTCGGCGTGTCGGGGGTGACGGTCGACACGGCGAACCGCCTCCAGGGCCGCGAGTACGACGTGACGGTCGTCCTGCACCCGCTGTCGGGCCGTCCCGACGCCACCGCCTTCCACCTGGAGACCGGCCGTCTCTGCGTCCTCGCCTCCCGCCACCGCCACGCCTGTGTGGTCGTCTGCCGCGCCGGGGTGACGGACCTCCTCGACGAACACCCCTCCACGGAACCGGTCCGGCTCGGCGTCACGGTCAAGTTCCCGGACGGCTGGGAGGCGAACCACGCGGTCCTGTCGCACCTGGCCGAGCACCGGGTGCGCTGGGCCGGCTGACCCGCCGGACCCGAACAGCCGGACGGAGTCCGGCGCGCCGCCGCAGGCGGCCAGGAAACACAGCCCAGGCGGCTGGGAGGCGAACCACGCGGTCCTGTCACACCTGGCCGAGCAGCGGGTGCGCTGGGCCGGCTGACCGTCAGGGGCGGTGGGCGGCGGCTCGGAGGACGGAGGCGCCGACGGGGGTCAGGGTGTGCAGGACGGTCGCGGCGTGGCGGCTGCTGGTGATGAGGCCGGCGTCGCGCAGGGCCGTGGCGTGGCGGCTGGCGGAGGCCGCGGAGACGCCCGCCGCGCGGGCGATCTCGCCGGTCGTCGCGCCGCCGGCGGCGGCGCACAGGGCCGCCGCGCGGGTGCGGCCGAGGAGGGCCGCCAGGGGGGCGGAGGGCGTGTCGGCGAGGGGGTGGCCGGGCGGCGGGGCGGTGGCGTCCCGGCGGACCGGGTAGCAGACGACGGGCGGGAGGGCCGGGTCGGCGAGGCTGGTCGGGGTGCGCCAGCAGAAGTACGCGGGCAGCAGGGTCAATCCACGTCCGTCCAGGCGCAGTTCGCGGTCGGCGGGCGGGAAGTCCACCTGGAGGGACGGCGGCCGCCAGCGGATGGTGGGGCCGGCGCCGCCGAGCAGTCCGTGGACGCCGCCGTCGAGGAACCCACGGCCGAGCGCGGCCCGTTCGGCGTCGAAGCGGGAGCGGACGGTCTCCTCGTACGGGGCGATGACGGCGTCGTGGTAGGCGCGCAGCACCCGGACGAGCTCCCTGCGGTCCTCCAGGCCGGTGAGCCGCGCGGTCCACGGGGGCGCGCCGACCGTGCGGTCGAGCCGGGCCAGTTCCTTCGCCACCCGCCGCGGGGAGGTCTCCAGGATCGCGTCGCACCCGGCGGCGAGGCCGTCGACGCCCTGCCCGGGGGTGAGGAAGTCGGGGAAGTAGGCGGCCCGGGGGAAGAGCGGCAGGAGGATGGTGCGCAGGGCCCGTTCGAGCCCCTTCTCCCGGAGCCGGAGCCGTACGGCCCTGAGCCAGCCCGCGTACGCCCAGCGGCCGTCGCGGGTCTGGAAGCGGTGCAGGCTGGTGGCGATCTCCCAGAACGGGTTGGGCGCGGCGGCGACTCGCACGGCGGCGAGGTCGGCGTCCCCCAAGTGGATGCGGAGCATCTCGTTCCCCCCGATGAGCTCGGCTTTTGCGGTCAGCCGCAACAGCATCGCCGGGGTCCGCCGGAATCCGTCATGGTTGGCCAACGGCGCAGGACCGCAGGCGTGTCCGCGCCGCCGGGAACCACGAAACGGGAGGAAGAACCATGCGCACTCTCACGACCCGTACGGCCGTCGCCGCCGCGACCGGCGCCCTGGCCCTCGCCGGCGTCCTGGGCACGGCGGGCACCGCCGCCGCGGCACCGGACGGGACGAGCCGGACGGCGGGGGCCGTCTTCTCGGATCCGACGCTGCCGCCGGTCTTCGGCAGCCGGAAGGTGTGGAAGACCGTCAACCACCGGCTCCTGCCGAGCGGCGACGGCCGCATCATCGGCAAGCTCTACGCGGGCGTCTCCTACCCCGTGAGCTGCTGGAAGTACGGCGAGTCGGTGACCGCCGAGGGCACCACCAACAACGTGTGGATCCTCGCCAGGAACGGCAGCGGCGTCTGGGGCTACTCCAGCGCGATCTACTTCTCCGGCGACAAGTACGCGAACCTGCCGGCGTCCGCGAAGTGCTGATCACCCGTCGGTGAGGCGGGGGCCGGCCGCGAGGGCGAGGAGTTCGTCGACCGACCACTGGTCGTCGATGTGCTCGCCGTACTTCGCGGCGGCGATCCGCCCGTCCGGGGCGACGAGGAAGTCCGCGGGGAGGCCGGTCCGGCCGCCGGGCTGGGCGGCGGCCGGGAGCCGCCCGCGGCCCCGGAGCAGCTCCACGGCGCTCGCGCAGACGCCCCGGACGATGCCCGGCCAGCCCCGCGGGTCGAGCAGGGACCGGCGGTGCGCCTCGACGCCGAAGGCCGCGTACAGCTCCTTGCGGGGGTCGGCGACGACGGCGAAGGGGAGGTGGGCGACGTGCTCGCGCAGTTCCTCGGCGGGTGAGTGGAAGAAGACCACCTCCCGGATCCCGGCCCGCTCGATCTCCTCGTGGCGCCGGGCCACCGAGCGGAGGTGGAGGTGGCAGACGGGGCAGCCGGCGAAGCGCCGGAACTGCACGTGGACGACGCGCCCGGGGTCCGGCACGGCCAGCGGCGGACCGGAGACCGGGACGAGCGTGCGGACGGGGACGGTGTCGCCGGGCCTCAGGCGGATCCGGGCGGGAGCGGGGGCGGGGGACGGGGAGGGGACCGGTGCGGGGGCGGGGGTCGACGGGGGCGTGCGCATGGGGCACCTTCCGTTTCCGTAGGAGGGCTCGTAGGCGTACGACGTACTCCTAAAGGTGTAGGCGTAGGGCGTACGCTGTCAAGCGCCATGCCACGACCCCGCTCCCTCACCCCCGAACGGCTCGCCGCCGCCGCGCTGGCCGTCGTCGACCGCGACGGCCTCGCGGCCCTCTCCATGCGCACCGCCGCCAAGGAGCTCGGCATGAGCCCGATGGGGCTCTACCGGTACGTCTCCGACCGCGAGGAGCTGGAGCGGCTGGTCGTCGACCGGATCCTCGGCGCGGTCGACACGGCCCCGCCGCCCCGCGACACGCCCTGGCGCGAACGGGTCGAGCTGATGACCGGGCGGCTGCGCGAGGCCGTCGCCCGCCATCCGGAGGCCGTCCCGCTCACCCTCACCCACCGCCACCGCTCCCCCGGCGGGCTGCGCTGGTCGGAGACGGTGCTCGGCATCCTCACCGAGGCCGGGATCGACGGCCCCCGGCGGGTGGTCGCGCTGCGGGCGCTCCACGCGTACGTGAGCGGGGCGATCCAGCTGGAGCACCGGGGCCCGCTGGCGGGCCCGGGGACGGAGGCGATCGCCGGACTGCCCGGCGACGCGTTCCCGCTGCTGACGGCGACCGCCCGGGACGCCGGCGGCGTCGGCCCCGACGAGGAGTTCCTCGGCGGGCTCCGGATGCTGCTGCGCGGCCTCGGGGACTGACCCCCCGAGGCGCTCTTGCGGGGCGCGGGAGAATGGGGGGTGGTCCGGCATTCCGGGCCTGCGCGTGTGCGAGGAGGAGCGGAACGATGGCGGAACCCGCGGAGCGGAGCGGACAGCGGCGGTTGCGGCCGGCGCCCCTGATCTTCGAGCCTGCCGAGGCGACCGCCGATCCCGAGCACTTCTTCGACCTGGAGTCGATCGAGGACCCCAAGGAGCTGCTGGCCCGGGCGACCGAGCTGACCCTGGCGTTCCGGGCGGCGACGGACCGGGCGGTCGAGTTCCAGGCCGTGGCGGCGGCGCAGCTCGCCGACCCGAAGCGGTTCGACCGCCTGACGGCGGCGGACGTCGCCGAGCGGGCGGCGTGGACCGAGGACTACGCGCGGAAGATGATCGAGTACGGGCGGGACCTGATCCGCGCGGACGGGCGGCCGGCGGAGGACTGAGCCTCCCCGGAGGAGCGGACCGCCCCTCCGCGGAGGGGGAGAACGGGCGTTCGGCATATGCATGAGGCCATATGCGGGGCGCACGATACTCCCCGGGGGCCGGCCCTGTCCGCCTTTTCGCGACTCCCGGCATCCGGTCCGTCACCGGCGGTAGACCTGTTCCATGACGACGACCTGGCTGCGCGACGAGACCACCCCGTACACCCCGTACGGCGTCCTCCGCTTCCTGCGGGCAGGGGACGAGGACCGGCACCAGACCGCCCGGGTGACGGCGGACGGCGCCGCCTGGCTGGCGTCGGCGGCCGGCGGGGACCTCGGGGCGGCGCTGGCGCGCTGGGAGGCGCGGCCGGAGTCGCCGGCGGTGCTGCCCTGCGGGACGGCCTTCGACGTCGTCAACGTGGACCCCGTCTTCGGGCGGCGGATGCTGGACCGGCTGTGGGAGGAGGGCCCGGGCTCGGGCCCGGTGGCCACGCACCGGGGCCGGACGCTGCTCTTCGCCGCGCCGGGCACCGCGCAGCGGCTGCCCGCGCTCCTCGACTGGGAGGAGTGGGGGGAGGCCGTGCCGCGGCCGATCTGCCACGGGACGGGCGACGCGGTGACCGTGCCGCCGCTGGTGCCGGCCGGGGAGGAGTCCACCCGGCCCCGGTGGCTGGTCGCCCCCGACACCCGGAACCCGTGGCTGCCGGGCCCCGAGGTGGTGCTCTGGGCCTGCGTGCGGGCCGCCCGGATGGTTTCGGCGGCCGACGTGCGGGTATCGATTTTCGCTGCCGCGGGTGAGGGTGCTAATGTCTACGACGTCAGCAGGCGCCGCTAGCTCAGTTGGTTAGAGCAGCTGACTCTTAATCAGCGGGTCCGGGGTTCGAGTCCCTGGCGGCGCACCGACAGGAAAGACCCCCTCGCGGAAGCGAGGGGGTCTTTCTGCTTGTCCGGACCGCGGCCAGTCCGTGCCCGGTGGTCAGTCCGTGCCCGGTGGTCAGTCCGTGCCCGGTGGGGTGATCTTCACCGTCCAGACGCCGGACTCGCTGCGGTCGGAGACCTCGACGCGGACGTCCGTGCCGGGCACGGTGAGCGTCTCGCCGACCTCCATCGGGGCGTCCGCGAGCGGCGGGTAGACCGAGCGCTCCCAGCAGGCCTCGGTGCCCGGGTGGGCGTCGACGACCTGGACCGGACCCTCGCCGGAGGCCGCGCGGGCCTTGACCCGGTAGACGAGGACGCCCTCGGTGCAGGTGTCGGCGTCGTTGCCGGTGGCGGCGCGGGCCTCGATCGCGAGGACGCTGTCCCGGCCGGTGCGGACGACGGCGAGCCGGGTGGAGCGGGCGGCCGGCGTCGCGGGGGCGGTGGAGACGGGCTCCAGGCCGACCACGCGCGGCTCGCCGCCCTGGACGCAGGTCACCTGGGAGCGGTCCAGCCAGCCGAGCTTCCACTTGTGCCAGCCGAAGGGGTCGGGGGCCAGCCCGAACTGGCTGCCCATGACGTCCCAGTCGCCCACATGGGTGTCCCAGTCGCCCTTGCCGTCGGCCGGACGGCGGTAGAGGTCGGGCAGGTCGAAGACGTGGCCGGTCTCGTGGGCGAGGACGTTCCGGTCCGGCGGGTGCCGCTCGAAGACGGTGACGACCCGCCGGATCTTCGCGCCGTCGACCTCCAGCGGGCGCTCCAGGTTGACCACCTTGGTGGCGTCCGAGTCGACGCCGGGCGCGTCCGGGTCGGCGACCAGGTAGACGATGTCGTACCGGGAGAAGTCCACGGAGTCGTCGACCGCGGCGACCGCGTCCCGCAGGTACTCCGCCCGCTTCCCGGCGTCCCAGTCACGCCGTATGTCGTACTCCGTGGACGGGCGGGGCATCGGCGTCCAGACGGCGCGGGGGTGCGGGCGCAGGGTGAACCGGCCGTAGGAGGCCCGCTGGAAGAACTCGGAGGTGGCCGGGAAGTGGTCGGCGGTCAGCTCCTCCGGGGTGGTCAGCGGGGCGGCGTCCGGGAACGACAGGAAGATCATGACCGCGTCGAGCGCCCGCTCGGGGCGCGGATAGGAGCCGTTCCAGCTGTCGACGCCGAGCGAGTGGTGGGCGGCGGTACGCGGCAGGGCGCAGGGGCCTGCCGAGGGCGCGGCCACGGCGGGCCCGGCGACCAGGCCGGTGGCGGCGAGCGCGGCGAGCGCCGTGAACGAAGCGGCTCCGGCGCGCAGCCGGGAGCCCTCCACTCCCCCGGGTGGCTGCTGACCCTCCACGTGGACCTCCGGTTCGCGAGTGCGGGACACCTCCCCCACCTTGTGACGGTTCGCGGTGTTTCGCATGTTTCCGCTGCCCCGGTCGGGTGAGAGCGTGGCGTCCGGTGGACGCGAGACGGGCGGAGTCCAGCTCACGGACAGTCACATTCGGTCATCTCGGAGACGCCGTGCGTCAGACCCGAGCGGAATCGGTCGAAGGGGCGGCTCCCGGTGTCCGGACTCACACCGTCCGCGCCCCCGCTCCCCCGCCCAGGAGCTGGAACGGCCCCCCGGGCTGGCTCTATGATCGGCAGACTTGTCCGGAGGCCGACCATCCTGACCACATGTGAACGGCCCCCCAGCACCACGGGAGCGAGCGGTGAGCGGAACCCCCGAAGGACCGGCACACCCAGAACCGCCCGGCATCCCGCCGGCCCGCCCGGCACTCACGGAGCGTGAACTCCGCGACTACCGGGCCGCCTTCCGCGCCTCCCGGCTCGCCATGGCCCTCGTGGACCGGGACGGCCTGGTCGTCGCCGCCAACGACTCCCTCGGCGCCCTCCTCGGCACCGACGGCGCCGCCCTGCGCGAGCAGGCCGCCGCCGACCTCGTGGACCTCGCCGCCGACGGACGCACCTGGCACGCCTACCGCGAGGTCCTGCGCGGCCGCCGCTCCCGCTTCCGCTGCACCCGCCGGCTCAAGCACCCGGACGGGCGCAAGCTGTGGGCCGAGGTCACCGTCGCCCCGGTCCCCGACACCGGCCGGGTACTGCTCTCCGTCGCGGACATCAGCGAGCGGCGCGAGCTCCAGGCCCGGCTGCGCCACCTCCAGATGCACGACCCGGTGACCCGGCTGCCCAACCGGGCGCTCTTCTTCGAGCGCCTCTCGGCCGCCCTGGAGTGCGCGGCGGCGGAGAGCGTCGAGGCGGCCACCGGCGCGGCCGGACCGACCGAGCCGGCCGGCGCCCCGGAGCCGTACGGCTCCCCCCACACGTACCGGTCGTACCGATCACACAGCCATGGCAGAACAGGGCGGATCGGTCTCTGCTACCTGGACCTCGACGGTTTCAAGGCGGTCAACGACACGCTCGGCCACCGGGTCGGCGACCGGCTGCTCGCCGCCGTCGCCGGGCGGCTCACCGAGTGCGCCGACAGCGCCGGCTACACCCGCAGCGGCGGTCACCTCGTGGCCCGGCTCGGCGGCGACGAGTTCGCCGTCCTCGTCGAGGACTCCACCGGGACGGAACAACTCGCCGACCTGGCGCGCTCGGTGCTCGCCGCCCTGGAGCGGCCCTTCGACCTCGGCGGGCAGCGGCTCTCCGTCTCGGCCTCGATCGGCGTCGTCGAGCGCACCGCCCTCGGCACCACCGCCACCGGGCTGATGCAGGCCGCCGACACCACGCTGTACTGGGCGAAGGCCGACGGCAAGGCCCGCTGGACGCTCTTCGACCCGGAGCGCAACGCGCACCGGATGACCCGGCAGGCGCTCTCCTCCACCCTCCGCCCGGCGGTGGAGCGCGGGGAGTTCGCCCTGGAGTACCAGCCGCTGGTCGACCTGGCCGGCGGGGCGGTGCGCGGCGTGGAGGCGCTGGTGCGGTGGAACCACCCGCAGTTCGGGGTGCTGCCGCCGAATCGGTTCGTCGCGATCGCCGAGGAGGACGGCTCGATCGTGGAGCTCGGGCGGTGGGTGCTGCGCACCGCCTGCGCGCAGGCCCGGCAGTGGCAGAAGGACCATCCGCGGGAACGGCCGCTCTTCGTGAGCGTGAACGTGGCGGTCCGCCAGGTCTGGGACTCCGACCTGGTGGCGGACGTGGCGGGGATCCTCGCCGAGACCGGCCTCGCCCCGCACCTGCTCCAGCTGGAGCTGACCGAGTCCGCGGTGATGGGGTCGGCGGGCCGCCCGCTCCAGGCCCTGCAGGCGCTCAGCGACATGGGCGTGCGGATCGCCATCGACGACTTCGGCACCGGCTACTCGAACCTCGCCTATCTGAGCCGGCTGCCGGTCTCCGTCCTCAAGCTGGACGGCTCCTTCGTGCGCGGCTTCCAGGACGAGGAGCACGCCAACCCGGCGGACGAGCTGATCGTGGAGGCGCTGGTGCAGCTCGCCCACCGGCTGGGCCTGACGGTGACGGCCGAGTGCGTGGAGACCGCCGGACAGGCGGCGCGGCTGCGGCGGATCGGCTGCGACACCGGGCAGGGCTGGCTCTACTCGCGGGCGGTGGCCCCGGACCGGATCGCCGCGATGATCGAGGGCACGACGCCGCTGCGGGTCTGAGGGCCGCCGGGTGACGCGCGGGCATGGAACTGCCCCCGGCCGGAGGGACATTCCGGGCGGGGGCAGCGGTTCATGCGGTGTTACGTGGTGCGGTCAGGGCTTCAGCAGGCGCCGAGGTCCTGCCAGACGCCCCACTCGCCCGTGGTGCCGGGAGTCTCGTTCTGGGTCCACCACTTGGCCTTGTACTTGCGGCCGTTGTGGGAGACCTCGTTGCCCGCGTTGTAGACCTGGCCGGCGACGTAGGCCGGGACCGAGCCGCAGCCGGCCGGGGGCTCCGTGGTCGGAGGCGTGGTCGGCGGGGTGGTGGTCGGAGGCGTGGTCGGCTCCGTCGTGGGCGGCGTGGTGGGCGGCGTGGTCGGCGGGACGGTGGTGCCGCCGAGCGCGGTGTTGATCTGCTTCAGCAGGGTGACGTTCTCGTCCAGGCCGAGGAGGGAGTACATCATCGCGCCGCCGAGGCCGCGCTGCTTGCCGTAGTTCACGCGCTCCTGGATGGACTTCTGGTTGAGGCCGGTGAAGAACTCGCCGTCCTTGTAGAAGTACGAGGACTTGGCCTGGTCGTCCCAGAAGGTGGTCGACGCGTTGTCGACGATGCCGCCCAGCTCCTTGTAGTGGGCGATGCCGGCCTGCTGGCTCAGCGGACGGGCGTTCGAGCCGCCGGTGGCGGTCTGCGCGAGGCCGTTGGTGGTGCCGGCGGGCACGCCCTTCCAGCCGCGGTAGTAGAACTCGTAGCCGAGCGTCAGCTTGTTGGCGGGGAAGCCGCCGGTGATGCCGTAGGTCGGGTTGCCGTCGATCCAGGAGTCGATGGCGGCGTCGATCGAGTACTTCTCCTGGCCCGGCGCGATCACGTCGGTCGGGTCGTTGGAGCCGGAGTACAGCGGGGACTGGTGGTACGTCGGCCCGTCGCCGTCCCAGGCGCCGTGCATGTCGTACGTCATGATGTTCGCGTAGTCGAGGTACGCGCCGATCTTGTCCGTCTCGATGTACTTGATCTTGTCCTGGCCGGCCGGAAGGGCCGCGGTCAGCATGTACTTCTTGCCGCCGTTGGCCGCGCCGTACTCGTCGAGCTGCTTGCGGAACTCGGCGAGGAGCAGGGTGAAGTTCTGCTTGTCCTCGGGGCCGTAGTGGTTGCCCAGGTGGCCGCCGGAGGAGCCGGGGTACTCCCAGTCGATGTCGATGCCGTCGAAGATGCCGGCCGCGGTGCCCGCGCCGCCGAAGCCGCCCTCGACCGGGAGGTTGCCCTTGAGGTACTGGTCGATGCAGGAGGAGACGAGCTTCTTGCGGCTCGCGTCCGTCTTGGCCGCGTCGTGGAAGTACTTGGAGTAGGTCCAGCCGCCAAGCGAGATGTTGATCTTCAGGTGGGGGTACTTCGCCTTCAGCTCCTTGAACTGGTTGAAGACGCCCACGATCGGCTGGTCCCACTTGTCGGCGACGCCGTCGACGGAGTCGGCCGCGGAGAAGGACTTCTGGTAGTCGGCGTAGGAGTCGCCCGCGCCGTCGCCCGCGTTCGGGTTGTTGTCGTCACCCGCGGCCTTGTTGGCCATGAAACACGTGAGGTTCGTCGGGTGGATGTTGCCGAACGAGTAGTTGATGACGTCCAGCTGGCTCGCGATGCCCCGCGTGTCGAGGTGCTTCGGGTAGAACGCGTTGCCGTACACGCTCCACTGGTCGTAGTACGCGATGCGCACCCCGCCGGCGGAGGCGGTGGTCGAGGCATCGGCGGCCTGGGCGGAGCCGAGGCCCGCGGTGGCGGCGAGGGCGCCGGCCGCGAGGGCCGAGCTGAGCAGCGCGGCGATCAATGACTTACGGGGGTGCACGAGCGTCCTCCGATGGGGGGTACTGGTGGTGCCGTACAGGAGTTGGAGAAGTGATAGCCCCCGCATGAACGGCGCGTCAATGGTCTGAACCAGATTGAGGACTAGACCAATTCGAGGGTGAAAGCCCTCGTCAGAGGCGTGCAGCACAAAACGAAACCGCTCGCCACCATGTGTGACGAGCGGTTTAAGGTTTCTTTAGGGAAGCCGGTGAGGTGGTTCGACGGTGAACCAGTCGCCCATTCGGAACCCGGGATTCAGCCGAGCCGCGGCAGGTCGTAGGCGTCCGCGACGAGTTCGTAGCTCCGCAGCCGGGCCTCGGCGCCGTGCACGTTGGCCGTCAGCATCAGCTCGTCGGCGCCGGTCCGCTTCCGCAGCTCGTCCAGGCCGTCGCGGACCGCGTCCGGGGTGCCGTACACGACGTTCGCCAGCCAGCTGTCGGTGAACTCCCGCTCCGCCGGGCTGAATCCGTACGCCTCCGCCTCCTCCGGCGTCGGGATCAGCCCCGGCCGGCCGGTGCGCAGCCGCAGCATCGACAGCGCGCCGGTGAGCACCTGGCGGTGCGCCTCCCGCTCCTCGTCGGCGGCGAGGACGCCGACGCCGATGAGGCTGTAGGGCGCGTCGAGCACGGCGGAGGGCCGGAAGGACTGCCGGTAGAGGTCGAGCGCCGGGATCGTGTGGCGGGCGGAGAAGTGGTGGGCGAAGGCGAAGGGCAGCCCGAGGAGTCCGGCGAGCCGGGCGCTGAAGCCGGAGGAGCCGAGCAGCCAGACCGGCGGCCGGCCCTTCGGACCCTGCACCGGGCCGGGCACGGCGTGGATCCGGGCGTAGCGGTGCCCGTCCGGGAAGTCGTCGTCGAGGAACCGGGTCAGCTCGGCGAGCTGCTCCGGGAAGTCGTCGGCGCCCTCGTTGAGCGTGTCGGTGCGGCGCAGGGCGGCGGCGGTGGCGCCGTCGGTGCCGGGGGCGCGGCCGAGGCCGAGGTCGATCCGGCCCGGGGCGAGCGCCTCCAGGGTGCCGAACTGCTCGGCGATCACCAGCGGGGCGTGGTTGGGGAGCATCACGCCGCCGGAGCCGAGCCGGATGCGGCGGGTGTGGGCGGCGAGGTGGGCGAGGATCACGGCCGGGGAGGAGGAGGCGACCCCGGGCATCGAGTGGTGCTCGGCCACCCAGTGCCGGTGGTAGCCGCGCCGCTCGGCGAGCCGGCTCAGCTCCACGCTGGTGGCGAGCGCCCGGCTCGCGGTGGAGCCACTGCCCACGGTCACCAGATCGAGGACGGAGAGGGGTACGGGGGCAAAGCCCAGGGCCTCCCCGCGTATGGCGTCCCCCACGGGTCCGTCCGCCGTGCCTGCCGCTGACTGGGTGCCGGTCTCGCTCACCGTCCGGTCCTTCCTCCATCGAGTACGTCCATCCGTGCGGCAACAGGGGTGCGGTGGCACTTATTCCATGCCGCCCGATTACGGGACGAAGGGCGCGAACCGGATGGCGGGGGTCACATTCCGGCCACCGGAGGATCGGCGTCCGGGTCCGCTTCCCCGCAGAAAATCTTCGTCCGCCCGCCGCCCGAACGCCTGCGCGAGCGACGTTCGGCGCCGCCCTGACCTCCCTCTCTTTCCGTCACTCATGCCCATGTCATATGCCAGAGTGGCGCGCCCCTGCACAGGACGGGGTTCCTCCGCACGATTCTCGCCAACAGCCGCCCCGTAAACGGCCCTTGGCGGCTATCGTGGTACGGAAGCTTGCGGTCACAACCTGGTAGGGGGAAACCGTGGCGCTGAAGCCCGAGCCCACCGCGCCGTTCCACTCGGCGCAATACGCCCTGCGCGTCCTCGAGACGGTCTCGCGGCACGGCGGCGGGGTGTCGGACGTCCAGATCGCCCGGGAGGCCGGACTGCCCGTCCACCACCTCTCGTCGCTGCTCCTCATGCTCCGGCGCGAGGGGTACGTCGAACAGGTCTCCGACGGCGCGTACGTCATCGGGGACTCCCTGGTCCTCCTCGGCTCCGGCTCGACCCGCCGCGAGGCCCTGGAGGCCAAGCTCCAGGAGACCCTCACCGAGCTGCGCGACTCCGTCGGCGCCGCCGTCTACATCAGCCGGTACATCGACGGCGAGGTGAAGATCACCCAGTTCGCCGACGGGCCGCGCACGCCCAAGGTCAACGAGTGGGTGGACTTCCGCTCGGCCGCCCACGCCAGCGCGGTCGGCAAGTGCCTGCTCACCCAGCTCGACCTCAACGGCCGGCGCGACCACCTCTCCCGGCACAAGATCGCCCGCCTCACCTCGCGGACGATCACCAACGAGAAGGTGCTCTTCTCCAAGCTGGACAGCCAGCCGCCGACCGTCCCGGTCCTCGACCTCCAGGAGTACGCGGTCGGCACGGTCTGCGCCGCGGTGCCGCTCACGGCCGGCTCCGCCGTCGGCTGCCTGGCGCTCTCGCTCCCGATCGAGCACGCCCACCGGCTGCGCTCGGCCGCCGACACGCTGAACCGGCGGGCGGCCCCGGTGGTGCTGTCGCTGGCGATCTGAGGCGCCCGGAGCGAGGTCCCGCCGGGGTGGCCCCGGCGGGGTGGTCACGAGCACCCGTCGGGACCAGGTAGTATTTTCTCTGTCAGCAGGCGCCGCTAGCTCAGTTGGTTAGAGCAGCTGACTCTTAATCAGCGGGTCCGGGGTTCGAGTCCCTGGCGGCGCACCGACAGGAAGAGGCTCCTCGCGAAAGCGGGGGGCCTCTTCTGCGTGCCCCGCCGGGTCCGTCACGCCTGGAGGTAGGCGAGGACGGCGAGGACCCGGCGGTGGGTGTCCTCGGCCGGCGGCAGGTCGAGCTTGGCCAGGATGTTGCCGATGTGCTTGCCGACGGCGGCCTCGGTGACGACGAGCCGGCGGGCCACCTCGCCGTTGGAGTGCCCCTCCGCGACCAGCGCCAGGACCTCCCGCTCGCGCGGGGTCAGCGCGGCGAGCGGGTCCCGGCGGCGGCGCAGCAGCTGCCGTACGACCTCCGGGTCGACGACCGTGCCGCCCGCGGCGACCCGGTCCAGGGCGTCCACGAACTCCTCCACCTGCCCCACCCGGTCCTTGAGCAGATAGCCGACGCCGGTGCCGTCGCCCGAGTCGAGGAGATCGGCGGCGTAGTCCCGCTGCACGTACTGGCTGAGGACGAGGACCGGCAGGCCGGGGCGCTCGGCGCGCAGGGCGACGGCGGCCCGCAGCCCCTCGTCCTGGAAGCCGGGCGGCATCCGCACGTCGGTGAGGACGACGTCCGGGTCGTGGGCGGCGACCGCCGCGCGCAGCGCCTCCGCGTCCCCGACCGCGGCGACCACCTCGTGGCCGAAACGGGCCAGGAGCCCGATCAGTCCCTCGCGGAGGAGGACACCGTCCTCGGCGAGGACGACGCGGAGCTGACGCGGCACGGGATCTCCACTCGTAGGACCGTCGGCCCGCCCGGCGGGCTGGTGATCGTCAGTGTGCCATCGAGGACGGCGAGCCGGTCGGCGAGTCCGGTGAGCCCGGAGCCGCGGGCCGGGTCGGCGCCGCCGTGCCCGTCGTCCTCGACGGTGAGGACGAGGACGCGGCCGTCGTGCCGGCCGGTGAGGCGGGCGCGGGAGGCACCGCTGTGCCGGTCGACGTTGGCGAGCGCCTCCCGGCCGGTGAAGTACGCGGCGCTCTCGACGGCGACGGGCAGCCGGGGCAGGGAGCCGAGCGCGCAGTCGACGGGGACGGCGGTCCGGTCGGCCGCGTCCGCGAGCGCCGGCCCGAGCCCGTAGTCGGCGAGGACCTGCGGATGGATCCCGTGGATCAGCTCCCGCAGCTCGGCCAGGACCTGCCCCGCCTCCTCCTGCGCCTGCGCGAGCCGCTCGGCCAGCGGCCCGCCCGGCGGCGCGTCGAGCCGGGCGAGCCCGAGGGTCATGCTGAGCGCGACGAGCCGGTGCTGGGCGCCGTCGTGCAGATCCCGCTCGATCCGCCGCCGCTCGGCCTCGAAGGCGTCGACGAGCCGGGCCCGCGAGGCGATGACCTCCCCGAGCCCGTCCCGGGGCCGCGCCCCGAGCAGCCGCCGGGCGAGCGCGCCGCGCCCGGCGGCGTACAGACCGAGGGGGTACGAGAGCACGAGCAGCGCGAGCGCGCCGACGAGGGCGCCGGCGAAGGCCCCGGGATACGAGGTCACCAGCACGCTCTTGAGCAGCTTGGTCTCCTCCCCGTCGACGGCGAGCAGCACCGGCGCGGCGAGCAGCGTGGCGGGCGCGCCGAGGGCGACGGCGAGGACGAGGGCGTCGAGCGGCCACAGGACGGTGCCGAGCAGCAGCCCGTACGCGAGCTCCCGCCAGGTCGCCCGCTCCCCCGCCCGCGTCCGCACCCAGGCCCCGAGCCCGGGCGCGGCGGGCACCCGGTGCGGGTCGGGCACCGGCCGCCGGTCCACGAGCCGCAGCCGCAGCCGCTCGGCCCCGCCGAGCGCCACCCCGCCGAACAGCAGCAGCGGGATCCCGACGAGCAGGAGGGAGGCGAGCAGCAGGACGAGGAGGACGGCGCAGACGAGCACCCCGCCGACGACCCCGGTGACGAGATAGCCGGCGGCCCGCCACGGCCGGGCCCCGAACGGAAACCGCGGGGGCCGCGGCGCGAGCGCCCGCCGCACGTCACGTACTTCTTCCATGACCGCCCACCGTAGGCGGGGCCGCCGGGGCGGGCCATGGGGGTGGGGGGTGCGGCGGGGGTGGGGCTGGGCCTACCCCCGGCGGGGCCGGGGGTCACGCCAGTTCGCGGCCGTGGCGGCGGTACTGCGCGCGCAGGTCCGCGAGCGCGGCGGCGGTGAGGGGTTCGTACGGGGAGGCGGGCGTCGGGCGCCACCAGACCGGGTCCGCGCAGAGGAAGGACGCGCGGCGCAGCGCCACGCGGTGGATCTTGTTGGTGGCCGTGAGGGGGAGGGCGGGGGCGACGCGGACGAAGCGCGGGGGCATCTTCGTGCCGAGGTCGGGCTGTGCGGCGAGGAAGGCGGCGAAGTCCGCCGGGTCGAAGGCGGCGCCGGGGTGGAGGGCGAGGGCCGCCATGACCTGGTCGCCGGAGACCGGGTCGGGGACGGCGTAGACGGCGACGCCCGCCGCTCGCCGCCAGCGGGAGAGGATCGCCTCGATCATGGCGGCGGCGAGGTTCTCGCCGTCGACGCGGAGCCGGTCGTCGGTGCGGCCCGCGAAGTAGAGGTAGCCGGCGTCGTCGCGGTGGAAGAGGTCGCCGGTCCAGTACCAGCCGGCGCGGCGGCGGGCGGCCTCGGCGGCGGGGTTGCGCCAGTAGCCCTCGAAGGTGCCGGTGCCGCCGCGGTTGACGAGTTCGCCGATGGCCGCGTCGGCGTTGAGGAGGCGGCCGGTGGGCGAGAAGCGGGACGGCGGGCATTCGCGGAGGGTCTCGGGGTCGACGACGGCCAGGTCGTCGCCGGGCGCGGCGCGGCCGATCGCGCCGGGCGGGGTGTCGGGGGTGCGCTGGATCGACGCGCCGCCCTCGGAGGAGCCGTATCCCTCGACCAGTGGCACCCCGAAGCGTTCGCGGAAGCGGGCCGCGTCGGCCGGGCCGGCCTCGGTGCCGAAGCCGAGGCGGAGCCGGTGGTCGCGGTCGTGGGGGCCGGGGGCCGTGGCGAGGACGTACTGGATGGCGCGGCCCACGTAGGTGAAGTACGTGGCGTCGAAGCAGCGGACGTCCGGGAGGAAGCGGGAGGCGGAGAAGCGGGCGCGGAGGGCGATCCCGGCGCCGGCGGCGAGGGCCGGGGCCCAGTCCGCGATGACGGCGTTGCCGTGGAACATCGGCATGCAGACGTAGTGGGTGTCGTCGGGCGTGACGGAGAACGCGCGGGCGAGCGAGGTGCCGGCCGACGCCACCGCGCCCTGGCTGCGGAGCGCGGCCTTCGGGGCGCCGGTCGAGCCGGAGGTGAAGGTGAGGAGGTAGCGGGTGGCGGGGGTCACCGGGCCGAGGACGGCGTCGCCGGGGCGGGCGTCCGCGTAGGGCGCGAGGAGCTCGCCGTACGCCTCGGTGTCGGTGACCAGGACGCGTACGCCCGGCAGCGGCAGGCCGTCGAGGAGCGGCAGGTGGGCGCGCTGGGTGACGAGGACCCGGCAGGCGGTGTGGGTGATGTCGCGGGCCAGTTCGGCGCCGCGGCGGGTGGGGTTGAGACCGGCGACGGCGGCCCCCGCGAGGGCCGCCGCGCCGAGCCAGAGCGGGTACTCCGGCGTGTTGTCGAGCAGCAGGCCGAGGTGCGGCTCGCCCCCCGGCCGGGGTGGCATCAGGTCCACGAGCAGGGCGGCCCGCGCGGCGGCGCCGGCGGCGGCCCGGTGGTGGCTGAGGGTGTGGTGCTCGTCCCGCAGCCCGGTCCGGTGGTCGCCCCAGCGGCGCCGTATGAGCTCCGCGACGGTGTCCGCGCCCGCCCGTGTCGTGACCGTGCTGACCTTCCTGGCCGTCATGGCCCGGACTGTAACTGACGCTACGTCAGAACTGAACGTCCGAGCAGGCGTAGAAGGCGTTCGCGGTGTCCGCGATCGTCCACACCGCCAGGATCAGGTGGCGCCCCGTCTTGCCCGCCGGGATGGTCCCGGAGTGCGAGAGCGTCGACGGCGGCTGCTGGTTGTTGTACGGGACGGTGAGGAACGGCTGGGAGTCGAGCTGGGCCCGGGTGAGCTTGCTGTTCGGGTTCCAGCCGTTCTTGGTGATGTAGTACCGGAAGTCCGTGGTCGCGTGACGGGCCGTGAACTGCCAGCGGAAGCTGTAGCTCTGGCCCGCGGTGACCCTGGTCGCCGGCCAGGCGCCGCCGCGCGGGTCGTCCAGCTGCGCGAAGCGGGAGTTCCCGCCGGCGCAGATGGTGCCGTCGGCGGGACCGGCGGCCGGGAAGCCCTTGAGCCCCTCGACCGACTGCGGCTCCCACTGGATGGAGCCGCAGTTCGTCACGGTGCCGTTGGCGCAGAGCTTCTGGCGGCTGATCGGGGAGTCGGTGTAGCCGTGGCTGTTCGCGGTGCTGGTGGCGAAGAGGGAGGCGGCCGTGACGCCGAGCGCCACGGCGGCCAGCCCTGTCTTTTTGCGCATGCTGTCGCTCCAGGGAGAACGTGGGGGAGTTCTGTGATGCCCGTGGGCCGTGCTGCACGCGTGCGGGGTGGTGCCGGTGGTGCGGGGTGGTACGGGGTGATGCGGGTGGCGCCGGATCATCCGGATTATGCCGAGGGAACGGTTTAGGTCTAGACCAAGTACCAAGGTAGGGACGGAAGTTGAACATGTCCATACCAACGGCGAGGGCGGCCGGGAAGACCCGACCGCCCTCGTGACGGAGACCCGAACCGGCCGTCAGGCACCCTCCCCCGGGCCGCCGCGGCCCGTGTAGAACGCCACCGTCAGGTCCTTCACCAGCGCCTTCCGCTCGTAGTCGTCCAGCTCGACCAGACCACGACTGGTCAGCCGGTGGACCACGTCGTCCACCGCGTCCACCACCGACGTCAGGACGCTGTCCCGGTGCTTCGCGTCGATCGCCGCGATCCGGCGGCGGCGCATCGCCTCCGCGACCTCGGGGGCGTACTCGATCCTCGTCGGCTGCGCCGAGAACACGTCCAGGCCGACCGGGGCGCACTCCGCCGACAGCATCCGGGTCAGCGCCTCGCCGACCGCCTCCGCGTCCCGGAGCGTCGGCGCGTCCTCGTGGAACGCGTCGGCCGGCAGCTGCGACAGCACCCGGGCCATCGCCGCCTCCACCTGCTCGCGCAGGTAGTCCTCGTGGCCGTCGACCCCGAGCGCCGCGCGGACGGTGTCCCTGACCCGCCACACCACGAGGACCGTCACGTCCAGGGCGGTGCCCTTCGCGTCCACCGCCGGCAGCGGCTCGCTGCGCCAGTGGCGGAGCCGGACGTCCACCCGGCGGCGCAGCAGCAGCGGGCTCGCCCACACCAGTCCGGTACGGCGGACGGTGCCGCGGTACTCGCCGAACAGCGTCAGCACCCAGGCGTACCCGACCCGGCCCCGGCCGAGGCCGCCCACCGCGAACAGCAGCACCAGCACGCCGAGCGCCAGCAGCGCCCACTGGGCGAGGTGGATGCCGTGGTACGGGCGCGGGGGCAGGCCCAGCATGCGCGCGAGCTCGGCGGGGACGGCGCCCGCCCACCACACGACGGCCGCGCACCCCACCAGCGCGAGCAGCCCGCCGACGATGCCGACCCAGCCCGGCAGCACCGCCGCCGGCCGCTCCACCAGCGCCGGATCGGCCGTCGGCGCGGGGCGCGCGGGGCCGGGGCGGGCGTGCTTGGTCGTGGGCCTCGGGATGACGGTCTGCTTCGCCTTCCGCGCGGCGGGCGGCGCCATGGCGACGGTGTCGGGGCCGCCGTCGTCGGCGACGGCGGCGGCACCGGCACCGGCACCGGCACGGAAGAGCAGATGGACCGGGATCGACCCGGTCGTCTCCGCCCCGATGAGGTTCTTCCGGCGCGGCAACCGCCCCACTCCCGCGACCGGTACCGCGACCGACGCGACCCGCATCCCGGTGATCCGCCCGAAGTCGAGCAACTCCCGCTCCTCCTTGAACACACCGACCCCCTCACCGCCCCGGGTCCGCCCCGACGCGGCCCCGGAACCGGAACCCGCCGAAGCCGCCCCCGCCGAGCCCTCCGCGACACGGGCCGCGGCCGCGGCGGCGGCCGCCCGAGCGGGAACGACGCCCGCCGAAGCCGAGGCGGGCCCCGCGCCCGCGGGAGCCGGGGTCGCCCGAGGACCGTCCGGCACCGGGGCCTTGGTCCGGCCCGGCGCGACGGCCGCCGAACGCGACACCGCACCCGCCTCACGGGCGGCCGGCTCCAGGGCCGCCGCGGCGACGGGATCGCCCGGCCGGGCAGGGGCCGCAGGCTCCGCCGCCGCGTGCGAACCGGCCGGCGAACCGGAGCCCTGCGCCGGGGCCGGACCGGCCAGGGTCTCCACGCGGGCCGAGCCCTCCGGGGCACCGGCTGTGCCGACGGGCGCCGGGGGCGTGGCCTGGCCCGGCGCGACCTCGACCGCGGCCGCGACCGTAGGCGACACCGCGCCACCCGCCTCGCGGGCGGCGGGCGTCGGGCCCGCCACGCCGGGATTCCCCGGCGGGGCCACGGGCGCGACCGGCGCGGGGCCCGCGGGCGCGGGCGCGGCCGCAGGGCCCGCGCCGGTCGCCGGGGTGGCCGGCGCGGGCCCCACGGGCGCCGGGGTGACCGGCGCGGGGCCGACGGGCGCCGGGGTGACCGGCGCGGGCCCGGCGGGTGTCGGCATGGTCGGCGTGGGCCCCGTGGGCGCCGGGGTGGCCGGCGCGGGGGTGACGGGTGTCGGTGTGGGCGGCGGGGTGGCCTGGGGGTGTCCCGGTGGGGCGGTGGGTGTCGGGGTCGGGGGGGACGGTGGGTGGACGGTGGGTGTGGGGGGCTCCGCCGCGGCCGGTGCGGGGTCCGCGGAAGCCTCGGTGGGAGGGCGGCGGGGGAGGGTGCCGTCGGTGAGGCGGCGGGCCGTGCGCGCGGCGTCGCGGGAGGCCGCCGCGCCGGAGTCGTTGGGGGGTGCTGCCGTCATTCGGGGTCCACCTCATGCTCTCGGGGTCATCGGAACAAACGCCGCCAGGTCTCCGGGCCCGGGTAGCCGTCGGCCGCTGCGCCGCGCCAGCCCTGTGCCCGCTGGAACGCCTCGACGTTGCGGCGGTCCGCCTCCGTCCAGCGCGGACCGGGTCCCGACAGGTAGTGCTTGCCGAAGCCCCGCTTCACCAGTTGTTTGCCCAGCTTCTCCACATATGCGTTGGATTGGCCCGGACGGAAGGAGCCACGCCCGGGGAACCCGTTCGCATCTGTGCTCGGACCGCTCGAACCACTCGAACCGCCGATGTCCTTGCCCTTCCCCGAGACGAGCAGCGCCCAGGTGTGCGGGCCCGGCAGGCCGTCCGCCTCCGTGCCCTTCCAGCCCTGGGCGCGCTGGAACGCCTGGGTCGCCCTGCGGTCGGCCTCGCTCCACTTCGGACCGGCCCCGGCCGCGTAGAAGCGCTGGGCGCCGCGCTGGATCAGCATCTGTCCGAGCCGCGTCACGTGCGCGTTGTTCGCGCCGGGCCCGAACTTCGCACCGCCGGGGTACGCCACCGTGCCCGTCGGCGGTGCCGTCGCCCCGCCGCCCGCGCCGGTGCCGCCGCCGGCCAGGCCCTTGTAGCGGTACGCCACGTACCGGGAGGAGTTCTCCCAGTACGCCATGGGCGTGGCCTGCTTCCGGGTGCGCGGCTTGGTCTGCTCGTACGCGATGTACGACGTGTGGGTGTAGTCCGTCCAGCCGCCGAAGATCGTCACGTGCGAGCCGCGGGTCGGGTTGGCCGGGTTGTGGAAGAGCAGGATGTCGCCGGGCTGGAGCTGGGTCCGGTCGATGCGGACGGCGAAGCGGTCGAGGCTGCCGGTCCACTCGTTGCTGCGCAGGTTCCAGGCCATGGAGATGTAGCCGGAGCAGTCCTGGCGGTACCCGTCCGACCAGTACTTCTCCATCGAGTACGGCACCTGGGCCGTGACCCAGGTCTTGGCCCGGTTGATGATCTCCGTGCGGGTCGTCTTCCGCAGCGTCTCCGTCGAGATCTGACTGGTCGTCGGGACGGCGCCCGGGGTCGGTCCGCCGTCGGCCTGCGCGGCGGGCGGGCCGTGCAGCGGGGCGCGGCCGCCCTGCGGGGTGTCGGCGCCCAGGGCGGCGTCCGCCGCGTCCGCCGTGCCCGCCGCGTCGGACGGGGCCACGGGCACGAGGGCGGTGGCGATGCCGCTCGCCCCTCCCCCGCCCAGCACCGCGCCCGCCGCCGTCACCAGGACCAGGGCCCGGCGGGCGCCGTGGGCCGCCGGGTGACCGCCCGCGCGGACCGGCAGCCCCAGGGCGAGGTCGCGGCGGTGCCGGGCGCAGCCCGGGCAGCCGCAGTCGGGCGCGGGTTCGAATTCCTCGAAGGCCGGCACGCTGCTCATGTGATCCCCTCCACACTCGTCAAGATCCCTTTGGGCCTCGTTTCGGGCGCCAGTTTCTCAACTGTCTGGACAAATCGCATTTTGACGGATCAACGGCCTGATACGACCATCCGACAGGCCGGAGGGCGGGACGGAAGGGGCGACTGTTGGTCGGGAGCACCCCTGGAGGTCGGGTAGAGTTATCTCTGTCAGCAGGCGCCGCTAGCTCAGTTGGTTAGAGCAGCTGACTCTTAATCAGCGGGTCCGGGGTTCGAGTCCCTGGCGGCGCACCGACAGAGAAGGCCCCTCGCGAAAGCGAGGGGCCTTCTTGTTGTCGTGGCTCAACTACCGTGCGTTGCGGGCCAGTTCCAGGGCGTAGGAGTCGAACCACTCCCCCGCGCGCGGGCCGCCCCGGCACTCCCCGTCCGACTCTCCCGGCCGCTTGATCCACAGATAGGCGCGGACCAGCGGGTCGCCCGTGCGCAGGGTCGGCGGCTCGCCGAGGGCGCGGCCCGGCGGGTTGCACCAGTTCTCCGCCGGGTCGCCCGCCGTGTAGGGGCCGTTTCCGTTGCGGCTGGTGTCGACGACGAAGGGCTTGCCGCCGACCAGGGCGGAGAGCGTGCGACCGTACGCCACGCTCTCCTTGGTCGTGCGGTAGTTCGAGACGTTCACCGCGAAGCCGTCGGCGGATGCGATGCCGGCCCGCCGGAGGGGGTCGGCCAGCTTCTCCGGCGCGGCCCAGCCGGCGTTGCCCGCGTCCAGGTGGACGGTGGTCCCCGGCTGCCGCTGGAGGCGCTCGACGGCGGCCTTGAGCAGGGCGTACCGCTCGGCGTGGTGCTCGGCGGGGGCGCAGCCGTCGATCATGTGCATCACCGCGTCCGGCTCCAGGACCACCGTCGCCCGGCGCGGGCCGATCCCCCGGGCGACGGCGTCCACCCAGGCGAGGTACGCCTTCCGGTCGGGCGCGCCGCCGGCCGAGTGCAGGCCGCAGTCGCGGTGCGGGATGTCGTAGAGGACGAGCAGTGAGGCCCGGCCGGCCTTCGTCGCGGCCTCGGTGAGGGTCCGGGCCTCCGCCTCGGGGCGGTCGGTGCCGATCCACTCCGCTGCGGGGCGGGTCGCGATCCGGTCGAGCAGCGCGGCCTCGGCGGCGCGGCCGGCGGCGCGGTGGGCGGCGGCGGCCCGGGCGGCCTTCCCGTCGGGGTTCACCCAGTAGGGGGCGTCTGCCGCCGGGGGCGGGGCGGGGGCGGCGCTCGCGCGTGCGCAGGCCGCCGCGGCGAGGAGGGCGAGGGCGGCGGCGGGGGCTCGGCGTGCGGGCATGCGGGCCTCGGGGCGCGTTCGGGGTGACGGAGTCGCGCCCATCGTGGCACGCGGCTCCCCGAACCCACGCGAGGCAGGGCCCTCCGCGGTCGCCGCCGTCCCTGCACCCAAACGCGCCCGTCTGCCGCGCCTCGGCTTTACGCGCCTGAAGCCGCACCTGCTGTACGGCGCGGTGCGGGTGCGGGTTCAGGCGCAGGTGCGGAGGCACCCGCAAAGGGCGCCGTTCCGTTGTGCCCACCCTCCCCCGAGCTCTCGGCTTCGCTCGAGCAGGGGGACCCCCATCGCCCCAGCGGAACGATTGCCCACAACGGAACGGCGGCGACGGGTGGGCAACGCCCTGGCGGAACCGGGGCCCACAACGGAGCGGCGGCGGGGCGCTACTCCGTGGCCGTCAGGTAGGCCGAGACGACCACGTTGGCCGTGTAGGTGCCGGTGGTGTGGTCGAAGGTGCCGCCGCAGGTGATGAGGCGGAGTTCGGAGCGGGTGGGGTCGTGCGGGCCGTAGACCTTGCCGGCGTCGAAGGCGTCGCGGGGGACGACGGAGACGTCGTCGACGGTGAAGACCGCGACGGAACCGTCCGTCCGGGTGACGCGGACGGTCTCGCCGGGGCGGGTGGCGCTGAGGCCGTAGAAGACGGCGGGCCGGGTCTCGGTGTCGACGTGGCCGACGAGGAGCGCGGGGCCCGCCGCGCCGGGCGTGGTGCCGGGGCCGTACCAGCCGACGGTGTGCGGCAGCTCGTACGGCGGCGGGTCGACCGCCCCGGTGGCGTCGAGGCCCCGGGGGACGACGGGGGCGTCGATGCCGAGGGCGGGGAGCTCGACGCGGCGGGGCTCCGCGGCCCCGGACATCGGCGGGCGGGACGGGGGCAGGGGCACGCCGAGCGGGCGGCCGACGGCGGCTATGTCGCCGTGGGTGGGGGCCGAGCTGCCGCCCGGGCCGCGGACGGTGTCCTGGCCCCAGAGCCAGAGGCCGAGGAGCAGGACCGCCCAGGCCACGCCGGTGACCGGGCGGCTCGACGCGGCCACGCCTATTCCGTACGCCGGCGGCGGGAGCTCCGGAAGGCGACCGCGACGGCGGCGACGGCGGCCATGCCGAGGCCGAGCAGGGTGTACGGGGTGCCGAGGCCGTCCTCGCTCGCCGTCTGGGCGACGCCGGGCGCGGCGGGGGCCGCGAAGGCCGCGGTGCCGCCGCCGCCCGCGCGGACCGGGGCGACCGGGACCGCCGGGTCCGGGCGGTGGCTCGGCCGGTCCTGGTGGTGGCGGACGGTGAAAGTGCCGACGTCGGGGTGGTCGTGGCCGTCGCAGGTGACGGTGACCTTGTACGTGCCGTCCTGAAGGCCCGTGCGGACGGTGGCGCCGCCGAAGAGGGCGTAGGCGCCGCCGTCCCGGCCGGTGAGCTCGGCGTCCGCGACGAACGCCGGGGACTTGGCGGCGCCGGTGGTGCCCTTGCACCCCTGGGCGCGGACGTCGACGTCGGCTCCGGGTGCGGCGGTGGACGGGGTGACGGTGACCTGGACGCCGTCGTGGGCGAGGGCGGTGGCGGCGCCGGGAACGAGCACCAGAGCCAGTGCCGCCCCTGCGGCACGGAGAGCGAGGGGACCTGAACGCATTGTGACCTCCTGGTACTGGCAGGGTCACCCGGTTCGGCGCGTTTCGCATCCGCAGGGGCGGCGGAGCGTGCGGACTGCACGCGGTCGCGGACTACACGCGGTCGACGAGGTCCGCGATCGACTTCACGACCTTGGAGGGGCGGAAGGGGAAGCGGTCGATCTCGGCCTCCGAGGTGAGGCCGGTGAGGACGAGGAAGGTCTGCATGCCCGCTTCCAGGCCCGCCAGGATGTCGGTGTCCATCCGGTCGCCGATCATGGCGCTGGTCTCGGAGTGGGCGCCGATCGCGTTGAGCCCGGTGCGCATCATCAGCGGGTTGGGCTTGCCGGCGAAGTACGGCTGCTTGCCGGTGGCCTTGCTGATGAGGGCGGCGACGGAGCCGGTGGCGGGGAGCGGGCCCTCCAGGGAGGGGCCGGTCTCGTCGGGGTTGGTGCAGATGAAGCGGGCGCCGGCGTTGATGAGGCGGACGGCCTTGGTCATGGCCTCGAAGGAGTACGTGCGGGTCTCGCCGAGGACCACGTAGTCGGGGTCGTGGTCGGTGAGGACGTAGCCGATGTCGTGGAGGGCGGTGGTGAGGCCGGCCTCGCCGATGACGTACGCGGTGCCGCCGGGGCGCTGGTCGTCGAGGAACTTGGCGGTGGCGAGCGCCGAGGTCCAGATGTTCTCGACGGGGACGTCGAGGCCCATGCGGAGCAGCCGGGCGTGCAGGTCGCGGGCGGTGTAGATCGAGTTGTTGGTGAGGACCAGGAACGGCTTCCCGGTCTCCCGCAGCTTCCTGATGAACGCCTCGGCGCCGGGGATCGGAACGCCCTCGTGGATGAGGACGCCGTCCATGTCGGTGAGCCAGGATTCGATCGGCTTGCGCTCTGCCATGGGTGCGGGACTCCTGCCGTACAAGTCGTGCGTGTGCTGGGGGCGACGCGACTGCGCTGTGGCGACGCCCCCAGCGTAGGTCAGGAAGTGGTCACGGTGACCCCGTCGAGCGTCCAGTACCAGTTGTTGGAGCCGGTGTAGCGGAAGCGGAAGCTGACGTTCGAGGCGCCGGCGGGGACCGGGACGGAGAGGGACTGGGGCTGGGAGATCACGTCGGAGGTGTAGCTCTTGACGAGGGTCGGGGTGCCGCCGTTGAAGGAGGCGAGCACCTGGGCGACCTGGGAGCCCTCCTGGCGGTAGAGGGTGGTGAAGCCGAGGGTGACGCGGGCGGCGCCGGTGACCGCGTACGCCGGGGTGACCAGGGTCGTGTCGTACGCGCCGGAGAAGGACTTGTCCGCCCACTCGTCGGAGTCGGCGACGGCGAAGACGCCGCGGGCGCGGACGTTGAGCTCGCGGGACTGGTCGCGCTGGGCGCGGGACCAGAACTCGTCGGTGGCGAAGGACCAGCCGCGCCACTCGGTCACGCCGCCGGTGCCCATGGCGCCGTTGATGACGGACCAGCCGGCGGGCGGGGTGTGGGTGAAGCCGAGGACTCCGGCGGGGATGCCGGTCTCGTCGACCCGGCCGCCCAGCGAGCCGTACAGGGCGTCGAAGGGGTCGGTGGAGCGGTCCTGGATCGGCTTGCCGTCGAGGCCCCAGGACGGGTCGGGGACGATGCCGAGCTGGCGGAAGACGGTGGCGGCGACGTCGACGAGCCGGGTGTCGATCGGGCGGGCGCCGGCGGCGATGCCGGGGCCCTGCGCGAGGACGAAGGTGCGGCGCTCCTCGATGGCGGAGCCGCCGTGGCCGCCGGCGTCGGTGTGGCCGTGGTCGGTGGTGACGATCACGGTCCAGCGCTCGGAGGCGTACGTGGGACGGGCCTTGATCGCGGTGAGGAGGCGGCCGAGGTAGCCGTCCTGGACGGCGATGGCGTCGAGGTACTTCTGGCTGGCGGCGCCGTGGTTGTGGCCGATCTCGTCGGTCTCGCCGAAGTAGACGAAGAGGACGTCCGGGTTCTGGTCACGCAGGACCTGCTCGGTGAGGTCGGTGATGACGGCGTCGTTGACGACGTAGTTGTTGTTGTAGACGAGCTTGGCGTCGGCGCCGGGGGTGACCGTGCCGTGGGTGTCGAGCTCGGGCCAGTCGACGGCGGCGAAGAGCGAGAGGCCGGGGCGGACCTGGTTCAACCGGGCCAGGAATCCGGGGTACTTGGCGTAGTTCTTGCCGGTGAAGGTGTTGTCCCTGACGCCGTGCTTGTCGGGCCAGACGCCGGTGGAGATGGTCGACCAGCCGGGGCCGGAGGAGGTCGCGGCCATCGGGTTGGCGTAGAGCAGGGAGCGGCCGTAGGTGCCGTTCGCCATCAGGGACTTGAGGGCGGGGGCGTTCGCGGCGTCGATGCGGTCGTACCGCAGGCCGTCCATGCCGACGACGAGGACCTTGTCGGGGCTCGTGCCGTTCGGGAGCGTCGGGGCGGCGGCCGCCTGGGCGGCGGGGGCGGTGGCGAGGCCGGTGGCGGCGAGGGCCGTACCGGCGGCGCCGGCGGCGAGCACGGTACGGCGGGAGATGCCGGGGAGCGGCATGTCGGTGTCCTCCACGAGAGGGGGAAAGGGGTGGATACGCACACCAACGCCCCTGACTTCTCAGGGGCGTTGGTCCGTACCCGTTATCTTTCCGCTATCTGCGGAGGGGGTCGAGGGGACGTGCGGTGAACTCTCAGCTGCCGGTCGCGGACTTCCACGCGTCCACGTAGGACGACAGGTTCGTGTCGATGTCGGCCCAGTCCGGCTCGAAGATCTCGACGCCCTCGATCAGCTTCGCCAGCTCGATGGCGTTGGCGTCGGTGGCCTTGATGTCCTTGCGGGCGGGGAAGCCGCCGCCGACGGCGCTGACCTCGCGCTGGGCGCCCTCGCCCAGCATGAAGTCGAGGAGCTTCTTGCCGTTCTCGGTGTGCGGGGCCCTGTCGACGAGTCCGGCGGCGTAGGGCAGGGCGAAGGTGGTGGGCTTGCCGCCCTCCTTGGCCGGGAACCAGATGGCGAGGTTCGGCATGGACTTGGCCTGGGCGAAGTTCATCTGCACGTCGCCGTTGGCGACGAGGAGTTCGCCCTTGTCGACCTTGGGGGCGAGCTTGGAGGTGGAGGAGGACGGGCCGACGTTGTTGGCCTGGAGCTTCTTCAGGTACTCCATGGCGGGCGCCTGGCCGCCGAAGTCGTGCATGGCCTTGATGAGGACGGCGGTGCCGTCGCCGGCGACGCCGGGGGTGGAGTACTGGAGCTTGTTCCTGAACTTCCCGTCGAGGAGGGCCTCCCAGGTGCCGGGGGCCTCGGGCAGCTCCTTCTTGTTGTGGATGAAGCCGAAGTAGTTGTTGACGACGGAGGTCCAGGAGCCGTCGGCGGCCTTGTCGGCGCCGTCGACCTGATCGGCGCCCTTCGGCGTGTACTTCTGCAGGAGGCCCTTGGAGCCGGCCTGCTGGATGAAGGGCGGGAGGGTGACGATGACGTCGGCCTGCGTGTTGGACTTCTCGCGGAGGGCCCGCTGGACCATCTCCCCGGAGCCGCCCTCGACGTACTTCACCTTGATGCCGGTCTCCTTCTCGAAGTCGGCGAAGACCTTGTCGTACCAGCCGTCGCCCTTCTCGCCCTTGAGGCCGTCGGCGCTGTAGACGGTGACGACCTTCTCGTCGGAGGCGGCGGAGGAGCCGCCGCAGGCGGTGAGGGAGGCGGCGAGGGCGAGGGCTCCGGTGACGGCGGCGACCGGCTTGGCGTACATGCGCATAACGTCGTTCTTCTCCTGCGTGAGGGTTATCGGTAGGACGCTCTGGTGCGGATACGGGAGACGGCGAGCAGGACCAGCAGGGTCGTGGCCATGAGGACCACGGCCAGCGCCGATCCGGTGAAGAGGGACCCGCGGTCGGTGGCGGTGAAGACCAGCACCGGCAGCGGCATCCAGTCCGGCGGGTAGAGCATCATCGTGGCGCTCAGCTCTCCCATGGACAGGGCGAAGCAGAGCCCGGCGGCGGCGCTCAGCGAGGGCAGCAGCAGGGGCAGCTTGACCCGGAACAGGACGTACGAGGGGCGGGCGCCGAGTCCGGCCGCCGCCTGCTCGTACAGGGGGTCGAGGCGGCGGATGGCCGCCGAGACCGACTGGTGGGCGAAGGCCGTGACCAGGACCGTGTGGGCCAGGATCACGATCCAGCGGGTGCCGTTGAGGAGCAGCGGCGGCCGGGAGAAGGCCACCAGGACGGCGAGGCCGACCACCACCGACGGCACGGCGAGCGGCAGCACGAACAGCGCGTCGAGGATCCGGCGGCCCCTGCCGCGCAGGGCGGCGGCGGTGAGCGCGGCCCAGGTGCCGAGGGCGAGGGCGAGGAGGCTCGCGGCGACGGCGGTGACGAGGCTGGTCGTCAGGGCCTGGAGGGACTCGCCGCGGACGGCGGCCGCGTAGTGCTCGGTGGTCGGCCCGGAGGGGAAGGCGCCGGACCAGTGGGTGGAGAGGGAGGCGGCGACGATGACGAGGAGGGGGACGGCGAAGAGCGGTACGAAGAGGACCGCGAAGGCGAGCCAGGACGCCCACCGTCCGGTACGGCTATGCACCAGCACGCTTGCTCACCACCCGGTAGACGGCGTAGAGGCCGACGGAGATCGCGACGTTGACGACGGCGACGACGCAGGCGGCGGCGTAGTCGGATTCGAGGATGGCCTTGGAGTAGACGAGCATCGGGAGGGTCGTGACGCCCTTGGCGCCGGTGAAGAGGACGATGCCGAACTCGTTGAGGCACATGACGAGGACGAGGCTGCCGCCGGCCGCGAGCGCGGGCAGCGCCTCGGGGAGGATCACCTTCCGCACGATCCGCGCGGGCCGGGCGCCGAGCGAGGACGCCACCTCCAGCTGGGCGGTGTCCAGCTGGGAGAAGGCGGCGAGCAGCGGCCGCATCACGAAGGGCGTGAAGTACGTGATCTCGGCGAGGAGCACGCCCCACGGCGTGGTGAGGAAGTGGAACGGCCCCTCGGCGGCTCCCGTGGCGCCCGTCCACAGTCCGTTGGCCATGCCGACCGTGCCGTACACGAAGAGCAGGGCGAGGGTGATGAGGAAGGAGGGGAAGGAGAGGAAGACGTCGATGAAGCGGGAGACCGCCTTCGCCCCGGGGAAGGGCACGAAGGCGACGATCAGCGCGAGGACGAAGCCGAGGACGAGGCAGCCGACGGTGGCGCCGACCGCGAGCCACACGGTGGTGACCAGCGCGTCCCGGAACGAGGCGGAGGCGAAGACGTCGGCGTACGCGCCGGGCGCGAGCGACTCCTGGACGACGAGCCCCAGCGGGTAGAGGAAGACCACCCCGAGGACGGCGATGGGCGGCAGGGCCCAGACCCAGGTGGGGACGGTACGGCTCCGGGGGCGGCGGGCCTCCGCGACGGCGGGCGGCGCGGAGGCCGGGGCGGTCGAGGCGCTAGCCATCGTTCACCCCGGCCGCCAGCAGCACCGCGTCCTCCGGCGCGAAGTGCAGGGTGATCTCCTGGCCCAGCGGCGGCGTGTCCCGCAGCTCCCGCACGTCGGCCTTCACGCGGTGCCCGTCGACGTCGACGTACAGCCGGTGGGTGGCGCCCCGCCACTGGACCTCGGCGATCCGGCCGCGCAGGGCGTTGGGGCCCTCGCCGAGGCCGATGAGGTGGGGGCGGACGCAGAGGGTGGCGGAGGCGCCGGGGGCCGCGTCGCCGACCGGGACCTTCAGGGCGGCGCCGGCGAACTCGACGCCGTCGGAGCCGACCCGGACCGGCAGCAGGTTGGCGTTGCCGACGAAGGAGGCGGTGAACGCGGTGCGGGGCCGCCGGTACAGCTCCTGCGGGGTGCCGCAGTCCTGGAGCCGTGCCTTGTCCATGACGGCGATCCGGTCGGCGAGGGTGAGCGCCTCGACCTGGTCGTGGGTGACGTACAGGATGGAGACGTCGGGGAGTTCGCGGTGGAGCCGGGCCAGCTCGGCGAGCATCCCGGAGCGGAGCTGCGCGTCGAGCGCGGAGAGCGGCTCGTCGAGGAGGAGGACGTCGGGGCGGATGGCGAGGGCGCGGGCGATGGCGACGCGCTGCTGCTGTCCGCCGGAGAGCTCGCGGGGGTGGCGCTTGGCGTAGGCGCCCATCCCGGTCATCTCCAGGGCCTCGGCGACCCGGCCGGGGATCTCGGCCTTGGGGTGCTTGCGGGCCTTGAGCCCGAAGGCGACGTTCTCGTCGACGCGCAGGTGCGGGAAGAGGGCGTACTGCTGGACGACCATCCCGATGCCCCGCTTGTACGGCGGCAGGCCGGTGACGTCCCGGTCGCCGATGTACACGCGGCCGGCGGAGGGCTGGACGAAGCCGGCGACGGTCCGCAGGGCGGTGGTCTTGCCGGAGCCGGAGGGGCCGAGGAGGGCCATCACCTCGCCGGGTTCGACGGTGAGGGTGAGCGCGTCGAGGACGGTGGTGTCCCCGTAGGCGACGGAGACGCCGTCGAAGCGGATGCCGCTGGTCACGACTCGTACTCCCGTATCGCGGCGGGGAGATCGGCGACGGAGGCGAGGACGTGGGTGGCGCCGTGCTCCGTGAGGGCGGGCTCGCCGTGGGCGCCGGTGAGGACGCCGGCGACGATCCCGGCGCCGGAGCGGGCGCCGGTGAGCATGTCGTACGAGGTGTCGCCGGCGACCACGGTCCGGCGCACGTCGTCGACGGCTCCGGTGCGGAGGAAGGCGGCGAGGACCATGTCCGGGTACGGGCGGCCGCGGCCGCCGGCGTCGGCCGGGCAGAGGGTGAGGTCGGCGAGGTCCCGCCAGCCGAGCGCGTCGAGGATGGCGTCCTGGGTGACGCGGGCGAAGCCGGTGGTGAGGACGACGGTACGGCCCTGCCCGCGGAGTTCCGCGACGGTCTCGGCGGCGCCGGGGACCGGGGCGATCAGGCCCTCGGAGACCAGCTCCCCGTACGCCTCCTCGAAGGCCGCGTTGGCCTGCCGGGCGCGGGTCTCGTCGCCGCCGAGGAGGTGGCGGAAGACGGAGATCTTGGACTCGCCCATGGTGGCGCGGACGTGGTCGATCATCGTGGCCGGGTCCTCGCCGAGGCGTTCGGCGGCGGCCGTGAAGGCGCGCTCGACGAGGCCGTCGTCGGCGACGGTGGTGCCGGCCATGTCGAGGACGATCAGGTCGAGGGTGTTCTGCGTGGTCATGTGTGTCACCAGCCCAGTTCGTTCGCGGTCGTCTCGGCGATGGCGGGCGAGCAGGTCATGCCGCGGCCGCCGGGTCCGGTCACGAGCCAGACCCCGTCCCGTACCCGCTGGCGGTGGACGACCCGGGTGGTGTCCACGCACTGCGCGTACACCCCGGCCCAGCGGCGGCGGATCGCCGGCAGCGGGCGGCCGAGCAGGGACTCGACGACGCGGACGAGGTGCTCGTAGGGGTCCTCGACGGTGTCGAAGGCGAAGGGGTGCTCGTACTCGTGGGTGTCGCCGATGGTCAGCCCGCCGTCGAGGCGCTGCACCATGAGCAGCTGCATCTTGTGGGCGGCGGCGGTCGGGTCCTGTGCCTGGCCGGCGCCCAGCGCGTCGAGGGCCTCGGAGGCGTAGGCCGGGTAGTAGCGGAAGGAGTCCGCGTCGGCGACGGAGGTGGTCAGCGGCTCGCCGAGGGGGGCGGTCTGCATCATCTGGAGGCGGACGCGGCGGACGGGTACCGGCCCCGCGACCTCGCGGACGAGGCCGGAGAGCCAGGCGCCGGTGCACAGGACGACGGCGTCGCCGCTGTGCAGGTCGCCGTGGTCGTCGCGGACGGCGTGCTCGCCGACGACCTCGCGGACCTCGCGGTTCGGGAGGAAGGTGTAGCGGCCGGTGGCGAGGAGGGCCTCGCGGAGGGCGAGCTGCGCGGTGCGCGGTTCGACGGCGGCGTCCCGCTCGCACCACAGGGCGGCGTCGAAGGCGCCGCGCAGGGCCGGGTTGACCGCCCGCGCCTCCTCGGGGGTGAGCAGCTTGTAGCCGCGGGCGGGGGCGTCCGGGCGGGCCACGGCCGCCTCGGCGACGGCCAGTTCGAGCTCGCCCCGGACGGGGGTGAGGGAGCCGATGGCCCGGAAGCCGAGGCCGGGGACGCGGGCGCCGATCCCCTCCCACAGCTCGCGGGCGCGCAGGGCGGTGTCGAGCTCCTCGCCGCCCGCCCGTCCGCTGACCCAGATCTGGCCGAAGTTCCTCAGGGAGGCTCCGCGCGCCTCGGCCTCGCGCTCGATGTGTACGACCTCGTGGCCGCGTTCCACTGCCTGCCAGGCGTGCATGGTGCCCACGACGCCTGCTCCTACGACGATCACCTTCATGCCGTCCACGGTCGGGGCGGCGGGTGGCCCGCGCCGGTCGCGTGGGCGACGGGACGGTGAACGGCCCGACAAGCTTGGACTAGACCCGTTACCTTCTCGTGATGCAGAAGGGGGTGGAGATCGGGTGCCGTCCGTTCAGTCCTGGCGGCCGAGGTGGGTGGTGAAGCTGAAGCGGTCGCCCCGGTAGAGGGTGCGGACCCGCTCCAGGGGGCGGCCGTCCTCGTCGCGGGAGAGGCGGTGCAGGAGCAGCATCGGGAGGGCGGGCGGGGTGCCGATGAGGAGGGCCTCGCGCGGGGTGGCGAGCACGGTCTCGATCCGCTCGTCGGCGTCGCCGAAGGAGATGCCGAGCCGGTCGCGGAGGTAGCCGTAGAAGGAGGAGTCCGGGTCGAAGTCGGTGTCGAGGCCGGGGACGCGGGCCTCGGAGACGTACGTGCTCTCCAGGCCGACCCGCTCGTCGTCGGCGAGCAGCACCCGCTCCATGTGCCAGACGGGCTCGCCGGGCGCCACGCCGACCTCGGGGGCGAGCGCCTCGGTGCAGGGGAAGCGGTCGAGGGAGACGATGCTGCGGCCCGGGCGGCGGCCCTGGCGGCGGACGCCCTCGGTGTAACTCGCGAGGGAGAGCGGCTGTTCGAGCTTGGGCCCGGCGACGACCGTGCCCCGCCCCCGCCGGCGCAGCCTGCCCTCCAGGAGCAGCTCGCGCAGGGCCTGCCGGACGGTCTCCCGGGACACCTCGTAGCGCACGGCGAGGTCGCGCTCGGTCGGCAGCGCGCCCCCCTCCCCCAACTCGTCGACGAGCAGGGCGAGTCGCGCCTTCACGGCGTAGTACTTGGGCACCCGGCCGTGCTCCGGGACACCGGAACGGACGGGGGCGCCGGGGGCGCTGGGGGCGTGGTGGTGGTTCATCCGGCGATCGTCGCAGACGGGGGTGAACGGGAAGGTGTACGGAGGGTGACCTGCCGGTTCGGCGCGTCAGCGGCCGCTCAGGCGGCGCCCGGCGCGGACGAGGAGGGCGCCGGCGAGGGCGAGGGCCGCCGCCCAGGGAGCCAGGCGGGCGGCCTCCTCCCGTCCCGTGCGGGCGAGTTCGGGCCGGGACGGCGAGACGGGGGCCGCGTCGGTGGAGGACGGCGGCGGGAGGGGGGACCGGTCGGGTACGGGGGTGGGGGCGGCGGACGGGGACGCCGGGGGCTCGGCGGGCCCGGTCGGCACGCCGGGGGTGGGGGCGGTGCCGGGGACGGGCGGCCCGATCGTGAGGCGGTAGTCGTCGGAGCGTCCGACCCAGTCGCCGTCGGCGCCCCGGCGCTGGACGAGCGCGGCGTTGACGACGACCTCGTCGGGCACGGCGTCCGCGCGGAAGGCGAGCCGGACGGGGACGGTGACGGTACGGCGGGCGGGGACGGCGAATCCGTCGAAGTCGGAGGCGGGGGCGGGGGTTCCGGTGCCGGTGCCGGTGGGAGTGGGGGTTCCGGTACCGGCGGGAGTGGGGTTTCCGGTGCCGGCGGGGCTGTCGGCGCCCTCGGCCCCGGTGAACGCGCCGACGCTCTCCGCCTCCTCGGTCGCCTCGAAGGCGACGGGCCGCCAGCGGGCGCCGTCCGCGTCGTAGAACTCCAGCCGGATCTGCTCGGGCCGCAGCACCCGCTTCTCGTCGGTGAGGACGAGCACCGGATGGACCTGCGTGCAGGCCCGCCCGGTGGTGTTGCGCACCTCCAGTTCCCAGCTCCGGAAGGCCCCGCCGGCGGGGTAGTCGGCGGAGCCGTCGTCCTGGATCCGGGTTTCGAGCGGGAAGCCGGAACCGGAGTCGGCGCCGCAGACGGGCGCGGGAGCGGGGGCCGCGGAGGCGGCGGGGGCGGCGGGGGCGGGGAGCAGGGTGCCCGTCAGCGCGACGGCCGCGGCGGCGAGGGCACGGGCGCTGCGCAGGGGCCGGGGGGCGGATGCCATGTGCGGTTGCCTTTGCTGCTCGCGGACGTACGTCTCGCCCGCGACGCTGCCACAGGGCGGGCCCGGAACTCCCCGGCGACACCGCCGGGGAGTTCCGGATCCGCCCGATCAGCGTATGGTCCGCTCTTCCGACGAGTAGGACCGCGGGTGCGCCGGCGGGGCCAGGCCGAAGACGGGGGCGAGGACCAGCTGGGCGGCGCCGCGCGCCACGGCGTGCGGGACGGCCGTCACCTCGACCGGGGTCGGGAGCCGCCGGTCGGCGAGGACGGCGGCGACGCCGTCCGCGAAGACGTCCGGCGCCCCGAGCACCACCCGGCCGCCGAGCAGGACCCGGTCGATGTCGAGGAGCCGGACCAGGTTGGCCGCGCCGGCGCCGAGGATCCGGGCGGCCTCGGGCAGCTCGCCCCGCGCCACCGCCGCCAGGCACAGCACCTCCAGGCAGCCGTGCGCCCCGCAGTCGCAGCGGGGCCCGTCGAGCTGGACGGTCTGGTGCCCGAGCTCGCCCGCCCCGGTCCGCTCGCCCCGCAGCGGCACCCCGCCCACGACGAGCCCGGCGCCGAGCCCCGTACCGAGGTGGACGTACGCGAACGAGCGCGGCGCGCCGGGCCGGACGGCGAGGTCGAGGGCGGCGGCGTTCGTGTCCTTGTCGAGCACGACCGGCAGGCCGAGCCGCCCCTCCAGCGCCTCCCGCACCGGGGACCCGTCCCACACCGCCGCCCCGGTGACCCGCCCCGCCACCCCGCTCCGGTGCTCCAACGGCCCGGGCATCGCCACCCCGAGCCCGAGCACACGGAGCCGGGGCGGAGCCGCGCCCGGTAGGGGCGGGGCCGCCTCCGGTACGGGGGGGGCCGCTTCCGGTATGGGCGGAGCCGCCTCCGGCACCGGTGGGGCCACCTCCGCCAGGAGGGCTCGCACGGCCTGGACCAGGGTCTCCAGGACCCGGGGCGGGCCGTCGGACAGGGTGACCGGGTGGCGGCGGACGGCGAGCGGGGTGCCGGTGAGGTCCGTGAGGACGACGGTCAGTTCGTCGCGGTCGAGGTGGACGCCGATCGCGTGCGCGGCCCCGGGGACCAGGCGGAGGACCGTACGGGGCTTGCCGCCGGTCGAGGCACGGTGGCCGGCCTCCGCCGCCAGACCCTCCGCGCGCAGCCGGGCGGTGATCTTGCTGACGGCCTGCGGGGTGAGGCCGGTGCGGGCGGCCAGTTCCAGGCGGCTGATGCCCTCCTCCCCCGCCGTCCGCAGCAGGTCCAGGACGAGCGCCGCGTTGTGGCCGCGCAGCGCCGTCAGGTTGGCGCCGCCGCCGGGGTCCGTCCTCATCACCGTCACCCGCCCATTCTCCCCCCTGTTTGCACTTCGGCAACAGTGTTGCTTAAGTGGCGACCATGACGACCACCCCCCTCCCCCTCCGCGTCGGCCTCGTCGGCTACGGCGTCGCGGGCTCCGTCTTCCACGCCCCGCTCGTCGCCGCCACCCCCGGCCTGACCCTCGCCGCCGTCACCACCGGCGACCCCGGGCGCGCCGCCGAGGCGCGGGCCGCGTACCCCGGCGTCGAGGTGCTCGCCCGGCCCGAGGAGCTCTGGGCGGACGGGGCCCCCGAGCTGGACCTCGTCGTGGTCGCCTCCCCCAACAAGACCCACGTCCCGCTCGCCGAGGCCGCCCTGAGGGCCGGCCTGCCCGTCGTCGTCGACAAGCCGCTCGCCCCGACCGCCGCCGAGGCCCGCGCCCTCGCCGCGCTCGCCGAGGAGCGCGGCCTGCTGCTCTCCGTCTTCCAGAACCGGCGCTGGGACAGCGACTTCCTCACCCTCCGCCGTCTCCTGGACGAGGGCGAGCTCGGCGAGGTCCAGCGCTTCGAGTCCCGCTTCGAGCGGTGGCGGCCGCGCCTCAAGGGCGGCTGGCGCGAGTCCGGCGCCCCGGAGGAGGTCGGCGGTCTGCTCTACGACCTCGGCAGCCACGTCGTCGACCAGGCCCTGGTCCTCTTCGGCCCGGCCGTCTCCGTGTACGCGGAGGCGGACGTGCGCCGCCCGGGCGCCGAGGCCGACGACGACACCTTCCTCGCGCTCACCCACGCGAACGGCGTCCGCTCCCACCTGTACGTGAGCGCCACCACCGCCCAGCTCGGCCCGCGCTTCCGGGTGCTCGGGCAGCGCGCCGGCTTCGTGACGTACGGCCTCGACCCGCAGGAGGCGGCGCTGCGCGAGGGGCTGCGGCCCGGCCCCGGCACCGGCTGGGGCGAGGAGCCCGAGGCGCTGTGGGGCCGGATCGGCTCCGGGGAGTCCCCGCTGACCGGCGGCGGGACGCCGGTCGAGTCGGTGCCGGGGGACTACCCGGCGTACTACGCGGCCGTCGCCGCCGCCGTACGCGGCACCGGGCCGAACCCGGTCACCGCGCACGAGGCCGCCGACGCCCTGGACGTCCTGGAGGCGGCGCGGCGGTCGGCCCGCGAGGGCGTCACCGTCAGGCTGCGCCGTTCGACCGACGGCGCCGGCGGCTGACGGCGACGAGGAGGCCGCCGCCGAGGGCGAGGCCGGCCGCCGTCACCCCCATGACGACCTTCCCGGTGCCGGCTCCGGTCTCGGGGAGTTCCCCGCCGCCGCCGGGGCCGGAGCCGTGGTGGCCGCCGGTGTCGTCACCGTAGCCACCGTCGGACCCGCCGCCGTCCGTCGTTCCGCCGTCCGTCGTGCCGCCGTCGGCGGAGTCGGTCGGGCTGGGCGTGGGCTCGGTGGGCGTGGGGTCGGTGGGCGTGGGCTCGGTGGGCGTGGGCTCGGTGGGAGTGGGTTCCGTCGGGGTCGGCTCGGTCGGCGTCGGCTCCGTGGGCGTCGGCTCGGTCGGGGTGGGCTCGGTCGGGGTGGGCTCGGTCGGCGTGGGCGTGGTCTCCGTGGGGGTCGGCTCCGTCGGGGTCGGCTCGGTGGGCGTGGGGTCCTCGTCGCAGGACGGCAGGTCGCCGTCGAACGGGTAGTTGTGGATCTCCTGGCCGCCGCCCCCGCCCGGTTCGGAGGCGTGGGTCAGGTTGCCGGTCGTGAAGAACCGGCCGTTCATGCCCGGCATGGTGATCGTCGCCGTGCTGGCCTGGTTGCCGACGAGGACGCTTCCCGCGAACTGCGCGGTGCCCTCGAACTTCACCCGGGTCGCGTCGGGGAAGTTCCACAGCAGCCGGTCGCGGAGCCCCGGCAGGCCGTTGATGTAGGTGTCGATGGTGCGGTCGTCGCCGAGGACGTTGACGAGGACCGTCGCGTTCGCGGGGATGTTCGCGAAGACGATGCCCTGCTGCCCTCCACCCGCCGTCTCCAGGTCGAAGTCGACGGTGAAGACCTGGAGCGCGGAGGTGCCGTCGCCGGTGAAGACGGTCTCGGAGCCGTTGTTGACGGCCGTTCCGGTGGCGGTGCGGGAGGCCCCGTCGACGTACGCGTAGCACTGGCTGGCGTCGGTCAGCTGGTCGCGCAGCGCGAGGTACGGGGTGACGGCGGAGGCGCTCTTGACGGGCGTCGGGACCACGGTGCCGGTGACGGTGCCCGCGTACAGCGTCTCGCCGCTGATCGTGCCCTCCTCGGTGAGGAGGCGCTGGCCGCCGGCGACGGTGATGTTCCCGCCGACGTTGAGGAAGGGTTCGTCGTCGTCGGGCACGACGCGCGAGCCGACGCCCGCGATGCCGACGTTGTAGACCTGGGAGACGTCCGCGCGCTTGGCCTGGTCGACGTTGCCGAGGACGACGACCTTGCCCTCGGCCTCTGCGGCGGCCTCCCGGACGAGGAAGTCGCCGCCGACGTAGACGTTGATGGCGTTGTCGCGCCACACGACGTCGCCGTTGTTGATGTCGGGGTACGTGGGCGGGCACTTACCGGGCTTGCAGGGGCCGAGGCCGCCGGGGAGCGGATCGGCGACGCCGGTGACGGCGAGCCCGCCGACGAGGGCGCCGGCGGCGAGGACCGCCGTCGCGGCGGAGAGGGCGAGACGGGCTCTGCGGCGAGGGACGCGGTCGGTCTTCACGGGTTCCATACGCGGCAATATGCATAAAAAGAGACGAAAATGGCGGCATCCCACGCGGGGTTCCGCCAGAATCGCCGACCGCGCGGCCCGACGGCGCCGGCTGCGTGACGGACCGTCGGGAAGCGCGGCCCGTCAGGCGCTCTTCAGTTCCTGCCGCTGGCGGCCCAGGCCCTCGATCTCCAGCTCGACGACGTCGCCGGGACGGAGGTACGGCTTGGGCTCCGGCTGCCCCATGGCGACACCGGCGGGCGTGCCGGTGTTGATGACGTCACCGGGGTAGAGGGTCATGAACCGGCTCACGTACCGCACGACCTCTGCGACCGGGAAGATCTGGTCCGAGGTGTGGCCGTCCTGCTTCAGCTCGCCGTTGACCCAGAGGCGCAGGGTGAGGTCCTGCGGGTCGGGCACCTCGTCGGCGGTGACCAGCCAGGGCCCGAGCGGGTTGAAGGTCTCGCAGTTCTTGCCCTTGTCCCACGTGCCGCCGCGCTCGATCTGGAACTCGCGCTCGGAGACGTCGTGCGCGAGCGCGTACCCGGCGACGTGCGCCAGGGCCTCCTCGTCGGTCTCCAGGTAGCGGGCGGTCCGGCCGATGACGATCGCCAGCTCGACCTCCCAGTCGGTCTTCACCGAGCCGCGCGGCACGAGCACGGTGTCGTCCGGGCCGACGACGGTGTCGGCGGCCTTGAGGAAGACGACCGGCTCGGCCGGGGTGGCCTGGCCGGTCTCGGCGGCGTGGCCGTGGTAGTTCAGCCCGATGCACACGACCTTGCCGATCCGGCCGACCGGCGGGCCGACGCGCAGCCCGGTGGAGTCGCCGGAGCCGCCGAAGGCGGGCAGCACGCCGGCCTCGGCGGCGGCGCGGATCCGGTCGAGCGTGGCGGTGTCGGAGAGCAGACTGCCGTCGACGTCTTCGGTGAAGGCGGACAGGTCACGGAGGGTCCCGTCCCCGTCGAGGAGGGCGGGACGCTCGGCGCCCGGCGGGCCGACTCGCAGCAGCTTCATGGTCTTCTCCCTGTGGTCGAGGTGGGCCCGGGGGGAGGCCCTTCGGTGCCCCGGCCGATGGAGTGCGGCCATCGGAGGATCGTCCGATCCTCCAAGACTCGCGTTCAGCCCGCAAGACCCCGTTCAGCCTGCGGACCCTTACGCATGAGTAGCGCGCGCTCGACGACGGCCCAGGTGGTGCTGGTGACGAGGTAGAGCGCGACGGCGAGCGGCACGAACGCGACGGTCACGACCGTCCCGAAGGAGAGCAGCGGCAGGATCCGCCCCACGGCCGCCGCGGGCCCCTGCGCCGGGGCCGTGGACCGGGCCAGGGCCCGGGCCTGCCGCGCCTCCCGGCGGGTCCTGAGGTACTGGTACGCGGCGACGGCGAGGGCCACCGCGAAGAGGGCGAGGTAGACGAGCCCGGCCGGCCCGAAGGGTCCGCCGTCGCCGAGGGCCCCGGTCCAGCGGCCGTCGAGCGGCGCGGCGAAGAGCCCGTGCCCGCCCATCCGGTCGCCGGAGGAGAAGAGCGCGTACAGGAGGAGGAAGGCGGGCGCCTGGAGCAGGCTCGGCAGGATCCCCGCGAACGGCGAGACCTTCTCCTCGGCGTGCAGGTCCAGGATCGCCCGCTGGAGCCGCTCCGGCCGGCGCTTGTGCTTCTCCTGGAGCGCGGCGATCCGGGGCGCGAGCCGCACCCGGGCCTGCTGCCCCCGCACGGCGGCGCGGGAGAGGGGGTGGACGGCGAGCCGGACGAGCACGGTGAAGAGGACGACGGCGAGGGCGGTCGAGGCGTCCGCGGCGAACGGCTGGAGCAGCGCGGCGAGCCGGTCGACGAGCGCGGAGAAGGCGTCGAGGAGCGGGGACGGGAAGAAGGACAAGGGAACCCTCCGGGGTTCGTCGTGCCGGGGACGGAGTGGTGCTTCTCGGCATGACGGACCGCGCGAAGGCGTCTCGCGGGGGTGGACGCGGCTACGGCGCACGGGTGCGGCGCAGCGGTCCGGCGCACGGGTACGGGTACGGGTACGGGTACGGCTACGGCGTGCGGGAGCCGCGTACGGGTACGGCGTACGTGCCTGTACGGATGGGGTGCGGGAGCGCCTACGCGGTCGTCGGGAGGGGGAGCCCCGGCGCCCGGGGCCGGCGGCGGCCCGCGGCGTCGGGGTCGCGCTGCGGGAGGAAGGCCGTACGGCGGGCCCGGTCGCGCAGCGCGGTGCGTATGCGCGTGGGCGGCACGGCCGGAGCCGTACGGACTCCGAGGAAGGCGCAGGCGACGGCGGAGACGGCGAGGACGACGGCGGAGCCGACGGAGCCGTCCGCGAGGACGAGCCCCGCGAAGGAGATCACGAGCAGGATCGGGAGCAGGACGAGGGGCGCGACTCGCCGCAGGACCAGACTCCCGCTCATCACGCCCCCCGTTCCCTGAACTTCACTGTCCGTCACGTAGGACGAACGGTCGTACGGGAAGGTTCCCGGCGTTCCTGATGTGCCGCCGGCTCCAGCGGCGTGAGCAGCCGGCGCGGCGCGAGGAGCGCCCGGGCGACGGGCTCGGCGGGGTCGGGGTCGAGCCCGGCACCGGGCCGCATCTCCACGTCGGCGGGCGCGACCGGGACGCGGCAGGCGGGGCACTCGCCGGACGCGCCCAGTTCCGTACCGCAGTCGGCGTGGTGGAAGTCGCGCATGGGCAGGGTGCCGGGCACCTCCGCCCTCCCCCAGGCGCCGAGGGCCCACAGGACGGGCCAGAGGGCGAGGCCGCGCCCGGTGAGGACGTACTCGTCGCGGGGCGGGGACTCCTGGTAGCGGCGGCGGTCGAGGACGCCGGCTTCGACGAGCGCCTGGAGCCGGGCGGCGAGGACGGCGCGGGGGGCGCCGAGGTGGGCGAGGAAATCGCTGTAACGGCGGACACCGTAGAAGGCGTCGCGCACGATGAGGAGCGTCCAGCGCTCGCCGACGATCTCCAGGGCGCGGGCGATGGAGCACTGCTGCTGGGCGTAGTCCTTGCCGAGGGCCATGGGAACCAGCGTAACAAAGGGGGTTCATTGAACGAACCGACCGGAGTATGGTCTGAGTTCAATGACTGAACTGACATGTTCCCCCTAGCCGACCGAAGCGCACGACGACCGGGCGGAGGCCCCATGAGTACAGCCGACTCACGCACCACGCCCACGACCCCCACCACCACACCACCCACCGCCCCCTCCCCCGCCCCCTCCCCCGCCACGCTCGCCGTCACCGCCCTCGCCACCGGCGTCGCGCTCATGAACTACACGGCGCCGATGGCGACGCTCCCGGAGATGGCGGAGGCGTTCGGGACGCCGGCCTCGGCGCAGGCGTGGCTGCTCAACGGCACCCCGCTCGGCCTCGCCGTCCTGCTCCTGGTCGCGGGCGCGCTGGCCGACGCGCACGGCAGGCGGCGGGTGTTCCTGCTCGGGACCCTGGCGCTGGGCGTGACGACGGCGCTCGGCGCCTTGGCGGGCTCGACGGTGCTCTTCACGGCGGCGCGGATCGCGCAGGGCGCGGCGAGCGCGGCGGTCCTGGCGGGCAGCCTGGGCCTGCTGGCAGACGCGTATCCCTCGGGCCGCGACCGGATCCGGGCCACCGGCGTCTGGGGCGCGTCGGTGAGCGGCGGGATCGCGCTCGGCCCGCTGCTCGCGGGGGCGCTCGCCCTGGTGGACTGGCGGTCGGCGTACGCGGTGCTCGGCGCGGCGGCCCTGGCGACGGCGGCGCTCGGCGCCCGTGCCCTCACGGCGCCCGCGGCGAGCGGCCCCCAGGGAAACCGCCGCCGCCCGGACCTGGTGGGCGCGACGACCCTGGCGCTGGCGCTCGGCACCCTGCTGACGGCCCTGACGCTGGGCCGGGACGGCTGGCTGCGCCCGGCCCCCGGCCTGCTGCTCCTGGCGGCGGTGGCGCTGACGGCGCTGTTCCTGCTGGTGGAGCGGCGCGTGACGGCCCCGATGATCGACCCGGGGATGTGGCGGAGGCCGGCGTTCCGGGCGTCGACGGTGGGGGCGCTCTTCACCGGCCTGGCGGTGATCGGCATGTTCAGCGTGATGCCGGCGCTGTTCCAGCGCGGGGCCGGTCTGTCGGCGCTGACGGCGGCGGCCCTCTTCGCCCTCTGGTCGGGTTCGGCGTTCGTGGTCGCGCTGCAGGCCCGCCGGCTCGCGGGCCGGCTCTCGGCCCCGTACCAACTGGCCTTCGGCTTCGGGCTTTCGGCGGCGGGCGTCCTGCTCCTCCTCGGCACCACGGAGTCCCCGGTCCTGCCCTGGCCGCGCCTGGTCGCCGGCCTGGTGGTGGCGGGCGCGGGCAGCGGCCTCCTGAACGCCGCGCTCCCCCGCCTCGCCGTCGACTCCGTCCCGCCGGAGCGGGCGGCGATGGGCTCGGGCGCGAACAACACCGCCCGCTACATCGGCTCCGCGGCCGGCGTGTCGCTGATGATGGCCCTCTCGGCGGCCACCCCGGACGCGGCCCTCGTGGCCTCGGCGGTCCTGGCCCTGGCCGGCGCCGCGCTCATCGTCGCAGGGTCGCCCAGACGATGAGCCGGTAGCGGGAGGTGAACTCGGGCGTGCAGGTGGTGAGGGTGAGGTAGGAGCCGGCCTTCGCGTACCCGTACGAGGGCTTGACGATCGACCGCGGCACCGGCTGGATGACGCCGGTGTCGCGCGGCGAGGTCACCGGCAGGATCCGGTCGACGAGATAGGTGTACGTCCCCTCCCGCGTCCGCAGCGTGATCTCGTCCCCCTTGCGCAGCCGGTTCACGTACCGGAACGGCTCGCCGTGCGTGTTCCGGTGCCCGGCCAGCGCCACGTTCCCGGCCTCCCCGGGCGCGGCGGTGCCCGGATAGTGCCCCACGTACCCCTTGTCGAGCACCTTGCTCTTGGAGATCCCGTGGGCGACGGGCACGGTCAGCCCGATCCGCGGAATCCGCAGCACGGCGAAGGCGGAACCGGAGGGCGTACGGGCGGGCGAAGGTCCAGGACGCGAGGCCCCGACGGTCCCACCGGAGGGCGAGGGAGCACGCGAGGGAGAAGCCGACGGAGAGGCGGACGACCCACCACCCCCGCCCCCCGCCCCGGAAGGAGAAGGCGCGGAAGCGGAGGAAGCGCCCTCCGGAGGAGAGATGTCCCACTCCCGCTCCAGCACGGCCACCTGCTCACCGGCCTCGGCGCGCGCCTGCTGATTGGTCCACCACAACTGGTGCACGACGAGCAGCAGAATAAGAACACCGCAGGTGACGACGGTCTCGGCCCCGCACCAGAGCACACGGGCCAGCCCCGAGCGCCCGGACCGCGCCTGGACGACGACCGGCACCCGCTCCCGTCCCCTGCCTCCCCTGTCCCGCACGCCGGGCACGATAAGGGCTGCGGCACCAACTCTCCAGAGCCGTACAGCAGTACGGTGGACGTCATGCGCCCCGACACGCCTGCCGCCCACACCGCCGAAGCCGAGCGTCTGCTGCGCACCGCCGAGCAGTACCCCGGCGACCGTGAACCGCTTCTGCTCCGGGCCGCCGCCCACCTGGAGCTCGCGGACGACCGTCCGGGCGCGACCGCCCTCTACGACGCCCTCCTGTCCGGCAGCCCGGCGGACCCCCACCTGATCCGCGCCCTGAAGGCGTCGAACCTGTGGGAGTACGGCCACGAAGCCGAAGCGCGCGCGATCATCGAAGGCGTACGCCGCGCCCGCCCGACGGACGCACCCCCCTGGGAGATCGCGGCGGAGACCCTGGAGGCCCACGACGAGCTGGAGGCGGCGGAGGAGACCCTCACGGAAGCGGCGACCCTGCTGGCCGCCCCCGGGGAGGCGGAACTCCCGCACCCCACCCACTCCCTCCTCACCACCCGCCACCGCATCCGCCGCATGCTGGCCCGCCCCCACGACGACTGGGACACCCGCGCGGACCGCCTCCACCAGGGGAGGATCCCCCTGGACGAACTCCACGACCCGAAGCGCCTCTGGTCCCTGGGCTCCTCCGACCCCACCGAACTCCAGGCCGAGATCGCCCGCCTCCGCTCCGAACTGGGCACCTACCGCACGGCACTCTCCCGCCCCTTCCCGGTAGCGGTCCTCCACTGGCCGGCCCAGGAGCTCACGGAACTCCTCACGGCCTACCCGGAGCTCGAAACGGAATACCCCACCTACCGCGCCCACCTGACGGACATCGAGGCCTCCCTCCGCGAACTGGCCACGGCCGGCACCCCCAACCTCGGCATCGTCCGCGCCACCGTCCCCTCCTACGAAGCCTTCGCCGCCTCCGAAGCCACCCACCCCTCCCAGCCCGCCCTCCTCCCCCAATACGCCACCACCCTCGCCGCCCGCTCCCGAGCCACCCCCTGGCCGCCACTGCGCACACAGGCTTGCTGGTGCGGCGCGGACCGGGCTTACGGGGAGTGCCACGGGGCGGAGTGACGTGGTCCGAAGCGGCGCTAGCTCGTCGTCATTCCCCAACCCCGCGCCCGGGCGGACCCGTCCCACCCGTCATCGGACCGCCAAACCGAGGCGACTCCGTGCTCCTCCAGGTATGAGGCGTAGACACCGATTTCCTCGGAGAAGAGGCCCAGGAGAAAGGGGGCTGACTGCTTCAGGTAGAGGAAGTGCCGGTACTCGAAGAGCTGACCGAGGGCTTCGCGTACGGCCACCGTCGGATTCCCATGGCGAACGATCTTCGCTTCGACGAGCCACTCATCCGCCTGCCCTTCGGACGGCTCCTGTTGCCTCAGGATCAGGTCCTTCGGATGCTGCCGCAGTGTTATCGGGGTGTACCCTCGCCCCGCGACATATCTTCCGAAGTCGTCAACGAGCTTCTCATGAGACCGTTGCTTGACCTGCTGTCGAGCTTTGATCTCCGCCGTGTAATCACCGCTGTCCTTCGGGCGGAAGTCAGCGAGCGGATCGAAGTCGCGAGGAGAAGCGTCACCCTGCGACGCATGCGATTTGAGGGCATAGGCCAACTGAAAGGCGTCATTCTCGCCGCTAGCCCACCAGACGCGATCGAACTCCTCAGCCCTGCGCAGGGACTGGACCCCAAGATAAAGGTCCTCCAATAGCGCGATGTCACCAGGCAGCTTATCCGTGTCGTATATCTTGGCGATCACGCTAGCAGCCTCGTACGCCCTTGGCCTGGTCGCCGAATCCCTCAGGTCCGGCTCATCAACCCAGCCAACATTCTCCTGGCGCTTCACAGCCCGCCGAAGTCTCGCCGCATGGTGGCGAAGGTGCTCCTCACGAGCGCGCCCCTTCCCCAGGGGCTCTTCCAGCCAGGTAATGCCCTGCTGCAAAGTCAGGGTCACGTTCTTCAGGTCAGCACTGAAGATATAGGCCAAATACAGCCCCTTCTTGGGGTCTTGCATTCCCTCTTTATCGAACACCCCGATCCAGGGCGTCGCCGCCGGAGTAGTCTGCCCTCCATGCCCCTCGGCCCTAAAACCAGGTGGCAGAACAAGGTCAGTACGGCTCGCGACCCCCCGCAGCACCTGCTGACCCTTGACCTCGCGCGTGGAACCAGCCGCTCGGTCATAAGTGCTCGCGACCTCGGCGAGCAAGTCTCGAATCCCCATGACCAGAATCTAGATCACGGCACTCCAGCATGGATACGGACCAGCCAACCTCTTGTCACCTTGCCTGGCGGGACGTCATAGCCCTGCCTCAAACCGCGCTTGGGCCACGTCGAGGATGTCGTCCGCGTCGTACCCGTGGGCGTCCGCCCATCGCATGAGGTCCACCATCGCCTCGATCACCGCGCCCTTGACCTTGACGACGGTGAGGCGACTCGCGTTGACGGCATGCGGAAGGGCGACGGCGCCGTAGAGCACGATCAAGGTTTCCGCCCTCGTGACGCGCGACCCGCCACTATGGCCGTGGGGCGTTGCGAGGTCGGTGGCGACCTCACACCATCTGATCTCTCGGCCGGCATCAACCAGGACACCGTGCCGCTCGGCCATCCCACCGAGCACGGCCAAGGACCTCTCCCCCTCCTCCTCCGGCACGCCGGTGGGGCGTGTCGGCGGCACGCGACTTTCCGGTGAGGCCACCTCGACCCGCACGCACGTGCCCTTCATCGCCAGACGGAGCGTGGTGGGCGTCCCCGCCCCCGCGTGTCGGATCACTTGAGTGACCAGCTCGCTCACGCAGAGCTGAACCGCCTCGCGCTGCCGAGAAAGCCCCCACAGCTTCAGATGAAGCCGCACGACTCGGCGAAGTCCGGCGATCTCCCGTGGTTCCGCCAGGAAGAGGAGCTCCCACGGTTCACGCACCATGCAATCCCCCTCCCTCACGGGGTTTCCCCCTCCCGCAACTCAGCCCAGACCTGCTTGCCCCATCGATACGGCTCGGTTCCCCATCGGTCCGCCAGAGCGTCCACGAGAAGCAGTCCCAGCCCTCGGGGATGGTCGCCGTCAGGATCCGCCTTGAGCTTCGGAACGGCCTTTGAACGGTCGACCACTCCCACCCGAACCACCTTCTCGGAGGGTCTGCAAACGACCACACGGATCGACACGAGTCGGCCGTGGTCGATCGCGTGACCAATCAACTCGGTGATGATGAGCGTCGCGTCATCGATCAGGGATTCCAAGCCCCACAGAGTCAACCCCGCGCGGACCAATCGCCGCGCCACCACCGCACTGCGCGGCTCACGCGGGAGGGTCTGAGAGTAAGCGGGGCGCCCCGTAGATCGAGAAGCCGCTGGTTCGATCACCAGATCCCTCAAGACGGGTGGGACTGTCTCCCTCACCAAAAAGCCCTCATCGGTCGAACGGATGGAGGCAGCAGATTTTGAAGACGCGGCACACGGAACGCACACCTCCCTCCGTTCACCCGGCTCAGACGTGGACGTCAGGCGTGATACCGAGACAGCTTGCCCGTCCCCTTCACTCACGTGGCTGAAAGTCACCCGTAACCCTTCCCTCTCCGCCCGTTGGTGGTTTCGTGTTCCCTCAGCGAACCGTGATTCGCGACGAGCGGATATCCCCGCCCGGGCCTCGATGCCGTCAAACCCGTCAAAGATTGTTCTCTTGCGAAGAGGGGCGCAGCATGGCGCACAGGAATGTCGAGCTGGCTGCGACGATCGCAGAAACAGGCTGGTCACAGACGGCGGTGGCCGCCGCGATGGTCCGTGTGGCAGCGGAGACCGGGGCCGAGGAGGTCTTCACCGTCAAGCGGTCACACATCGCCATGTGGGTGGCTGGCACTCGTCCTCGCGGTCAGGCCGCGGCGATCCTGCGTGAAACGCTGTCACGGCGGTTGGGGCGCCCTGTGACCCTCGCGGAACTCGGTCTGGGAGGTACGTCCCCTGACCTGGCCACCGGCGCCGAGTGGGACACGGACACTCTGACGAATCTGGTCGATTTGGGGAGGGACAACATGGACCGCGGACGTCGCCGACTCCTCGCGGGCGCCGCCTACTCTGTCGGAGGCCTGGCCCTCCCTCAGGATTCCTGGTGGGACGGGGCTCCTCAGCGGGCTCGCGCCCGCTCAACGGGAGCCACCCACGCGGTCGGTGAGACCGAGGTGCGGGCCGTTCGCGAGATGACCGAGTTCTTCGCCCGACGCGACCAGCGGCACGGCGGTGTCGACGGACGAACAGCCCTCTGCCAGTACATCGTCGACGACGTGGCCCGGTACGTCGGAGGCTCCTTTGGCAGCGAACGAACCCGTCAGTCGCTGTACTCGGCCGCGTCCGAAGCCGTCTACGTGGCCGGCTGGATGAGTTTCGATGCTTCCCAGCACGAACTCGCGCGCCGCTATTTCAGTCTCTCGCTCAAGCTCGCCGCAGAGGCCGACGACACCGCTCTCACCGGTCACATCCTGCGGGCGATGGCGCACCAGGCCATAGACCTGGGGCACTCCAAGGCAGGACTGGAACTCGCCACTAGCTCAGTGGAACGGGAGAGGTACACCCACGCGAGCTCGCGTGAGCGGTCTCTCGTCGGCATCGTGCGGGCACGGGCGCTAGCGGTGAACGGCCAAAGGAGGCAAGCCATCGCCGCGATCCACCAGGCCGAGGTAGACCTCGACCGGGCCACGCCAGGGGATGAGGAACCGCAACGGATCTGGTTCTTCCAGGAAGCGTCCCTCGCCCACGAGACAGCCCGCGCCCTATGGGCTTTGGGTGACTTGGACGGTGCCTTGCGCCATTTCCATGACAGCGTGCGCTACCGCAGGGCTGACGCCTTCAGCAGGACTCACGCCGTCACTCTGGGTTATATGGGTACGGTCCAGGCCAGGCAAGGGAACCTTGAGGCTGCTTGCCACACCTGGACCTTGGCTCTGGACGCCATGCACGGCGTCCAGTCCGGAAGGACACGGGAAGCGGCCACGACCATGCGCGCGGTCCTGTCCCCGTTCCGCAACCGCGGCATTCCCTCCGTATCCGAAGTCGACGCGCGGGCCCGGGCCGTACTCCAACAAGTACCCTGACGCCCCAAAGCCCCGCGCTCGTGCTGGGGTTGACGAGGAAGAAGGGCAATCCGTGTCCCCAGAATCCATTCAGGTACCGGTCATCGCCGAGGTCGTCGGAGGCCACACCGGGCGACTTGATGACTTCAAGGGGGGTGTGGAGTCGATCATCCGCCTCCGGCCGGAGTTCCCCCCAGAGACGCTGCGGGGCATCGAGCTGTTCTCCCACCTCCAAGTCACGTGGTTCTTCAATCTCGGCTCTCCGGAGGATGTCGCCCTTCACGCCCGCAGCCCCCGTGACAATCCCGCGTGGCCTGCCACCGGCACCTTCGTGCACCACAACCATCGGCGTCCGGCCCGACTCGCGACCTCTTTCCCACGCCTGCTGAAGGTCGAGGGACTCGACCTCCACGTCACCGACCTTGATGCCGATGAGGGGACACAGGTCGTCGATCTCGTAGCCGTATTCCAAGAGATGCTTCCGCGTGGCCCCGTCACAGAACCATCGTGGCCGAGCGAAATGCTGGCCGACTACTGGCGGAACGCCACCGAGCGTTAAGGGGCGGCCGGAGCCGCCGGGGCAAGGGAGGGCGAAGCCCATCGTGCGGCGACGCGACGGAGGAGCGCCCTTGAGGCGGCGGCGGGCGCCACACTCGGAGAAGAGGGCGGCCGCACCCGCACCCTCGTAGCCGGGTCACCTCAAGCAACCGGCGTCACCCACACGAGCGTTCTTCCTTCACTGGGCCAGCACAGCCACATGGACAGCGGTACGGTCGCGCAAAACGGCCCCCGCCATGGTTGCAGCCATCGGCGAGGGCCTGAACCACTAGTGGAAAGACCGTCCACCGTGATCTACCGGCACTTTAACGCGCCCTCGCGCGGCTTCACCCAGTTCTCGCACGAGATCATCCGGCACCCCCGGCTCTCTTCCGACGCCGTCCGTCTTCTGACCTGGCAGTTGTCGCTCCCCCAAGGCGCACGCGAATCCCTGTCCCGCACCGCCGAACGTGCCCGGATCGGGGCATGCGCCTTCGGGCGGGCCAAGCGGCAGCTCAAGGAGGAGGGGTTCGTGCATGAACGGCGGGTGCAGGTCAGTGGCGGGCGTTGGGTGACCCAACAGCTCGTGTCCAGCACTCCGTTGACCGCTGAACGGGCCGCGAAGCTCCTCGCGCGAGAGCCCATCGCGTCATCGCAGGTCACACCGAGTCCTCGGAACCCGGTCGTCGGTGCCCCGACCATCGACGAGCCGGTGACCCCGCCGACCGACGGTCATCCAGAGAAAGACCGCGAAGCAGAGACCTCCAACCCTCCCCCGGAGGTCGTGGAGGAGTCGCCTCGGCTCGAAGAAGCTCGCGCCCTCGTCGGCTCTCTGCCGCTCCTCTCCTCCGCCCTGCGCCACATCCCCCGCGGAATGCGCGACGAACTGGCCCGCCTCGCCGCCCGCTGGCTCGACATGGGCCACACCTCCGCCGACGTCCACCAACACATCCTGCGCGGTCTGCCTGGTGCCGGGACGCCCGTACACCGGCCCGGTGGGCTCGTGCGGTACCTCCTTCGTGACGTACCGCCTCGAGAGCTGCCGTCCCCGCACGTTCCCCGAAGTCGGCTTTCGGCACGGCTCGAAGGGACACGCGAGTGTGCCGGTGACCACACCCAGCCCATGCTCTTCCGGCCAGTCGACGACGAGACACTCTGCGCTGTGTGCACCTGACCGTCAGCCCTCCCGGTGGCACCACGCGCACATCTCGTACGCTCGAAGGACGACCCGCCTACCAGGAAGGCCCCACCATGCCCCGCATCCCCTCCCCCGCCATCGCCGCCGCCGGACTCGTGGGCGGGTATGCCGTCGCTCGGTGGACGAAGAAGCGGCCGCTCGGTGGGGTAGTGCTGGCCGTGGCCGGTGGGGTGGCGGCTCGGGAGTGGCAGCGGGTGGGTGGGGTGAAGGCGGCCGTGGGGCTGTCGGCGGCTTATGTGGCGGCGTTCGGGGGGTCGCATCCGCTGGCCAAGAAGATCGGGGCCTGGCCTGCGGTGTTCTCCGTGGCGGGGGCCATGGGGGTTGCTTCCTGGGCCGTCACCCGCGAGAGCCGTTGAGGCGTACCGGATCCGTCACCCGCGAGCGCGGCTGACCCGTCAGCCGTGACGGCCCGAGCCGTACCGGCCCGTCAGCCGCCCACCGCGTGGCTCACCGTGTAGATCAGGAGGCCCGCCAGGGCGCCGACCACCGTGCCGTTGATGCGGATGAACTGGAGGTCGCGGCCGATGTTGGCCTCGATCTTCCTGGAGGTCTGGTCGGCGTCCCAGCCGGCGACCGTTTCCGTGATCAGGGAGGTGATCTCGGGGCGGTAGGTGGTGACCAGGTGGATGACCGCCGTCTCCAGCCAGCCGTCGACCTTGGACTGGAGGCGGGCGTCCGAGGCGAGGCGCTTGCCCAGGGAGATCAGGGAGGCGCGGGCGCGGAGGCGGAGCTGGCTCTGGTCGTCCTCGGCGGCGGCGATGATCAGGGCGCGGACGGAGGCCCAGGCGGAGGCGATGACGTCCTGGACCTCGGGGCGGGCCAGCAGGTCGGACTTGAGGCGTTCGACGCGGGCGCGGGTGTCCGTGTCGGCCTGGAGGTCGGCGGCGAAGTCGGTGAGGAAGCGGTCGATGGCGCCCCGGGCGGGGTGCGTCGGCATGTCGCGCATCTCGGTGACGAAGCGGAGCAGCTCCTTGTAGACGCGTTCGCCGACCTTGCGGTCCACGAAGCGGGGCGTCCAGCCGGGGGCGCCGCCCTGGACCGCGTCCATGACCGAGTCGCCGTGGGTGACGAGCCAGTCGTGGGCGCGGGTGCAGACCAGGTCGACGGCGCGGCGGTGGGCGCCGTCCGCCACCATGCGTTCGAGGGTCTTGCCGACGCCGGGCGCGATCTCGGCCTGCTCCGCGCGCCGGGTGATCGCCTCGCCGACCACCGCCTGCACGTCGGCGTCGCGGAGGACCGTGAGCGCGCCGCGCAGGGCCGTCGCCGCCTCCTCCGTCACCCGGTCCGCGTGCGCCGGGTCCGCGAGCCAGGCGCCGAGGCGGCGGGCGACGCCCAGGGCGCGCAGGCGGCCCCGTACGACGTCCGCGGAGAGGAAGTTCTCGCCGACGAAGGAGCCCAGCGAGGCGCCCAGCTGGTCCTTCTTGGTCGGGATGATCGCCGTGTGCGGGATGGGCAGGCCCAGCGGGTGGCGGAAGAGGGCCGTCACCGCGAACCAGTCCGCGAGCGCGCCGACCATGCCCGCCTCGGCCGCCGCGGCGACGTAGCCCGCCCAGGCGCCCGCGCCGGCGTTCTCCGCCCAGGTCGCGAGGGCGTAGACCACCGCGACCAGGGCCAGCAGCGCCGTCGCCAGGGCCTTCATGCGGCGGACGCCGCGATTCCGTTCCTCGTCCGCCGCCGTGTAGGTGAAGCTCACCATCCGCAGACCTCCTCACATCCTCATCTCAGGGACTCCCGGCGCTGCTCGCGAGTTCCCCCGGACGCTCCCCCGTACATCTTCGCGATGACGGACTCGATGTCCGGTTCCCGCACCGAGAGGTCCACCAGCGGGTACGCCGCCGCCACCGCCGCCACCAGCGGCGCGGCCGACGCGGAGGCCGGGAAGGCGAGGTACTGGCGCGGCCCGTCGGCCCGGACGAAGCGGGCGCCCGGGACGTCCTCGATCGGCGGGAGCTCCCGCGCCAGGTCCACCATGAGCATCCGCTCGCCGTCGCCGGCCTCGTGCAGGCCGGCGAGATCGCCGTCGTACATCAGCCGCCCGTGGTCGATGACCATCACCCGCGAGCAGAGCTGCTCGATGTCGGTGAGGTCGTGGGTGGTGAGGAGGACGGTAGTGCCGCGCGTCGTGTTCAGTTCGCGGAGGAACTCCCGCACCCGGGACTTCGAGACGACGTCCAGGCCGATCGTCGGCTCGTCGAGGTACAGCACCTCCGGGTCGTGGAGGAGCGCGGCGGCGATGTCGCCGCGCATCCGCTGGCCGAGGGAGAGCTGGCGTACGGGGACGTCGAGGAGGTCGCCGAGGTCGAGGAGGTCCACGCAGCGGGCGAGGTTCTCCCGGTAGCGGTCGTCGGGGATCCGGTACATGCGGTGGACCAGGCGGTACGAGTCCCGCAGCGGCAGGTCCCACCAGAGGGTGGTGCGCTGGCCGAAGACCACGCCGATGCGGCGGGCGAGGCGGGTGCGGTCCTGCGCCGGATCGAGGCCGGCGACGCGGAGGCGGCCGCCGCTGGGGGTGAGGATGCCGGTGAGCATCTTGATGGTGGTGGACTTCCCGGCGCCGTTCGGGCCGATGTAGCCGACCATCTCGCCCCGGTCCACGGTGAAGGAGATGCCGTCGACGGCCCGGACCTCCCGCTTCTCGCGGCGGAGGACGCCGCTCCTGCGGCGCACGGTGAAGGTCTTCTCCAGGCCGTCCAGTTCGATCAGCGGTACTCCCATGGCGGGTCCTCAGCTTCCTGTCGATCGGTACGAGCGGACGCCCGCCCGCCACGCGAGGCCCGCGACCGCGCAGCAGACCAGGGCGACGAGCGGGGAGGCGAAGGCCGCCCAGGACGGCACCCCGGCCGGGGCGGGGCGCCCGAGGACGTACAGGGCGGGCAGCCAGTTCACGAAGGCCAGCGGGACCACGAACACCACGCCCTTCACGAGGTCCTGCGCGAAGACCGTCGGCGGGTACTGGAGCAGCGTGTTCCCGCCGTACGTGAACGAGTTGGTGACCTCGGCGGCGTCCTGGAGCCAGAACAGCGCGGACGCGCCGAGCACCATCACCGCCATGAAGATCACCGCCCCGCAGACCACCATCGCGGGCACCATCGCGGCCTTCCCCCAGGTCCACGCCACCTCGTCGCGCAGCAGCACCAGGCTCCACACCAGCACCATCAGCCCCTGGAGCACCCGGCCGAGCCGCCGCAGCGCGAACTTGTCCGCCGCGACCTGCGCGAGCAGCGGCACCGGCCGCAGCAGGAACACATCGAGCGAGCCGTCCCTGATCCGGCGCCCCATCCGCTGCAGCGAGCCCAGCGTGAGGTCGGCGAGGCCGAAGGCGGTGCCGGTGGTGCCGTACAGGAAGGCGACCTCCGCGAAGGAGAAGCCGCCGAGGCCCCGGACCTGACCGAACATCAGCAGGATCACGACGAAGTCGAAGAAGGTGACGCAGAAGGACGTCACGAGGGTCAGGGCGAAGGAGGTCCGGTACGTCATCGTGGACCGGATCCACATGGCGGCGACCAGGCGGTACGTGCGCAGGACCTCCCCCGCGCCGGAGCCGTACGACTCGCCGGAGCCGTGGACGTCGCCGGAGCCGTACGACTCGCCGGAGCCGTGGACGTCGCCGGAGCCGTGGACGTCGTCCGTACGGAGCGGCTCAGCCACCCTGGACCACCACCTTCCGGGTCGCCGCCGCCTGCGCCGCCCGGCCCGCCGCAAGGAGCAGCGCGAGCCAGCCGAGCTGGAAGCCGTACGCGCGGACGAGGCCCCAGCCGTCCCCGTACCGGCCGAGGTAGACGTCCGCCGGGACCTGGAGCAGGGCCGCCCACGGCAGCGCGCGGGCCACCTCGCCGAGCGTGCCGGGGAAGACGTTCAGCGGGAGCAGCATCCCGGAGAAGAAGAGGCCGGTCAGCCAGGCCACCTGGACCACGCCCTGCCCGTCGAGCAGCCAGAACGCGCTCATCGCCACGAGGTACCAGAGCGCGAACGACACGAGCGAGCCGAGGGCCACCGCGAGCAGGAAGGCGGCCCAGCCGGCCGGATCGGCCGGAAGGGTGAACCCGAAGGCGAACGCGCCGATCAGCAGCGGGACGGCGCCGCGGCCGAGCAACTGGTAGGCGGCGCGGCCCGCGTTGGCCGCGCACCACCAGCCCTGGAGGTCGGCGGGGCGGTAGAGGTCGACGGCGATGTCGCCGGTCCTGATCCGTTCGATCAGCTCGTCCTCGAAGCCGCCGCCCATCATGCCGCAGACGGTGATGAGGGCCTGGCCGATCCAGACGTAGGCGAGGGCGTCGGCCATGGAGTAGCCGCCGAGCGCGGGCCGTTCGGCCCACAGGGCGATGTAGGTGTACGAGAAGACGAAACCGAAGACCGTGTTGGTGAAGAGGCCTGCCAGCGTGGCCACCCGGTAGGTGGCGTACCGCCGGAAGCCACCCGCGGCCACGGTCGCGTACAGCCGCAGCATGGAGCTGTCCCTTCCGGTGAGGGGGATCAGGGATTCGGGGATGCAGGTATGGGGGGGGCGTCAAAGATCGAAAGAGGACGAAGCGCACGACCCTAGTGGCCCCCCGCACCCCGCCGCGAGCGGTTTTCCCGGCGATTTCCGCTCCCCCACCCCCCACCTTCGGGAGTTTCGCCCGCTTTATGTGCACTATGTGGTGCCATGTCCCCTTCTGTGCGTTCCGCCTCGCCCGCCGCGCCGCCACCGGACGATCCGGGCTGGGCACCGAGGGACCCCACCCTCCCCGCCCCGCGCGCCGGCGCGCGCCCCCGCGCCTCGCTCCCCCGCCGTCTCCTGCGCGCCACCGCCTGGCTGTTCCTGCTCGGCGGACTGCTCCTCGCCGGAGCCTTCACCGCCGGGTACCTGCTGGTGTCCATCCCGGCCGCCAACGCCGCCGCCGTCGCCCAGTCCAACCTGTACCTGTACCGCGACGGCACCGTCCTCGCCCGCGACGGCGAGGTGAACCGGGAGAACGTGCGCCTCGACCGGATCCCGCCGACCGTCCGGCAGGCCGTCCTCGCCGCCGAGGACCGCGACTTCCACACCTCGCGCGCGGTCGACCCCAAGGCGATGGTCCGGGCGGCCTGGAACACGGTCACCGGAAAGGGCCGCCAGTCCGGCTCCACCATCACCCAGCAGTACGTGAAGAACTACTACCTGGGCCAGGAGCAGACCCTGACCCGCAAGGCCAAGGAGTTCTTCATCGCGATCAAACTGGAGCGCGAGAAGACCAAGGACGAGATCCTCCAGGGCTACCTCAACACCAGCTACTTCGGCCGCAACGCCTACGGGATCCAGGCCGCCGCGCACGCCTACTACGGCAAGGACGCCGCCCGCCTCGGCACCGCCGAGGGCGCCTACCTCGCCGCCCTCCTCAAGGCCCCCAGCGCCTACGACGTCACCACCCACCCCGAGAACCGCCCCGCCGTCCTCGCCCGCTGGGGATACGTCCTCGACGGCATGGTCAAGGAGGGCTGGCTCACCGCCGCCGAGCGCGCCGCCCTCCGCTTCCCCGACCCGCGGACCGCCCGCCCCGCCACCGGCCTCTCCGGCCAGCGCGGCTACCTCGTGCAGGCCGTCGAGGAGTACCTCACCGGCCGCGGGATCGTCGACGAGAAGACCCTCGCCGGCGGCGGCTTCCGGATCGTCACCACCCTCGACCCCGAACGGCAGGCCGCGCTCGTCCGCGCCGTCGAGGACCGGGTCACCCACCGCCTCGACCCGGCCGCGAACCCCGCCGACCGGTACGTACGGGCCGGGGCCGCCGCCGTCGAACCGGCCACCGGCCGCGTCGTCGCCCTCTACGGCGGCGTCGACTACACCCAGCAGTACGTCAACAACGCCACCCGCCGCGACTACCAGGTCGGCTCCACGTTCAAGCCGTTCGTCTTCACCGCCGCCGTGCAGAGCGGCGCGCAGACGCAGTACGGCGAGCCGATCACCCCGTACACCGTCTACGACGGCACCGACCGGCGGCCCGTCGAGGGGTGGCCCGGGGCGCCGTACGACCCCGCCAACGAGGACGGCGAGAGCTACGGCGAGATCCCCGTGACCGCCGCCACCGACCTCTCCGTGAACGCCGTCTACGCCCAGATGGCCGTCGACGTCGGCCCCGCGCACGTGCGCCGCACCGCCGTCGCCCTCGGCCTGCCGGCCACCACCCCCGACCTCACCGCCTCCCCCTCCATCGCGCTCGGCCCGGCCACCGCCAGCGTCCTCGACATGGCCCAGGCGTACGCGACGCTCGCCGCGCACGGCCGGCGCGGCGACCACACCCTGGTCGCGGCGGTCTCCCGGGACGGGGAGCCGCTGCCGCTGCCCGCCGGCGAACCCCGGCAGGCCGTGGGGCGCGAGGCCGCCGACACGACGACCGCCGTGCTGCGGGGCGTCGTCGAGTCCGGTACGGGCACGGCCGCGCAGGCCGCCGGACGCCCGGCGGCCGGCAAGACGGGCACGGCGGAGGACGACAAGGCGGCGTGGTTCGCCGGCTACACCCCCGAACTCGCCACCGTCGTCGCGCTGATGGGCCAGGACCCCGAGTCGGGCCGCCAGGAGCCGCTGTACGGCGCGCTCGGCCTGCCGCGGGTCAACGGCGGCGGCCCGCCGGCCGAGATCTGGGCCCGCTTCACCCGAGAGGCCCTCGCGGACACCCCCGTACGCGACTTCGACCTGCGGCTGATGCCGGGCGCCGAGCTCCCCGAGGTACCGCCGACGCCGGACGTCCCCGGGGACGGTACGGAGGAGGAGGACTGGTACGAGACGGGCGAGGCGGGCCCGGGACCGGCGAAGCCCGAACGGCCCGTGCGGCCCGCGAAGCCCGTGAAGCCCCGCGGACAGGACCGTTAGTGCCCCGAGGTCGCCTTCAGTCCGACCACGGCGACGAGCAGCAGGACGACGAAGAAGATCCGGGCGGCGGTCGCCGGCTCGCCGAGCACCACCATGCCGAGCACCGCCGCACCGGCCGCGCCGATGCCGACCCAGACGCCGTAGGCGGTACCGATGGGGAGGGTCTTCGCGGCCTGCGACAGCAGCACCATCGAAGCGACGATCCCGGCCGCGGTGAAGACGCTGGGCCAGAGACGGGTGAAGCCCTCGGTGTACTTCATCCCGATCGACCAGCCGACTTCGAGCAGACCGGCGACGACGAGAAGAACCCAGGCCATGACGAGACACCTCCGCGAGACGGAACAGAAAAGGTGCGTCGTCTTTTCCGATGACCCGGTACGGCGCGTCTCGTCGGGGTGGCTCCAGCCTAGCAAAAAACGGGCAAAGGCCCTGGTGACACCGGTCACCAGGGCCTTCGCGCGAAACGTCCTACAGGTACAGCCCCGTCGAGTCCGAGCTCTGGAACCGGTCCGCCGCCACCGCGTGCAGATCCCGCTCCCGCATCAATACGTAGGCGACGCCCCGCACCTCCACCTCGGCCCGGTCCTCGGGGTCGTACAGCACCCGGTCGCCGATCTCGACGGTCCGGACGTTCTGCCCGACCGCGACCACCTCGGCCCAGGCCAGGCGGCGGCCGACCGCGGCGGTCGCCGGGATCAGGATCCCGCCGCCGGAGCGCCGCTCCCCCTCCGGGGAGTCGGTGCGGACCAGGACCCGGTCGTGGAGCATCCGGATGGGCAGCTTGTCGTGGGTGTTCTCGCTCACGGGAACGAACCTACCGGCCCGGCTCAGCCCTTGTGCTTCCGGGACGAGCCCAGCAGCAGCCCGACGACGGCGACGGCCACGAGGGCGGCCGGGACGACCCGCTCCAGGCGGGGCGCGCCCTCCTCGTCGGTGAAACGTGCCTTCACATCGGAGACGACACGGTTCACGGCGACGAACGCCCGTCCGGCGGTCTCGTCCACGGTCGAGGCGACCCTGGCCTTGGCGTCCCCGATGATCGTCTTCGGGTGCATCCGAATGCCGATCTCGTCGAGCGTGACGGCGAGCTGCTCGCGCCGGCGGACGATGTCCGCCTCGATCTGCGCAGGGGTCCTGGCGTCCGACACCGCGCTGCCTCCGTAGTCGTATTCCGGTCGTTGGTGGACAGTCTGTCAGTTCCGCCGCCGGGAGGCTGTCCCCGACCCCCATTAGGCTCATCGCGTACGCGCACACCCCCCGAGGAGAGCGAGCCATGAGCGAGCGACTGCAGCCCGGCGACACCGCCCCCGCCTTCACCCTGCCGGACGCGGACGGCAACGAGGTCTCCCTCGCGGACCACAAGGGCCGCAAGGTCATCGTCTACTTCTACCCGGCCGCGCTCACCCCCGGCTGCACCAAGCAGGCCTGCGACTTCACCGACAACCTCGACGTCCTGGCCGCCGCCGGCTACGACGTCATCGGCGTCTCCCCCGACAAGCCGGAGAAGCTCGCGAAGTTCCGCGAGAAGGAGAACCTCAAGGTCACCCTGGTGGGCGACCCCTCCAAGGAGGTCCTGGAGTCCTACGGCGCCTTCGGCGAGAAGAAGCTCTACGGCAAGGTCGTCACGGGCGTCATCCGCTCCACGGTCGTCGTCGACGAGGAAGGCAAGATCGAACACGCCTTCTACAACGTCAAGGCCACGGGCCACGTAGCCAAGATCATCCGAGACCTGGGCATCTGAGCCCCACCAGGCCTCCGCGACGGGCCCGCACCCTCACGACGAGGGCGCGGGCCCGTTCGCATTCCGCGCACGATCGGCGTAACCGTCCGATATTCGGCTCGTTGATACGTACGAGATTCGCACTGGGGAGGGGGGTCCGTTCCGATGGGGACGAGTCCGTACACGAAGGACCGACTGGAGTCGGCGGCGCGAGGGGCGCGGACGCTGACGGAGGCGCTGGAGCGGCTGGGGGTGGACCCGAAGAGCGGGTCGCGGGCGTACGTGTCCGCACGGATGCGGAAGCTGGGCGTGGACACCTCGCACTTCGAGCGGGAGGGGGTGCGGTGGACGCGGGAAGTGCTGGCGGAGGTAGTGGCGGCGTCCAGCAGTGTGTGGGACGTGCTCCGCAGGCTGGGGGTGGACCTGGTCGGCGGTCAGCACGCGCACATCAGCCGCCGGATCAAGGCGTACGGGATCGACACCACGCACTTCACGCCGCCTACGTGGACCGAGCGTATGAGGCACAACCAGCGGCGTCGGGCCCCGGAGGAGGTTCTTGTCCTGAACGACGCACCGCATCCCCGGCGCGTCCGGAGCAGCCGCCTGAAAAGCGCGCTTCTGGAGACCGGCGTCAAGGAGGAGTGCGCCCTGTGCGATGTCGGGGCGACCTGGCTCGGCCGGCCCCTGCCGCTGGAGGTCGACCACATGGATGGCAACTGGCGTGACAACCGGCCCGAGAACCTGCGGCTCCTCTGCCCGAACTGTCACTCCGCCACGGACAACTATCGCGGGCGCGGGAAGGGGCGTGCCAGGTGACAGCGGATGACAGGCGGTACACACGCCAGCGCCTGGCCGAGACCGCGGCCCGCTACCGAGACATCGACGCGGTGATGGCCTTCCTCGGAGCGGAGCCGTCCGGCCACCTGTCCCGGTATCTGCTGCGGCGCTTCACCCACTTCGGGATCGACGTCTCACACTTCCCGCCCTTCGGTCGAGGGCCTCGGCCAAGTGTGGCCGAGCTACGAGACGCGGTCGCCTCGTCCTGTTCGCTCCGGGAGACCCTGCGTCACCTGGGGCGGAAGGACAACCAATCGCAGCGCGCCAACCTGAAAGGTTGGATCGCAGACGACGGTCTGTCGACCGCGCACTTTCTGGGACAGTCGCACCAGCGCGGCAAACGGAGCCCGACCGCCAAGCAGCCGCACGAGATTCTGGTACGCCGAGACAGCGGGCGCCGCACCGGCACCCGGACGCTGCGCCGCGCCCTACTGGAGGCCGGGGTGCCCGAACAGTGCGCCAGTTGCGGCGTCGACGCGCGATGGCACGGCAAGCCGATGACCCTGGAGCTCGACCACATCAACGGAGACCGGAGCGACGATCGGCGCGAGAACCTGCGGCTGTTGTGCCCCAACTGCCACGCGGTCACCAGCACCTGGTGCCGAGGAGGTAAGCGTCGCCGGTCGTTTTAGGCGCCCGCGCCCCCAACCCTTCGCCTACCGCTACGATGGCAGGCGGCTGGCGGCCTTGGCGGAACGGCAGACGCCTCGCATTTAGGGTGCGATGGGAGTAATCCCGTGAGGGTTCGAATCCCTCAGGCCGCACAAACCTTCAAAACGAAGGCCCCGCTCAGGTAGATCGGAGCGGGGCCTTCGTCGTGTCTCGCTCAGCCCAGCAGCTCCCGCACCACCGGCGCGAGGGCGCGGAACGCCTTGCCCCTGTGGCTGATCGCGTTCTTCTCCGCCGGGGTCAGTTCCGCGCAGGTCACGTCGTGGCCGGCCGGCTGGAGGATGGGGTCGTAGCCGAAGCCGTTGGTGCCCGTCGGGGCGTGGCGGAGGGTGCCTTCCAGGCGGCCTTCGACGACGCGTTCCGTGCCGTCGGGGAGGGCCAGGGCGGCGGCGCAGGCGAAGTGGGCTCCTCGGTGCTCCTCCGCGATGTCGGAGAGCTGGGCGAGGAGCAGGTCCAGGTTGGCCTTGTCGTCGCCGTGGGTGCCGGACCAGCGGGCGGAGAAGATGCCGGGGGCGCCGTTCAGGACGTCCACGCAGAGGCCGGAGTCGTCGGCGACCGCCGGGAGGCCCGTCGCCTGGGCCAGGGCGTGGGCCTTGAGGAGGGCGTTCTCCGCGAAGGTGACGCCCGTCTCCTTCACGTCGGGGATCTCGGGGTACGCGTCCGCGCCGACGAGTTCGAGGTCGAGGCCCGCGTCGGCGAGGATCGCGTGGAGTTCGGTGATCTTGCCCGCGTTGCGGGTGGCGAGGATCAGGCGCTGTCCGGTCATGCCCCCAGTATCTACGGGGTGCAGACCTTGCCGATCTCGCCGGCCGCGTCCGTGATCGGGGTGATGTCGGGGGTCGTGTCGCCGTCCTTGACCGCCGTGCGGACCGTCTCGACGCCCTTGGTCAGGTCGTCGACCGCCTTGGAGAGGTCGGCGTTGTCCGTGGTGTTCTTGAGGTTGCCGAGCTCCGTGGAGATGGAGTTCAGGGACTCCTCGATCTGCGTCACGTCGTTGGAGGCGTTGGAGACGGCCTGCTGGAGCTTGCCGACCGAGGTGGCTATCGCGTCGGCGGTCTTCACGCAGTCCATCGCCTTGTCGAGGGCTCCGCAGCCCGTCAGGACGGTGGCGACTGCTGCCGCCGTGGCGACGGCGAGGGCTAGGGTGCGGCGGCGCTTCACTGTTCGGGTCCTCCCCAGGCTGCGTACATATCGACGGGGCGCACGGTACGGCCGTGCACCCCTTGCCGTAAAGGACGCAGCTCGGGGGCGGGGAGTTCCTCAGAGGGTGGCGTCAGAGCGTGGCGTCGAGCGCCTTGCGCTGGAGGTCGGCCAGGTCGGCGCAGCCGCCGGCGGCCAGGTCGAGGAGGGCGTTGAGCTCCGCGCGGTCGAAGGGCTCGGCCTCGGCGGTGCCCTGGACCTCGACGAAGCGGCCGTCGCCGGTGCAGACGACGTTCATGTCGGTGTCGGCGCGGACGTCCTCCTCGTAGCAGAGGTCGAGGAGCGGGACGCCGCCGACGATGCCGACGGAGACCGCGGAGACCGTGCCGGTGAGGGGCTTGCGGCCGGGCTTCACCAGCTTCTTGTTCTGCGCCCAGGCGACGGCGTCGGCGAGGGCGACGTACGCGCCGGTGATGGCGGCGGTGCGGGTGCCGCCGTCGGCCTGGAGGACGTCGCAGTCGAGGACGATGGTGTTCTCGCCGAGCGCCTTGTAGTCGATGACGGCGCGCAGCGAGCGGCCGATGAGGCGGGAGATCTCGTGGGTCCGGCCGCCGATCTTGCCGCGGACGGACTCGCGGTCGCCGCGGGTGTTGGTGGAGCGGGGGAGCATGGAGTACTCGCCGGTGACCCAGCCCTCGCCGCTGCCCTTGCGCCAGCGGGGGACGCCCTCGGTGACGGAGGCGGTGCAGAAGACCTTGGTGTCGCCGAAGGAGATGAGGACGGAGCCCTCGGCGTGCTTGCTCCAGCCGCGTTCGATGGTGACGGGGCGGAGCTGTTCGGGGGTACGGCCGTCGATGCGAGACATGGGACGAGCCTAGCCCCATGGAGGGGAGGGGCCGACCGGTCCCGGGGTACGCACGAGGGCCCGTTCCCCTGCCGGAACGGGCCCTCGTCAGCTGGTGTCAGCTGCTCACATCATGTCTTCGATCTCGGCGGCGATCGGGTCCGCGTCGGTGCCGATGACGACCTGGATGGCGGTGCCCATCTTCACGACGCCGTGGGCGCCGGCGGCCTTGAGGGCGGCGTCGTCGACGAGGCTGGCGTCGGCGACCTCGGTGCGCAGGCGGGTGATGCAGCCCTCGACCTCTTCGATGTTGTCGATGCCGCCGAGCCCGGCGACGATCTTCTCAGCCTTGCTGGCCATGTGTTTCTCCCTGTCCGTCTCTGTTCGCGGGATACGCGAATCTCGGCGCACCGACGGTCCGCTTTGTCACGGTAACCCACGGTTGGCCCAACTTCGCGAGCGAGTGCCGCCGTTCTGCCGAATGATGACGATCACCGGCGGCCTGTCCTCAGCGGGCTCCCGGAGCCTATCGCAAGTGGTCTACACCAGTGTGCAACGAGACGCGGCCCCGGGTTGTTCCGGGACAGGGAGGTCGCCGATGAGTACCGACAGCGCAGCAGCCGGCTCCAGGAAGGTCTCGTGGGGAGGCTTCTTCCAGGGGCTGCAGAAGATGGGCCGCAGCCTGCAGCTGCCCATCGCCGTGCTCCCCGCCGCGGGCATCATCAACCGGCTGGGCCAGCCGGACGTCTTCGGCGCGGACGGCCTCGGCTGGGACAACGTCGCCAAGGTGATGGCGGGCGCGGGCGGCGCGCTGCTCGACGGCAGTCTCGGCCTGCCGCTGCTGTTCTGCATCGGCGTCGCGATCGGCATGGCGAAGAAGTCGGACGGTTCGACCGCCCTCGCCGCGGTGGTCGGCTTCCTCGTCTACTACACGGTGCTCCGCCAGTTCCCGAAGGACTGCCCGACGGGGACGTCGGACATCGGCGGCGGCTGCCTCGGCGCGGACGACTCCTTCGCGGGGTACACGTACCAGAACCCGGGCGTCTTCGGCGGCATCATCATGGGCCTGCTGACCGCCTATCTGTGGCAGCGGTACCACCGCACGAAGCTGGTCGACTGGCTGGGCTTCTTCAACGGGCGCCGGCTCGTCCCGATCATCATGTCCTTCGTCGGCATCCTCTTCGCCGCGCTCTGTCTGTGGATCTGGCCGCCGATCGGCGACGCGCTGGAGAGCTTCAGCGACTGGCTGGTCGGACTCGGCTCCTGGGGTTCGGGCATCTTCGGCGTGGCGAACCGCGCCCTGCTGGTGATCGGCCTGCACCAGTTCCTGAACGTGCCCATCTGGTTCCAGTTCGGTTCGTACACGAAGCCGGACGGCACGGTGGTCCACGGCGACATCAGCATGTTCCTCGCGGGCGACCCGGAGGCCGGCCAGTTCCTGACGGGCTTCTTCCCGATCATGATGTTCGCCCTGCCGGCCGCGGCCCTGGCGATCACGCACTGCGCGCGTCCGAACCGCCGCAAGGAGGTCGGCGGCCTGATGCTGTCGGTGGCGCTGACCTCGTTCGTCACGGGCATCACGGAGCCGCTGGAGTACTCGTTCCTCTTCATCGCCCCGGTGCTGTACGGCATCCACGCGGTGCTGACGGGCGTGTCGATGGGCGTGACGTGGGCCCTGGGCGTGAAGGACGGCTTCAGCTTCTCGGCGGGCCTGATCGACTACGTCATCAACTGGAACCTGGCGACCAAGCCGTGGTTGATCATCCCGATCGGCCTGGGCTTCGCGGTGGTGTACTACGTGATCTTCCGCTTCGCGATCACCAAGTTCGACCTCCCGACCCCGGGCCGCGAGCCCGAGGAGCTCCAGGAGCAGCTGGAGCAGGACAACGTGAAGTAGATCTGTCCGTTTCGGGGCTTTCGAACCCCTGACGGGAGCCGTGGAAGGCCCCTGGACCCCGTGGTCCAGGGGCCTTTTGTCACGCCTTCATCACTATGCCCGCACGTCAAAAATTCGCAGGTTCCTTATCTAAGTCTCACGTGCTAAAACTGGTCTACACCACTCATTGGTGTAGACCACGCGGTCCAGACCACCGCGTTCCACGAGACGCCGCCGTCCCCCCGTATCACTGTCCTCTGGCGGCGCCTTGCCTACTGGAGGAAGTTGATGAGTACGGCCACCGCCCAGGCCGCCGCTCCCGCGAAGAAGCGCGGATCCGGCCTGTTCCAGGGCCTGCAGAAGGTCGGTCGCAGCCTGCAGCTGCCGATCGCCGTGCTGCCGGCCGCGGGTATTCTGCTCCGTCTCGGCCAGGACGACGTCTTCGGCAAGGACGGCCTCGGCTGGATCAAGGTCGCGAAGGTCTTCGCGACCGCCGGCGACGCGGTCTTCGCCAACCTGCCGCTGCTCTTCTGCGTCGGCATCGCCATCGGCTTCGCCAAGAAGGCCGACGGCTCCACCGCCCTCGCCGCGCTCGTCGGCTTCCTCGTCTACAAGAACGTCCTCACCGCGTTCCCCGTGACCGAGGGCGTGGTCAACACCACCGAGAACGGCGGCGTGGACGTCGCCGCCACCTACAACGACCCCAAGGTCCTCGGCGGCATCGTCATGGGTCTGCTGGCGGCCGTGATCTGGCAGCGCTACCACCGCACCAAGCTGGTCGACTGGCTCGGCTTCTTCAACGGCCGCCGCCTCGTCCCCATCATCATGGCCTTCGTCGGCACGATCATGGGTGTCTTCTTCGGCCTGGTCTGGGAGCCGGTCGGCAACGTCATCACCAACTTCGGCGAGTGGATGACCAGCCTGGGCGCCGTCGGCGCGGGCATCTTCGGTGTCGTCAACCGCGGCCTGCTGCCGATCGGCATGCACCAGTTCGTCAACACGGTCGCCTGGCAGGAGATCGGCTCCTTCAAGGACTCCGCCGGTGCCGTCTGGCACGGCGACCTGCCGCGCTTCTTCCACGGTGACCCCACCGCCGGCCAGTTCATGTCGGGCTTCTTCCCGATCATGATGTTCGCCCTCCCGGCCGCCGCGCTCGCCATCACGCACTGCGCCCGCCCGGAGCGCCGCAAGGTCGTCGGCGGCATGATGATCTCCCTGGCGCTGACCTCCTTCGTCACCGGCATCACCGAGCCGATCGAGTTCGCGTTCATGTTCATCGCGCCGGTGCTCTACGCGATCCACGCGATCCTCACCGCGGTCGCGATGGCCGTCACCTGGGCCCTCGGCGTGCACCACGGCTTCAGCTTCTCGGCCGGCGCGATCGACTACTTCCTGAACTGGGGCCTCGCGACCAAGCCGTGGATGATCATCCCGATCGGCCTCGTCTTCGCGGCGGTCTACTACGTGCTCTTCCGCTTCGCCATCACCAAGTTCAACCTCCCCACCCCGGGCCGCGAGCCCGAGGAGGAGGTCGAGGACCTCACCAAGGCGTGAGCCTCCGCCGCGCGGCACGACACAAGCGACGTGACACAAGCGACGTGACGCAAGCGGCGTGACACGGACGGCATGGGAATCGGCCCCCGGGACACTGGTCCCGGGGGCCGATTTCCTTTTCCCGGAAGGGATTTGGAGATTCTCTCCCGACCGGGCTCCCGATCGACCTGACAAACTTCCCCGCAAGATCGTGTAGACGTCACGCATCGTCCATAGGATTAGACCAATGAAGCCGAGGGGGAACACTTCGGCGCACGTTTCCGACGGGCCTCGACCGATATCCCGTCACGACCAAGGAAAGAGAAGCACATGAGCCTCTCCACGCTGCGCGAGATGAACTTCACGACCATGTCCGACAGCGAGAGCGACGCCGTTTCCGGCGGTCGTCTCTCCAAGGCCCAGTGCGCCGCGATCTGGGCCAACGCCCAGGCCGCGATGCTCGGCTACGGCTGTGGCGGCGGCTACTCGGACTACATGGCCATCTACAACCGTGAGTGCCGGTAGCAGTTCACGCTGACCGGAATCTCCTGACCAGAGATTCCGACAGCAGGAAAGAATCGGCGGCGCCTACCCCCGGGAATCCCTCCCGGGGGCCCGGCGCCGCCGGTCCGCATCCCAGGGGGGCACGATGAATTGGCAGGCCTACCACACGTACCAGGAGGGCGACACCGACTGCGGACCGGCCTGCGTGCGCACCGTCCTGCGCCGGCACGGGGTCCAGGTGGACGCGGCGGTCCTCCGGGAGTCCGTGGGACTCGGCGAGGGCGGCGCGAGCCTGCTCCGGCTCCAGCAGGTGCTCGACGACTACGGCGTCACCTCCCAGGCGTTCCGGCTGAGCGTGGACGAACTGCGCCAGGCCGTCGCGCTGGCCGGTCCCGTCATCGTCCTGACCAGGCATGACGGCCTCGCACACTTCGTCGTCGTCCAGGAGGCCCTGCCGGACGGCGGCTTCGCCGTCAGCGACCCGTGGTTCCACCGTCCCAGGACCGTCTCCGCCGAGGAACTCGCCGACACCTTCTCCGGCGAGGCCCTCGTCTCCGAGACCCCGCCGGTCGGCGCCGGCCGGCGCGGGCGGCTCGCGCAGGCCTGGAGGCGGAGCGTCTTCGTCGGCGAGCTGCGCGAGAACCGGCGGACCCTCGCCGGGGTCATCGCCCTGACGCTCCTGGTGGCCGCTCTCTCCATCTCCAGCAGCATCTACCTCCAGGTTTCCGTGGACAAGTTCCTGCGGTCCGACAGAATCAGCACCCTGACCTTCACCTCGCTGGCATTCGTCGGAATGGTGCTGGCCGCCGGAGCCCTCCAGTACCTGCGCGGAATCATCATCGTGGGTTTCGGGCAGCGCATTCAGAGAAATCTTTCCGACCGATACGTGAAAAAGCTTCTGAGCCTGCCGGCCAGATTCTTTTCCGGGCGCCGGACCGGAGATCTCGCGAGTCGGCTCGATGACATCCAGGGCATACAGACGCTGCTGACGTCCACCACGATCGGCGTATCCGTGGACGTGGCCGTCGTCTTCCTCGTGGGCGGCTATCTCGCCTGGTCGAGCCTACCCCTCTTCGGGATACTCCTGAGTTCCGCCTTCATCACCGTCGTCGCCTCGTGGTTTCTTTACCGGGGCATTCGCGAGGCGTCCGAGGAATCGCTGCAGCGGGACGCCACGCTCAAATCCGAGCTGATCAACGTCCTCGATCACCACGAGGTGGTCTTCTCGCACGGCGGGCGTGACTTCGCGGCCCGGCGGATCTCCCACACCCTGGCCCGGCGCATCGAGGCCGAGACGAGGCTCGGCCGCCTCGACAACCTCGCCGCCACGATCCGGCTGGTGACCCACGGCTGCTTCGCCGTCATCGTGACCTGGGTGGGACTCGTCCAGGCGCACAGCGGCCGGATCTCCCTGGGGCACGTGCTGAGCTTCATCTCGCTGTCCGGATACTTCCTCACCTCGCTGGTGAACATCTCCACCCTGCAGACCACCCTCCAGCGCAGCTCCGCCGCGATCGGCCGCTACCGCGACGTCATGACGCAGCGCGACCGCTCCGCCGTCCCGTCCACCGCGGCCGGCTCGTCCCCCGCCGCCGACCCGGGCCCGGCGGACCCCCGGCACCGGCCGGACACCGACCTCGCGGCACGGGGCCTCACCTTCGCGTACCCGGGAACGGCGCGCCGCGTCCTGGAGAACGTCTCCCTCTCCGTCCCCGCCGGAAGCGCGGTGCACCTGGCGGGCGCCAACGCCTCGGGCAAGAGCACCCTGCTGAAACTCCTGGCCGGTCTGCACACGCCCGACGCCGGGACGGTCCTCGTCGGCGGCGTGCCCCTGGACCGCCTGGATCCCGGGGCGCTCCCCCGGAAGGTCCTCTACCTGCCCGAGGTCCCGCTGATCGTCAACGCCACCGTCCGGGAGAACCTGACGCTGGGAGCCTCCTACTCCCGGGACGAGGTCGACCGGGCGTGCGCGCTGGCCGGGGCGACCTCCGTCGTGGACTCCCTCGACCAGGGCTACGAGGAGGTGCTGCGGGAGGACGGGACCCTGCTGTCGCGGGGGCAGCTGCAGCGGCTCGCCCTGGCCCGCGCGGTCCTGATCCGCCCGGATGTCTTCCTGTTCGACGAGAGCTTCAGCGGCATCGACCAGGACACCTTCGTCCGCGTCTGGGACTCCCTGGCGCGGACCGGGGCCACCCGGATCCTGGTGGCGCACCGCGAGGTCGACGCCCTGCGGTGCGACCTGACCCTGCGCCTGGACGGCGCTCCCGACCCCGCCCTCACGAAGGAACCCGTGTGAACCTCTCCGACGTCCTCGACGCGGCCTGGGCCGAGGACTCCGGCCGGCCGACCGCGCTCGGCCGGGATCTGCGGCTCGTCCGCGGGGTCGCGCCGGACCTGCTCGCACGGTCCGTCCCGGCGGTCTCGTACGCCGAACTCGCCGCCGCCTACCGCCCGGACGACGCGGCCACCGTGACCGCGGTCGTCCTCACCCGCGACGAGGAGCGGACCATCGGCGCGTGCCTGCGCGCCCTGACGGAGGACTGCGAGCGGCTGCTGCTGATCGACGCCGAGTCCGACGACGGGACGCTGCGCGCCGCCGAGGCCGCCGTCCCGCACGTGGAGCACCTCGTCCGGGCGTGGTCCGACGACTTCGCCGCCCAGCGCAACGCGGCGTTCGAACGGGTCGGGCCGGGCGGCTGGGTCGCGTACGTCGACGCGGACGAGACGCTGTCGCCGGAGAGCCGGAGCCGGCTGCGGTCCGTCCTCGCGGCCCTGGACCACGTCCTGCCCGAGGCCGACTTCGTGGTGTCCCCCCGCGTCCTCGACACGAGCGGGGAGTGCCACACGAACACCCGGCGGATCCTCCGCTCCGGCACGGCACTGCGGTTCATGGGCCGCGTCCACGAGCGCCCCTACGACGCGCGGGGTGTCCAGCCGCCGTACGTGGAGGTGGACGTGACCTTCCACCACACCGGCTACGAGCCGGAGGTGATCGCGCGCCGGGGCAAGGGGGAACGGTACGCCCGCCTCGTCGGGCTGTGCCTGGCGCAGGAGCCGTGGAATCCGAAGTGGCACTTCTACGCGGTGCGCGACGGCATCGTGGGGCGGCAGCCCGACGCCGAGGAGTCCCACGCGCTGTTCCTGCGCCTCCAGGAGGCGCGCGCCCTGTACGACGCGGTGCCGGGGTCCGACTACGCCACCGAGCGGCGGGCCGACGGTCTGGTCCTCCAGTGCGAGCTGGCGCTGGGCTTCGGCGGAGGGCGCGAGCTCGCGGAGCTCGTCCCTCTCCTGCGCGCCGGGGGGCGTCTCCTGGAGGCGTCGTTCTACCAGGCGTTCGCCGATTTCAGCGGTCTGCTCGGCCGCTGCTCGGAGCTGCTCGACCGGCTCGCGGAGGGAAGCCGGCACGAGCGGCCGGACAACCGGGGCCTTGCCGGGCGCAGCCATGACCTCCAGGCGCTGCTGGCGCTGACCTGCGGTCGCTACGACGAGGTCGCCCGGCTCCTGGAGGAGGCCAGGTCGCGAGGGGCCGGGGCCCTGACGACGGCCACCGTGGAGTCGCTGGCGGCCGGGCTCCCGGACTGGCGGCCTCCTCAGACCTCGTAGACCGCGCCCGCCTTCGCCAGCTCCGCCGGGCCGTCGTACACCTCGCGGGCGTCCGTGAGGTTGCGCTCGCCGTCCGTCCACGGCGGGATGTGGGTGAGGACGAGGCGGCCCACCCGGGCCCGCTCGGCCTGGGCGCCGGCCTCGCGGCCGTTGAGGTGGAGCTCCGGGATGTCCTCCTTGCCGTGGGTGAAGGAGGCCTCGCAGAGGAAGAGGTCCACGCCGTCGGCGAGCGCGTGCAGGGCGTCGCAGACGCCGGTGTCGCCGGAGTACGCGAGGGCCCGGCCCTCGTGCTCGACGCGGATGCCGTACGCCTCCACCGGGTGGCACACCTTCGCGGTGCGGATCGTGAAGGGGCCCAGCTCGAAGCTGCCGGTGGACAGGGTGCGGAAGTCGAAGACCTCGCTCATCGCCGTCGGCGAGGGGGTGTCGGCGTACGCCGTGGTCAGGCGCTGTTCGGCGCCCTCGGGGGCGTAGACCGGGAGGGCGTCGCAGCGGCCGCCCTCGTGGCGGTAGTAGCGGGCGACGAAGTAGCCGCACATGTCGATGCAGTGGTCCGCGTGGAGATGGCTGAGGAAGATCGCGTCCAGGTCGTACAGGCCGATGTGGCGCTGCAGCTCGCCGAGGGCGCCGTTGCCCATGTCGAGGAGCAGCCGGAAGCCGTCGGCCTCGACGAGGTAGCTCGAACAGGCCGATTCCGCGGACGGGAACGACCCGGAGCAGCCGACGACGGTGAGCTTCATAGGAGCGTGAACCTCCGTGGACGGGTGCGGTCAGGCACGCAGAAGAGGGGAGGGGAGGCCGTGCGGTCAGACGAGCGTAAGGCGCACGGGGGCCCGTCGCTCCTTCGTGGCGTCCCGTTGTGGGGCAACTCACGGGCTCTGTCACCGGTTCGGATGGACGGCGGGGCGCGGCGGCGCGGCCCGGTCGGCGCCGGTAACGTCATGGGGTATGGACACGTCGTGGTGGCCCGCGCTGGTCGCGGTCGTGGTGATCGCGCTGGTGGTGGCGGTCGCGGGTGGCAGGACGCGGAACTCCGCGCGGACCCGGCCGCCGGGGCGCCCTTCGGGGAGGACCCGGCCGCCCGCGCGCGAGCCCGGCGTGCGGGAGCCGCGGGCGCGGGAGTTCTGGTGGGCCGAGGTGCCCTTCGAGGACGGGCCGGGGTCGAAGGACCGGCCGTGTCTCGTGCTGTCCGTACGCGGGGACCGCGCGCTCGTCGCGAAGATCACCAGCAAGTACCACGACGAGCGGCCCGGGGTCATCGCGCTGCCGCCGGGGGCGGTGGGGGACGCGCGGGGGCGCGCCAGTTTCCTGGAGACGGACGAGCTGCGGGACGTGCCGCTCGGGGAGTTCCGGCGGCGGGTGGGCGAGGCGGACCCGGTCGTGTGGGACCAGGTCCGCCACCTTGCGCGTTAGCGGTGCGCGGGGCCTCGGGGCGCGTGCGCGCGGTCGCGGATCGGCGCGCCCGTCCGGTGTGCCCGCACCGGGACTACGCCCAGAGCTGGCCCTGGACCGTGGCGATGGCTTCCTCGGTGGTCTTCGCCGTGTAGAGGCCCGTCGAGAGGTACTTCCAGCCGCCGTCGGCGACGACGAAGGCGATGTCGGCGCTCTCGCCGGCCTTGACGGCCTTGTTGCCCACGCCGATCGCGGCGTGGAGGGCCGCGCCGGTGGAGACGCCCGCGAAGATGCCCTCCTGCTGGAGGAGTTCGCGGGTGCGGGTGACGGCGTCGGCGGAGCCGACGGAGAAGCGGGTGGTGAGGACGGAGGCGTCGTACAGCTCGGGGACGAAGCCCTCGTCGAGGTTGCGGAGGCCGTAGACGAGGTCGTCGTAGCGGGGCTCCGCGGCGACGATCTTGACGTCGGGCTTGTGCTCGCGCAGGTAGCGGCCGACGCCCATGAGGGTGCCGGTCGTGCCCAGGCCCGCCACGAAGTGGGTGATGGACGGGAGGTCCGCGAGGATCTCCGGGCCCGTGGTGGCGTAGTGGGCGCCCGCGTTGTGCGGGTTGCCGTACTGGTAGAGCATCACCCAGGTCGGGTTCTCCGCGGCGAGCTCCTTGGCGACGCGCACCGCCGTGTTGGAGCCGCCCGCCGCGGGGGACGAGATGATCTCCGCGCCCCACATGGCGAGCAGCTGCCGACGCTCCTCGCTGGTGTTCTCGGGCATGACGCAGACGATGCGGTAGCCCTTGAGCCTGGCGGCCATGGCCAGCGAGATGCCGGTGTTGCCGCTGGTCGGCTCCAGGATGGTGCAGCCGGGGGTGAGCCGGCCGTCCTTCTCCGCCTGCTCGATCATGTGGAGCGCGGGGCGGTCCTTGACCGAGCCGGTCGGGTTGCGGTCCTCCAGCTTCGCCCAGATGCGGACGGAGTCCGAGGGCGAGAGCCGGGGGAGGCGGACGAGCGGCGTGTTGCCGACCGCCGCCAGCGGGGAGTCGTAGCGCATCGGATCAGACCATGCCGCCGGCGACCGCCGGCAGGATCGTGACGCTGTCGCCGTCGGCCAGCTTGGTCTCGATGCCGTCCAGGAAGCGGACGTCCTCGTCGTTGAGGTAGACGTTGACGAAGCGGCGGAGCTTGCCGCCGTCCACGATGCGGGCCTCGATGCCGGTGTGGCGGGTCTCCAGGTCGGCGAAGAGCTCGGCGAGGGTCGCCCCGCTGCCCTCGACGGCCTTCTCGCCGTCGGTGTAGGTGCGGAGGATGGTCGGGATGCGGACCTCGATGGCCATGGGCGTGGGCTCCTGTCGGAAGGACTCTTGCGTGACGTGGTGGGCGCGCTGCTGGGGCCCCCGCGCGGAGGGGGGTCGTACGGTGAGGGTGCGCTCGGCCGGTCGGTCAGAGCGCGGCGCGGGACGTACAGATCGCGCCGGCGACACGGCACAGGTCGACGTGCAGGCGCGCCACGAGCAGCGGGGTGCCCGGAGTCTCTTCGCTCACGTCGTGGGAAACCATGGGCTCATCGTATCGATTCCCGGTCCGGGTTCCGGAATGTGATCTCAGATAGTGGATGATTTCCGACCGCCTGCCGGACAGAAGCCGCGCAGGGGCCGCGCGGAAGCCGCGCGGAGGCCCCGCGTCGGGCCTACTCGTACGCCTCCACGACCTTGACCTCCTCCTCCGTCACGACGCCGTCGACGATCGTGTACGAGCGGAACTGGAAGGGGCCGGCGGCGTCGGTGTCGGCCGTGGAGACCAGGACGTAGTGGGCGCCGGGCTCGTTGGCGTAGGTGATGTCGGTGCGGGACGGGTACGCCTCGGTCGCCGTGTGCGAGTGGTAGATGATCACGGGCTCCTCGTCCCGGTCGTCCATCTCGCGGTAGAGCTTGAGGAGGTCGGCGGAGTCGAACTCGTAGAAGGTGGGCGAGCGGGCCGCGTTGAGCATCGGGATGAACCGCTCGGGGCGGCCGGAGCCGACCGGGCCCGCGACCACGCCGCAGGCCTCGTCGGGGTGGTCCGCCCGGGCGTGTTCCACGATCCGGTCGTACAGGTCTCGGGTGAGGGTCAGCATGCCGACAGGATAAGCAGACGGGCCGCCCCGTACCGAGGAGTGGTACGGAGCGGCCCGGATGCCGGGACGGCGCTGGTCAGGAACGCTTGGCGAAGGCGGCGCCCTCGGGGTTGCGGGCCTTGAGCACCAGGTAGGAGACGGCCAGCAGCAGGCCCCAGACGGGGGCGCCGTAGAGGGCGACGCGGTTGCCGGCGTCCATGCCCATGGTGACGACGACCAGGCCGATGAAGGCGAGGGCGAAGACGCTGGCCCAGATGCCGCCGGGGGCCTTGAAGGAGGACTGGGGCAGTTCGCCGCGGTCGGCCTTGAGGCGGTAGCGGATCTGGCAGACCAGGATCATGATCCAGGCCCACATGCCGGAGATGGTGGCGAAGGAGACGACGTAGTTGAACGCCTCGCCGGGCCACTGGTAGTTGATCCAGACGCCGACCATCATCAGCGCGGCGGAGAAGGTGGTGCCGACGAGCGGGGTGCCGCTCTCGGTGAGCCGGGTGAAGACCTTCGGGCCCTGGCCGTTGAGCGCGAGGTCGCGCAGCATGCGGCCGGTGGAGTACATGCCCGAGTTGCAGGAGGACAGGGCCGCGGTCAGGACGACGAAGTTGACGATCGCGGCGCCGACGCCGAGGCCCATCTTCTCGAAGGCTGCGACGAACGGCGAGACGCCCGGCTGGAACTCGGTCCACGGCACGACCGACAGGATCATGATCAGCGCGCCGACGTAGAAGACGGCGATGCGCCACGGCACGGTGTTGATGGCCTTGGGCAGGACGGTCTTCGGGTCCTTCGACTCGCCGGCGGTGACGCCGACCAGCTCGACCGCGAGGAAGGCGAACATGACCATCTGGAGGGTCATGAGGGTGGAGCCGATGCCGTTCTCCCCGGCGAAGAAGCCGCCGAGGTCCCACAGGTGGGTGATCGAGGCGGTGTCACCGGCGTCGGAGAAGCCGAGGGTGAGGATGCCGGCGCAGATCAGGATCATGCCGACGATGGCGGTGACCTTGACCATGGAGAACCAGAACTCCAGCTCGCCGAAGAGCTTCACGGAGATCAGGTTGGCGCCGTACAGGATGATCGTGAAGACCAGGGCGGACAGCCACTGCGGGATGTCCCACCAATAGGTCATGTAGGTGGCCGCCGCGGTGACTTCGGTGATGCCGGTGACGACCCAGAAGAGCCAGTACGTCCAGCCGGTCACGAAGCCCGCGAAGGGGCCGATGAACTCGCGCGCGTACTCCGAGAAGGAACCGGAGACGGGGCGGTACATGAGGAGCTCGCCGAGCGCCCGCATGATGAAGAAGATGACGAGGCCCGCGAGGGCGTACGCGAGGATCAGGCTGGGTCCCGCCTTGGAGATGCCCTTGCCCGCTCCGAGGAAGAGGCCGGTGCCGATGGCGCCGCCGATCGCGATCATCTGGATCTGGCGGGCGCCGAGTGCCCGGTGGTAACCCTCGCCGGAGGCGGAGTCCGCGGCCTCATTGCCGTCGTGCTGCTTGTCGACCCGCACTGAGGTCATGGTGGTGCGCCTTTCTCCATGCTGATCCGCGCGACTGAGTCTGCTGCGGATCAGGTCCTGATCCCCCCGGATGTGGATGGAGTGCCACCGGCGGTCAGCCGGCCGAAGCGCCCTCGGGAACAGGGGTGGCGTCCCCGAGTGGTCGTGAAGATTTATCACGGGGTGGGGGGTGATCGACGGAGACGGGTGTGGCGCACGCCACTAAAAAATACGGACAAAAGGAATTCAAGAGGGCGAGGTGCCCGCCCGGATAACGAGTTCGTTATCCGGATTTGAGCGTCCGCTGAGCGAACACCTCGTGACGCCCGTCCGTCAGGACATCAGCGTCTCGACCAATGACTCCTGAAGGGCGCCCAGCCAGAGGTACGCCATCACCATCGGCTTGCGCGGATCGCTGTCCGGCAGCCGGTAGAGCCGCTCGCTCTCCTCGTCCTCGGTGATCTCGAGGCGGGTGGCGATGGTGAGCCGCAGGTCGTTGAGGGTGCCGAGCCAGGCGCGGGACTCGTCCGGGGTCAGCTTCAGGAGCGCAGACTCCTCCTGGCCCTCGCTCGCCATCCCGTCCAGGGCGCGCACCACGGCGAGGGCGTCCTCGCGCTTGCGGGCCCGCAGGTCGTTCTCGGTGTAGCGGCGGAAGTCGGCCGCGGCCGCCCGCAGCTCCTCGGTGTCGTCCCCGTACGCGTCGGGGAAGAGCCGGCGCAGGGCGGGGTCGGAGGGCGGCTCGGTGGGGCCCTCGGCGAAGAGGGCGGCGAGCGGGTCGGCGTCCGCGCCGGGCTCGTCGCCCGGGCCGATCAGCTCCAGGAGCTGGACGGTGAGGGAGCGCAGGATGGAGACCTCGACCTCGTCGAGCGCGACGGCCGCTCCGCCGCCGGGCACGGCCTCGAAGTGGCCGGCCATCAGCCGCGGTCCTGGGAGAGCGTGGCCCACAGTCCGTAACCGTGCATCGCCTGCACGTCCCGTTCCATCTCCTCGCGGGTGCCGCTGGAGACCACCGCGCGGCCCTTGTTGTGCACGTCGAGCATCAGCTTGTGCGCCTTGTCCTTGGAGTAGCCGAAGTACGCCTGGAAGACGTAACTGACATAGCTCATCAGGTTCACCGGGTCGTTGTGCACGAGGGTGACCCAGGGGACGTCGGGCTCGACGACCGCGGAGACCTCCTCGGCCGATTCGGTCCGTTCGATCTCGATAGGCGCGATGCTCACTTACCCCATGCTGCCACCCGGGACCCCCTGTCGCACAAACGGGGCACCCTCCGGGCCTGCCGCGACATCTCCCCGACACCCCTTCGGCACCCCCGCGACGCCCCCTCCACACCCCCTCGACCGAGTATTCGTCAAACTGACGATTTCTGCGCTAGCATCATCCCCATGAACGCTGCGGACCTTGGGCTCCCGGTGGACGTGCCGTCGACCGCGCTCTTCACCGACCAGTACGAGCTGACCATGCTCCAGGCGGCCCTCAGGGCCGGCACCGCCGACCGGCACTCCGTCTTCGAGGTGTTCACCCGGCGGCTGCCCGAGGGGCGGCGGTACGGCGTCCTCGCGGGCGTCGGCCGGGTCCTGGACGCCGTCGAGAACTTCCGCTTCGACCCGGCCGTCCTCGGCTTCCTGCGGGAGCGGGGAATCGTCGACGAGCCGACCCTGAAGTGGCTCGCCGGATACCGCTTCTCCGGAGACATCTGGGGCTACCCCGAAGGCGAGGTGTACTTCCCCGGCTCCCCCGTGCTGCGCGTCGAGGGCTCCTTCGCCGAGTGCGTGCTCCTGGAGACGGTCATCCTCTCGATCCTCAACCACGACTCGGCCATCGCCGCGGCCGCCTCCCGCATGTCGGCCGCCGCCGGCGGACGGCGGCTCATCGAGATGGGCGCCCGCCGCACCCACGAGCTGGCCGCCGTCGCCGCCTCCCGCGCCGCCTACGTCGGCGGCTTCGAGGCCACCTCCGACCTCGCCGCCGGCTTCCGCTACAACATCCCGACCGTCGGCACCTCCGCGCACGCCTTCACCCTGCTGCACGACACCGAGCGGGACGCCTTCCGGGCCCAGGTCGACAGCCTGGGCCGGGGCACCACCCTCCTCGTCGACACCTACGACGTCGCCGAGGCGGTCCGCACCGCCGTCGAGATCGCCGGCCCCGAGCTCGGAGCCGTCCGCATCGACTCCGGCGACCTGCTGCTCGTCGCCCACCGGGTGCGGGCGCAGCTGGACGAGCTGGGCGCCCGGGACACCAAGATCGTGGTCACCTCCGACCTCGACGAGTACGCCATCGCCTCGCTGGCCGCCGCGCCGGTCGACGCGTACGGCGTCGGCACCCAGCTGGTCACCGGCAGCGGCCACCCGACCTGCTCGATGGTCTACAAGCTGGTCGCCCGCGCCTCTTCCGACGACCGCAAGGCGCCCCTCGTGCCGGTCGCCAAGAAGTCCCTGGGCGGCAAGGCGTCCATCGGCGGCCGCAAGTGGGCCGCGCGCCGCAAGGACGCCCACGGGGTCGCCGAGGCCGAGGTCGTCGGCACCGGGCCGGTCCCGGACGCGCTCGCCGCCGACCAGCTCCTGGTCGAGCTGGTCAAGGGCGGCGAGGTGGTCGCCAGGGAGCCGCTGGAGACGGCCCGCGCCCGGCACATCGCGGCCCGTGCCGGGCTGCCGATGTCGGCCATCCAGCTGTCGCGCGGCGAGCCGGTGCTGCCGACCGAGTACGCGTAGCCTCCGCCGGCCGCGTGCGGCCGGCGAGCCGGACGCGTACATCTGGAGATACGTCCAGAGCCCGGGGCTTCCCCTCCCGGACCGGAGGGGAAGTCTCTAGGCTCGGGCCCACTCCGAGCCCCGCCTCAGAGCACGAGCTCCGAACACGAGCTCCGAACACGAGCTCCGAACACGAAGTCCGAGCACCACCCAGAGCCGCACCCCCACCGCCCCGACCACCCGAGGACACCCGCCATGCACCGCGCATTGATCGTCGTGGACGTACAGAACGACTTCTGCGAGGGCGGCAGCCTCGCGGTGACGGGCGGCGCGGACGTCGCCGCCGCCATCACCGAGCTGGTGGGCGAGGCGGCGGGCGGCGTCTACCGGCACGTCGTCGCCACCCGCGACCACCACATCGACCCGGGCGCGCACTTCGCCCCGGCCGGCGAGGCGCCGGACTACGTCACCTCCTGGCCGCGGCACTGCGTGGCCGGCACGGAGGGCGTCGGCTTCCACCCGAACTTCGCCCCGGCGGTCGCCGGCGGCGCGGTGCAGGCCGTCTTCGACAAGGGCGCCTACGAGGCCGCGTACAGCGGCTTCGAGGGGCGGGACGAGAACGGCGGGACGCTGGCCGGGTGGCTGCGCGAGCGGGAGGTGACCGAGGTCGACGTGGTCGGCATCGCCACCGACCACTGCGTGCGGGCCACCGCCCTGGACGCGGCCCGCGAGGGCTTCCGCACCCGGGTCCTGCTCGACCTCACGGCGGGCGTCGCCCGCGAGACCACCGACCGGGCGCTCGCCGAGCTCCGCGAGGCGGGCGTCGAGCTCACCGGCGAGCCGGTCGTCGCCTGACCCCGACCGGCGCGTCCCCGGGCCCTGGGCCCCGGCTCAGGCCGCCGGGGCCTTCGGCAGCGCCCTGGCGGGGTGCCACAGCTCCTGGGCGGCGCCCGGCGTGGACCGCCACAGCAGGCCGTCCGGGTGGTGGAGGACGGCGGTGATCTCGTCGCCGGTGGGCGGCTCGGCGTTCCCCCGCAGATAAACCGACCGCAGGCCCAGGTTTCGCAGCCTGGTCAGGGCGCGGGCGCGGTTCGCGGCGTGGACGAGGAAGCGCACCGTGGCGCCGTCGCCGGCCGGACTGGGCAGTCCTATCGCCACCACGACACTGCCTCCCGGCAACTTGCAGAACCCGCCACCGGGCATGCGGAACCACTCCCCCGTGAGCCGACTGTCAATAAGGAGTCCATGAGAACTCGGTCAGCTGCACCTAAACACGATCGGCCGTCGCCCGCTAGGGGGCGACGGCCGATCATGCTGTGACCTGCGGTTCTGCTGTGAAGCTAGTCGATCATCGAGTCGACGGGCCCACGCGGACCGTGACCGTCTGGCCGTTCTTCGGCTCCTTGACGACCTCGATCTTGGTGTTGGTGTCAGTGACCTTCACGCCGGCGCGCTCGGTCTCCTGGAACCAGTAGGTGCCCTTGCGGTCGTCGAAGACCGGGTTGCCCGGCTGCGAGCGGATCCAGGTCGGGACGTCCTTCAGGTGCAGCTGGAAAGCGTCCGTCCGGTACGTTCCGAAGGTGGAGTCGTACGCCTGGACACGGTTGCGCATCAGGCTGCCGTCGCCGTACTTCAGCGGCGTCGGGTGGGCGTCGATCGGGAGGATCAGACCCTGGCCCGGGTGCTGGGAGGTGTTGTTGTCCTTCTGGGACAGGTCCCACTTCCAGATGAGCAGACCGTTCTGGTACGGGTAGTGCTCGACCCAGCTCGCCTTGTCGCCGGTGAAGCCGAAGTTGTACGGGCCGACCTTGAGGGTGGCGTCGTACGAGACGTACTGGCGGTTCTCGGCGATGTAGTACTGCTCGTACTCGTTGGTGAAGCCCTTGCCCATCCGCGTGAAGCCCTTGGCCGTCCAGCCGTTGTCACCGTTCTCGGCGTCGTCCGAGAAGACGGTGGCGCCGTCGGCGGTCAGCGAGATGGAGTCGGCCGCGAAGCCCTTGAGCGCGAGGCCGCCGTCCGTCTGGTAGCGGAAGCGGAGGTCGAACTTCTTGCCCGCGTACGCCGAGAGGTCGAACGAGAGCGACTTGTAGGCGCCGGAGACGCTGGAGAGCGCCGGGGTGCCGGCCGCGTCACGGTCGATCGGCTTGCCGTCGGCCGTGCCGTCCAGGGCGGTCCAGTTGGCGCCGCCGTCCGTCGACACCTCGGTGTAGAGGTAGTCGTACTCGGCCTCGATGTCGTACCAGCCCTTGAGGTTCAGGGTGGCGGACGACTTGCCGGTGAGGTCGACCGGGCGGGTCAGGGTGTTCTTGAGGTCGTCGCCCATGCCGCTCCACCACTGCGTGGCGCCCTCGGCGGGCTCCACGATGTCGGTGGTGACGGCCTTCTTCGGCAGCTCGACGAGGAGCGCCTGCGGGTTCTTGGTGTTGTACTCCGCCACGCCCAGCTTGTGGGTGGACTTCTCGGCGCGCTGCTCGTCGCTCACCTTGGTGTAGTTGAGCCAGCCGAGCTGGAGCTTGTCCCAGGCGTTCATGTCGCCGGGCATGTCGCCGATGGACTCCTTGCCCAGGCCGAGCCAGGAGCCGGAGGACATCAGGGACCAGTAGCCGGTCGAGTTCTCGCCGCCCGCGGTGTCGTACAGGTCCGGCAGGCCGAGGTCGTGGCCGTACTCGTGGGCGAAGACGCCGAGGCCGCCGTTCTCGGGCTGCATCGTGTAGTCGCCGACCCAGATGCCGGTGTCGCCGATCGGGGTGCCGCCGGCCTTGTTGTTCTCCGGGCCGGCCTTGCCCGCGCTGGTGCCGTAGGCGTACCAGCGGTGCGCCCACAGGGCGTCGGTCTCCTGGACGCCGCCGCCGGCCGACTCGTCCTCGCCCGCGTGGACGATCTGGAAGTGGTCGATGTAGCCGTCGGACTCGTTGAAGTTGCCGTCGGCGTCGAAGTCGTAGCGGTCCCACTGGTCGTAGGACGCCAGGTCGGCCTTGATCTGGGCGTCGGTCTTGCCCTTGGCCTTCTGGTCGGCGACCCAGGCGTTGACGCCGTCGCGCACGGTGTCCCACACGTTGGCGCAGTTGGTCTGGCCGCAGTAGTTGGAGCCGTAACGGGCCTCGTTGTACGGGACCTTGACCCAGTCGGAGACGGCGCCGTCGACCGAGTAGCGGCCGGACGAGGTGCGCTCGTAGTAGGTCTTCAGGGAGTGCTTCTGCTGACCGGTCTTCTTGTCCTTGCCGGTGCCGAAGTACAGGTCCTGGAAGTGCTTCTGGTTGTAGTCCGCCTGCCAGGCCGTCGAGTTGTCCTTGGCGCGGTCGGGCTGGGCTATCTGGTTGTGCAGGGGACCGGGCTGGCCGCCGTACTTCGGCTTCAGCTCGTCCGTGTCGTCGTCCTTGCGGTCGACGAGGGTGGTGGTGTCGACCTGGTCGCCGAACTCGACGAGGATCGTGAAGATCTTGTCGGTCTTCTCGCGGCCCAGCTCGACGTACTTCTTCGCGTCGAGCTTCACGACCTGCGAGCCACCGCGGCGCTCGATCTTGGCCTCGCCGCTGAGCACCTGCTCCAGGGCGGCCTTGCGCTGCGCCGCCTGCTGCTTGCTGAAGGGGCCGTCGAGGTCGTGGTCGACCGTGGTCTTGTCCTGGCCGTGGTCGTGGCCCGGAGCCGGGTCGTGGCGGACGTCCGCCGCCGCGATCCTGCCGTCCTCGTTCGCCCACGCGGTGGTGAAGGTCGAGGCGGTGGCGGCCGTGGCCGCGAGCGCCACGACGACCGCGGACGCCCGAATCGCCCGTCGTCTGTTGGTCACTTGGTGTCGTTCCTCCCCGGCGCCCACGCCCTCGGACCAGGAAGGTGGGGTGTCCGTCCGGGCGGGGTCGCGCGTCACAAGTGACGACATTCGACCGGAGAGAGCGCAGAAAAGACAGATCTTGACTTGCACACACCAAGTGCACTATGCGGGTGTCGAAATCCGATATGCGGACGGTCAGGAAGGGTAAAGAAAACGGAAGTTCGGGTGCCGGACCGCCTCGGGACGGTCTCCGGGGGCCGACTCCGACCCTGCTCCGGGTCCGGCTCCCGGGTCCCCTTCCGGCCGGTCGTGCCTCCCGTGCGCCCCCCGTGCTCCGGCACCGTGGGTCAGGTCACGCTTACCCGGCGCCCCCGGCGGGCATCGAGCGTCGTAGAGTCGACCGGGAGTCCGGAGGGGCGGTATCCGTCATGCAGCGTCCGAACGCAGCGCAGTACGCCTACGGTTCGGCCGTCGTGGTCCTCGCGACCGCCGCGCTCCTGCTGCTGACCGGTGCGACCGGTCCGCCGGCCGTCGCCGCGGTCTGTCTCGCCGGACTGGTGCTCGGCGTGCTCGTGGCGGTGACGATGCCCTCGGCGGCGCGGCCCGTCAAGACCCCCGACGGCCCGGCGCCGGCCGCCGGGAACGACGCGGTCCGGGTACCGTCCGCGCAGGTGGGCGCGGGAGCCGATACCCGGACCGGTCGGTGAGTCCGTCCGTTCCGCCGGAGGCTACTGCGGCACGGTGACGACCACCGTCTTCGCCGCCTTGTCGTGCAGGCCCTGCTTGTAAGGCTTGTCGACCAGGATGAGGACCAGGATGAGCAGCGGCCACAGGCAGGCGCAGCAGATCAGCGCCGGCAGCCAGAGCACGAGGGCCCGCAGCAGCGACTGGCTCATCGGGGGCGTGGAGCCGTCGTTGAGCATGGCGACGCGCAGCTTCATCAGCCGCTTGCCGAGGGTCTGCCCGTTCTTCGCCGTGAGCACGGTGTCGTACGTGACGTACGCGACGATCGTCAGGAGCTGGAAGACCAGCTGCCCGCCGCCGGTCCAGGTGGCCTGGAAGTCGTCGCCGTCGACCGTCGCCCGGTCGTAGATGTCGAACGGGATGCCGATGACCGCGAGCGGCACCGCGATGATCGCCCAGTCTACGAGCCGCGCCAGGACCCGGCGCCCGGTCTCGGCGAGCGGCGGCATCCCGGAGAGCGGGTCGGTGCCGCCGTACCCCCCGCCGTAGCCGCCGTACGGGGGCGGGGGCGGGTACGGCGAGTCGTACGGGCTCCCGGGCGGCGGAGGCCCGGGCGGCGGGCCCTGGGGCGGCTCCCTGGGCGGCTCCTGGGGCCGCTTGGCGAACGGGTCGTCGTCGGGGGGCGGTCCGGGCGGCGGCTGGTCGGTGCTCATGGGGGCATCGCATCCCGGCGGCCCGGGGGCCGCAACGGATGGACCCCCGTTCGGGGGACCGCCGCCCGCCCCGGGTCAGGCCTTCGCGACGAAGGTGCCGGCCGCCTTGTCGTGCCAGCACTGGCGCCACGGACGGTCGAAGACGCACCAGACCACGTTGAGGACGCCGATCACCAGCAGACCCAGGAAGGTGTACAGGGACCAGCGGCGCAGGGACCGCCCGAAGGACGGCGGCTCGTGCGCCTCGATGTCCCTGACCTGGACGCCGCACAGCTTCTTGCCGAGCGTGCGGCCCCACTTGGCGGTGGGCAGCGCCTCGTACAGCACGCCGAGGACGAGGAACAGGCCGAGCGCGATGCCGAACTGGACGGAGGTGGTGCCGTCGACCAGCCACACCTGCACGGTGACGCCGGAGCGCTCGGCCGCGTCGATCTTGGCCTGGATGTGGTCCAGGGCGGCGGTGACGAAGGGGAAGGCGGCGCCGGCCGCCATCGCGCCGAGCAGGACGGTGTCGATCACCCGGGCGAACAGCCGGCGCCCGAGCCCGGCCGGCGGCGCGGACGACTGCTCGCGGACGGCCGCGAGGAAGGGGTCCTCGACCGGCGGCTTCCACGGGACCACGGGCTGCTGGGCCTGCTGGGCCTGTTGCGCCTGAGGCTGGGGCTGGGGCTGCAGCTGCGCCGGCTGGGGATGGGGATGGGCCCAGGAGGGCGCCGCGGGCGCGGGAGCCGGGGCCGGGGCCTGTGCCTGGGCCTGTACGGGGGTGGGCTGCGGCTGCGGCTGGGGCTGCGGCTGTACGGGCGCCGGGGCCGGGTCCTCGTGGACCGGCGCCGGGGCCGGGGCCGGGGGCTCGGGGGCCGGGGCGGGCGCCGGCGCCGGGGTGACGGGCATGCCGCCGAGACGGGCGGGGGCGCTCGGGACGCGCGGGTCCGCGGCGGGCGCCTCGGCCTGCGCGGGGGCGGTCGGCCACTCGACCGGGGAGCGCGGGTCGGGCACGGCGGCCGCGGGGGCCTCCCAGGCGCCCGGCTCCTCGTCGAAGAAGACGGGCCCGGTCTCGTCGACGGCGGCCCGCGCGGGGGCCACGGCCGCCGGGGCGGGCTCGGGGACGGGCGCCGGGGCGGGCACGGCCGGCGCGGGCGCGGGGCTCGGCGCGAGGACCGGCCCGGCCGGCATGGCCGAGGCGGGCGGCACCGGCGCGCCCTCGCCGTCCTTGGGGGCGGGCCGGCTCGTGCCGGGCACCCAGGAGCCGCCGTTCCAGTACCGGATGTATCCGGGGATCGACGGGTCCGGGTAGTACCCCGCCTGCGGTACCTCGCCGCCGCCTCCGGGAGGAGTAGCCACTGCCCCGACTCCGTTCAGTCACAACGTTCCGTCACCACACTAAGGAGGCACAGTAACGAAGAACCTCCGCGAGGGAGGAAAGAGCCCGCGAGAAAGCCCGCCTTCACGCGAAGGAGGACGGAATCACTCACTCCCCGTGAGGTTCGGGCCCGGGGCCGGGGTGTCGGGGGAGGCCGGAAGAAACTTCCCGAAAAACTTTCCCGAAGTCGCGTAATGAACCGCGTCCACCGCGCTCTCTCCAGGTGAAGGCCCGTCCGGGGCCCCTACGCGAGAGGCAGCAGTCATGCGGAACAACACCGAGCACACCACCGTCGAGCGCGAGCTGGAGCTGAAGCTGGTCCTGTCCCCCGAGCGCTCGGTCCCGGTGCCCGCCCGGCTCGCCTACCGCACCGACGACCCGTACGCCGTCCACATGGCCTTCCACATCGGCTCCGAGCACCCGGTGAACTGGACCTTCGCCCGCGAGCTGCTCGTCGAGGGCGTCTTCCGGGCCTGCGGCCACGGGGACGTGCGGATCTGGCCGACGAAGGTCGACGGCCGCAGCGTCATCCTGATGGCCCTCTCCTCCCCCGACGGCGACGCGCTCCTGGAGGCCCCGTCGGCGCAGGTGTCCGCCTGGCTGGAGCGGACCCTGCGCACGGTGCCGCCGGGCACGGAGTCGGAGCGGCTCGGCATCGACGACGGCCTGGCGGAGCTGCTCGCGACCACCGTGGTCGGCGACGACCTGTGGCTGCGGGACCCGTGGGGCTCGGACGAGTCGCAGGACGGGGAGCTGTGATTCCGTACCGGCGGGCTCAGAAGAGCTTTCCGGGGTTGAGGAGGCCGAGCGGGTCGAAGACGCGCTTGATCTCCCGCTGGAGTTCGAGGCCGACCGGTCCGAGTTCGCGGGCCAGCCACTCCTTCTTCAGGACGCCGACGCCGTGTTCGCCGGTGATGGTGCCGCCGAGGGAGAGGCCGAGCGCCATGATCGCGTCGAAGGACTCGCGGGCGCGCCGCGACTCGTCCTCGTCGGTGTGGTCGAAGCAGACGACGGGGTGGGTGTTGCCGTCGCCCGCGTGCGCGCAGACGCCGATGGTGAGGGCGTACTTCTCGGCGATGGCGGTGGTGCCGGCGAGCATCTCGGCGAGCCGGGTGCGGGGCACGCACACGTCGTCGATCATCGTGGCCGGCCTGAGGGTCTCCAGGGCGGTGAGGGAGAGCCGGCGGGCCTGGAGGAGGAGTTCGGACTCGGCGGCGTCGGCGGCGGGGACGACCTCGGTGGCCCCGGCGGCGGTGCAGAGCGCGCCGACGGCGGCGAGGTCGGCGGCCGGGTCGGGGGTGTCGAAGGCGCACAGGAGGAGCGCCTCGGTGGTCTCGGGGAGGCCCATCCGCGCCATGCGGTTGACGGCCTGGACGGTGGTGCGGTCCATGAGTTCGAGGAGCGAGGGGGTGTGGCCGCGCTCCATGATCGCGCAGACGGCGGCGCAGGCGGCGTCCGAGGAGGGGAACTCGGCGGCGAGGACGAGCTGGGCGGGCGGCTGCGGCTTGAGCGCGAGGACGGCCTTCACGACGACGCCGAGGCTGCCCTCGGAGCCGACGAAGAGCCGGGTGAGGTCGTATCCGGCGACGCCCTTGGCGGTGCGGCGCCCGGTGGTGAGGAGGCGTCCGTCGGCGAGCACGACCTCCAGGCCGAGGACGTACTCGGCGGTGACGCCGTACTTGACGCAGCACAGACCTCCGGAGGCGGTGCCGATGTTGCCGCCGATGGTGCAGGACTCCCAACTGGAGGGATCCGGCGGGTAGTACAGGCCGTGTTCGGTCACGGCGCGGGACAGGACGGCGTTGACGACGCCCGGTTCGACGACGGCGACGCGGTCGACCGGGTCGATCTCCAGTATCCGGTCCATCTTGACGAGGGAGAGCACGACGCAGCCCTCGGAGGCGTTGGCGCCCCCGGAGAGTCCGGTGCGGGCGCCCTGCGGCACGACCGGGACGCGGTGCCCGGTCGCCGTCCGCATGACGTGCTGGACCTGTTCGACGGTGCGCGGCAGCACGACGACGGCGGGGGTGCCGGCCGCGCAGAAGCTCGCCATGTCGTGGGCGTAGGAGGCCGTCACGTCCGGGTCGGTGAGGACGGCGTCGGCGGGGAGCCCGGCACGGAGGTCCGCGAGGAGGGCCGCACGGGGATCCGGGGTGGTGTCCGGGTGGGGCGTCTGGAGATCGTCCATGGTCCCAGCGTGGCACCGGGGGCCGATGGTGTGAACCCGCCGGGACGGGCGGCTCGTGTGCTCTTCGTACGAGCGCGGGCGGGCGCACAGTGAGGCGCATGAGCGCGATGAAGAGCCAGAACGTGTCGCGGGCGGTGCTCGCCTCCGGGGTGGCGGCGGTGCTCGCGGCGACGGCGCTGCTGTACCTGCCGGAGCTGCTCGGCGGGGACGGGCCGCCGCGGCCGCCGGGGCCCGCCGAGCGGGCGGCGGGCGCGGCGCACGCGGGCGCGCCGGCGGCGCTGCCGGACCTGGTGGCGCTGATCGGCGACCGGGAGGAGTGGCTGGCGGAGCACCCGGACGACGCCGCGTCGTGGGCGGTGCTCGGCGCGGCCTACACGGAGCGGGGTGCCCGGCTCGGGGACGTACGGGACCTGCCGAGGGCCGAGCGGGCGCTGAACCGTTCGCTCGCGGAGCTGCCGGCCGGGCGGGGGAACGTGGACGCGCAGCTGGGGCTCGCGGCGCTGGCGGGGGCGCGGGGCGACTGGAAGGGCGCCAAGGAGTGGGGCGAGCGGGCCGGGAAGGCGGCGCCGAAGCGGTGGAACACGTATCCGCTCCTCATCGACGCGTACAACGGCCTCGGCGACTACCCGGCGGCCCGCAGGGCGATGGAGCGCCTGGAGGAGCTGCACGGCGGGGCGGTGGTGCGGGGCCGGGCGGCGCAGGTCTACCGGGACCGGGGCTGGCGGGAGGACGCCGACGCCACGGCGCTGGACGCCGCGGCGCTGGCGGCGACGGACCCGGAGAAGGCGGAGGCGTACGCGCGCCTCGGGCGCTTCTCGTGGGAGCGGGGCGAGCCGGCCGAGGCCCTGGAGCGGTACGGGACGGCGCTGCGGTTCGTACCGGACCACGGGCCGGCGCTCGCGGGCCGGGCGCGGGCGCTCGCGGCGCTCGGCCGGACCGACGAGGCGCAGCGGGACTGGCGGGCGGCGCTGGCCCGTCAGCCGCTGCCCGAGTACGTCCTGGAGTCCGGGGAGCTGGCGGAGTCGCTGGGCCTGGACGGGGACGCGCAGGCGGCGTACCGGCGGCTGCGGGAGGGGAGCTGGGCCGCCGCGGACGTCGTCCTGGGGCTGCTCGACGCCGACCACGGCGATCCGGGCGCGGCGGTGGCCCGGCTGAAGGGCGCCTGGGCGAAGGGCCACCGGTCGGTGGCGGTGGCGGACGCGCTGGGCTGGGCGCTGCACCGGGCGGGCGAGCCGGAGGAGGCGCTGCCGTACGCCCGCAGGGCCACGGACGAGGGGCTGCGGAGCGCCTCGTTCATGTACCACCTGGGCGAGATCGAGCGGGCGCTCGGGCGGACGGGCCAGGCGCGGCGGCACCTGGAGGAGGCGCTGCGGATCCACCCGGCGTTCTCGCCGCTGCACGCGCCGCGGGCCCGGGCGGCGTCGGCGGAGCTGGGCGAGCCGGACCCGGAGGCGGTGCCGGAGGACGCGCTGCCGGCGAAGGACGCGCGGCGGGCGGGGGACGCGCCTCGGGCGAAGGCGGCGAAGGCTGCGAAGGACGCTCCGGACGCTCCGGGCGAGAAGGACTCCCCGGAGGGGTCACCGAAGTCTTCGGGGAGTTGACCGCGCGTCCGGGACGGGCCCCGTGCCCCGTCCCGGACGCGCCGGCCGGCCTTACAGGTTGCCGCGCTTGTCCTGCTCGCGCTCGATGGCCTCGAAGAGGGCCTTGAAGTTGCCCTTGCCGAAGCCCATGGAGCCGTGGCGCTCGATCATCTCGAAGAAGACGGTCGGGCGGTCCTGGACCGGCTTGGTGAAGATCTGGAGCAGGTAGCCGTCCTCGTCGCGGTCGGCGAGGATCTTCAGCTCGCGCAGCTCGTCGATCGGCACGCGGGTGTCGCCGACCCACTCGCCGAGGGTGTCGTAGTAGGCGTCCGGGACGGACAGGAACTCGACGCCGGCGGCGCGCATCGCGCGCACGGTGGCGACGATGTCGTTGGTGGCGAGGGCGATGTGCTGGACGCCGGGGCCGTTGTAGAACTCGAGGTACTCGTCGATCTGCGACTTCTTCTTCGCGATCGCCGGCTCGTTGATCGGGAACTTCACCTTCTTGGTGCCGTCCGCGACCACCTTCGACATGAGGGCGGAGTACTCGGTGGCGATGTCGTCGCCCACGAACTCCTTCATGTTGGTGAAGCCCATGACGTCGTTGTAGAACGTCACCCACTCGTTCATCTTGCCGAGCTCGACGTTGCCGACGCAGTGGTCGATCGCCTGGAAGGTGCGCTTGGCCGGCGGCTCGACCATCGGGGCGGCGGCGGTGTACCCGGGGAGGTACGGGCCCGTGTAGTCCGAGCGCTCGACGAGGGTGTGGCGGGTCTGGCCGTAGGTGGCGATGGCGGCGAGGACGACGGTGCCGTGCTCGTCCTTGAGCTCGTACGGCTCCACCAGGCCGGTGGCGCCCTGCGCGACGGCGTGGGCGTACGCGGCACGGGCGTCGGGGACCTCGATGGCCAGGTCGATCACGCCGTCGCCGTGCTCGGCGACGTGCGTGTCGAGGAAGCGGCCCCAGTCGCTGCTCGCCTTGATGACGGAGGTGAACACGAAACGGGCGGCGCCGTTGGTGAGGACGTAACTGGCGGTCTCCCGGCTGCCGTTCTCCGGTCCGGAGTAGGCGACCAGCTTCATGCCGAAGGCGGTGGAGTAGTAGTGCGCGGCCTGCTTGGCGTTGCCCACGGCGAAGACGACCGCGTCCATGCCCTTCACCGGGAAGGGGTCGGCCTCGCGCGCGGTGGAAGGGGTGTGGTCAAGGGTCTCAGTCATGGGCTCAGCGTCCCGCCGACCCGCAAGGTGCGCAATAGTTCGCTGTCGGAGTGGGCAATCTGTACAGCAACCAGGGAGTATGGCCGGGCGACTTGTACATCGTGACCACTCGGAGGGTGTCGTGGCGATCGATCATTTGGACGGCCGGCTGATCGTGCTCCTGGCGCGCGAGCCGCGCATCGGGGTCCTGGAGGCGTCGAGGCGGCTCGGGGTGGCCCGCGGCACCGTCCAGGCACGTCTGGACCGGCTCCAGGCGAGCGGGGTGATCCGCGGGTTCGGGCCGCAGGTGGACCCGGCGGCGCTCGGCTACCCGGTGACGGCCTTCGCGACCCTGGAGATCAAGCAGGGCCAGGGCGCGGACGTGCGGGAGCACCTGGCGACAGTGCCGGAGGTCCTCGAACTGCACACCACGACGGGCCACGGGGACATGCTGTGCCGGCTGGTGGCGCGGTCGAACGCGGACCTCCAGCGGGTGATCGACAAGGTGGTCGCCTTCGAGGGGATCGTGCGGGCGTCGACGGCGATCGTGATGGAGAACGCGGTGCCGCTGCGGATCATCCCGCTGGTGGAGCAGGCGGCGGACGGGGAGCCGGAGTAGCCCCTGAGGGAGGGTAGTTGCAAAGAAATCCTTGCAACGGTTTCTTTGCAACCCTACGCTCAGGGCATGCCCGAGCCCGAGAAGGCCGCGAAGGCCCCGCAGAAGCACGTCACCCGGGCCCTCGACCCGCGCTCCCTGCGCGGCCTCGCCCACCCCCTGCGCATGCAGCTCCTCCGCTCCCTGCGGCACCACGGCCCCGCCACCGCGTCCCGGCTCGCCGAACGCCTCGGCGAGTCCAGCGGCGCCACCAGCTACCACCTGCGCCAGCTCGCCGCCCACGGCTTCGTCGAGGACGACCCGAGCCTCGGGAAGGGGCGGGAGCGGTGGTGGAGGGCCGCGCAGCAGGGCATCAGCTGGGACGAGTCCCTCGACCGGACCGACGACCCCGAGGTGCGGGGCGCCGCCGACCTCCTCCTCCACGAGGTCGCGACCAACCACACCCGGGAACTGTCCGCCTGGATCGCCACCCGCCACGAGTGGCCCGAATGGGCCGGCGCGACCGACATGAGCGACTTCACGCTGCGGCTCCCGCCCGCCGCCGCGCGCGAGCTCGGACAGCGGCTGCACGCGCTGATCGAGGAGTACCGGGACTCGCCCGCGGCGGAGGCGCCGGACGCCGGGCGCGTACGACTCCACCTGCACGCGTTTCCGCAGCGGGAGGGGTGAGCGGGCGGGGTGCACGGGCGGGGTGAGCAGGCGGGGCGCGGACAGGGTGCGGGCCCCGCGCGGGGCTTCTCCCCCGCCCCGCCCCTTCCCGTGACCGGGGGTTCCGCCCCCCTCCCCCCGGGACCCCCGGACCCCCGCGCCTCGAACGCCGGCGGGGCCGGACCTCCCCCACGCCCACCACGGAAGGGACCGCGAGACGATGCACGCCGACGACGTCCTTCATCCGACGCAGCGGAAGAGCGGACGACCGCTGTTCACCGCCCTCACCGCCAACACGATCTCGATCGCGGGGAATTCGCTCACCCTCATCGGCGTGCCGTGGTTCGCCCTGGAGACCACCGGCAGCCCCGGCAAGGCCGGGTTCGTCGCGTTCTGCGCGGCGCTTCCGGTGGTCCTCTCCGCGATCGCCGGCGGGCCGCTCGTGGACCGGATCGGGCGGCGGCGGGTCAGCGTCGCGTCCGACCTGGTCTGCGCGCTCGCGATCGCCGCGATCCCGCTGCTGCACCACACCGGGCACCTCGCCTACTGGATGCTCTGCGCGCTGATGGCCGTCAACGGCCTCTTCCACGCCCCCGGCGAGACCGCCCGCTACGTCCTGGTGCCGCATCTCGCGGAGCGGGCCGGGACCCCGCTGGCCCGGGCCGCGAGCCTGTACGACGCGGTGTCGCGCGGGGCCGGGATGACCGGCGCGGCGCTCGCCGGCGTGCTGGTGGCGACGGTCGGCGCCGACACCGTGCTGCTCTTCGACGCGGCGACCTTCGGCGTCTCCGCGCTGCTCGTGGCGTTCGGGCTGCGCGGCGTACCGGCGGCCGAGCCGCAGCGCGACGGGCCGCCGCTCTCCTCGGAGCGCTACCGGGCGGACCTGCGCGAGGGGTACGCGTACCTCCTCGGCGACCGGATGATGCTCGGCATCATGCTCCTGGTGATGGTCACCAACGGACTCTCCCTGAGCTGGAGTTCGGTACTCCTTCCGCTGCACGCCCGGGAGCACCTGGGCGGGCCCGCGGCCCAGGGTCTGCTGTTCGCGGTCTCCGCCGGGTGCGCGCTCGCCTCGGCGCTGCTGTACGGGGCCGTGGGGCACCGCTTCCCGCGCCGGAAGGTCTTCACGACCGGCTTCCTCCTGACCGGCGCCCCGGTGTACGTGGTGGCGGCGACGACGGAGACGGTCGCGCCGCTGCTCGTGACGGCGGTGGCGGCCGGGCTGGGGGCCGGGGTGCTCAACCCGGTCCTGGCGACCGTGATGTACGAGCGGGTGCCGGAGGAGCTGCGGAGCCGGGTCGCCGGGGCCTCCACGGCCGGGGTGCTCATGGCGACGCCGCTGGGCGGCCTGGTGACGGGCCTGGTGGTCGAGCGGGCGGGGCTGACGCCGACCCTGCTGGGGGCGGCCGCGCTCTACTTCCTGGTGACGCTCTCCCCGGCGGTCTTCCCCGCCTGGCGCGGCATGGACCAGGTCTCCGTCAGCAGCTCGGAACCTTCGACTCCTGGCCCTGCCCCAGCGCCCGAAGCGAGTCCACCGCGTCGGTGAGCGCGGTCACGGGCACGAGCCGCATGCCGTCCGGGAGTTCGGCCCGGGCGTCCGAGCACTCGTCCTTCGGGACCAGGAAGACGGTGGCGCCGTCGCGGGACGCGGCCTGGGTCTTGAGGGAGACGCCGCCGACCGCCCCGACCTTCCCGTCCGGCGCGATCGTGCCCGTACCGGCGACGACCTTGCCGCCGGTGAGCTCGCCGCCGTCGCCGTCGCCGTCGAGCTTGTCGACGACGCCGAGGGCGAAGAGCAGGCCGGCGCTGGGCCCGCCGACGTCGGCGAGGTGCAGCTCCACTTTCACCTTCGCCGGGTCGAGGTCCAGGTAGTCCAGGGCGGCCATGGCGGCCGCGTCCTGGGACTCCTTCATCTGCCCGAGGTTCCGCTTCTCGATCTCCGCGTCGGACTTCCCCGGCGGGTAGACGGAGTCGTGCGGCAGCACCGCGCGGTCGGTGCGGAACCAGGCGTCGGCGACGTCCCCGAGGTCGACGTCCGTGCCGGGCCCGGTGGCGAGGATCGTCGTCATCCGCAGCTGCCCGCTGGTCGGCCGGACCGGGGCGCCGGTGATCGTGATGATCTCCCGCCCCTGGTCCCTGCCGAGGACGTCGGCGGTGGTCCCGGGCTGGGCGATGGCGAACGGCAGCGGCGCGAGCCCCGCCACGGCGACCAGCGCGACGACGGGCACGGCGCACGCCGCGAGCACACGGGACCGGGGCATACGGGAGAGACGCGAGAGCACGCGTCCAATCTACTGGGCCGGACTCAGCGGCGGACGCGGCCCGCCTCCCGGCCGAAGAAGCCGCGCAGCTCGCGACGGACGGCCGCGAAGGACGCCACGCCGATGCCGGCGTGGGTGCGGTCGCTGCACGCGGCCGGGGCGGCCGGTGGTGCTCGCCTGTCCGGCGGGCGCGGGGCTGCCTCCCGTGGCGGAGGGCGCCGACGGGCCCGAGGAGCCGCTGGCGGGCGTCCTCGGGCCCACGAGGGCCGCGCTGCTGCGCGCCCTGCCCGCGCCGCGCACGACGACCGAACTGGCCAGGGCGCTGGGCGTGTCGGCGGCCACGGTCTCGGGGCACACGGCGGCCCTCCGCGCGGCCGGGCTGCTGGCCACGGCCCGCACGGGCCGGTCGGTCCACCACAGCCGCACGGCGGTGGCGGAGCTGCTGCTCCGGTAGGACCGTACGCACGCCGGAGGGGTACCCGTACGTCCTACGGGTACCCCTCCGGCACGCGACGGCACGCTACGGCGTGCGGGCGCTAGCGCAGCGCGTCCGCCACTTCCCGGGCCGCGTCGACGACACGGGGGCCGACGCGCTCCGGTACGGCGTCCGCGAGCATGACCACGCCGACGCTGCCCTCTACGCCGGTCACGCCGACGAGCGGCGCCGCGGCCCCGCTCGCGCCGGCCTCCAGTTCCCCGTGGGTGAGGGTGAAGCCGGGTTCGATGAGGGTGCCCTGGCGGGCGGCGAGGATGGCGCGGCCCGCGGCGCCCCGGTCCAGCGGGTGGCGGAAGCCGGCCCGGTAGGCCACGTGGTAGTCCGTCCAGGTGGGCTCGACGACGGCGACGGCGAGCGCCTCCGCCCCGTCGACGAGCGTCAGGTGCGCGGTCGCGCCGATGTCCTCGGCGAGCGAGCGCAGGGCGGGCAGGGCCGCCTCCCGCACCAGGGGGTGGACCTGGCGGCCGAGGCGCAGCACGCCGAGGCCGACGCGGGCCCGTCCGCCGAGGTCGCGGCGGACGAGGGCGTGCTGCTCCAGGGTGGCGAGCAGACGGTAGACCACGGTCCGGTTGACGCCGAGTTTGTTGGACAACTCGGTGACGGTCAGGCCGTGGTCGGTGTCGGCGAGCAGTTTGAGGACTCTGAGTCCCCTGTCGAGCGTCTGGGAGGTCTCCGCGGTCACGACGCCCTCTCCTTCGAAAGAGAAAGTGGCGGCGGGCTCCCACGGGGTTCGCGGCGCCGGTCCCGTCGGCGACGCACGTCAGAGGCCGCCGGCAGGAAGGGGATACACCGGCTGCGCTCCGCGGCGGCGCTGCCACGGGGCGGTTGCTTTGTGCCGGGACAGTAGCGACCCGCTCCGCTCAGCGGAAGACCTCGTCCAGAATCCGGGCGCGGGCGACCGGATGCGGACGGTTCAGGACTTTCGTCGGCCCTCCTCGGGACTTTGGCTGACAGATACGGCTATGTCGTGCCCGTAGCGTGGAGGGTGCCGGACGGCCGACCGTGGGGGCCGGCCCCGGTGCCGTACCGCTTCGCACGGAACGGCGGAGAGGCCCGTACGACCGCCGTCGTACGGGCCTCTCTCATGTCTCCCTCGGGGGACTCACCGCATCCGGGTGGCCCACTCCTGGACCTTCTTGATCCGCTCGCGGATCTGTCCGGCGGTGGCCTCCGCGCTCGGCGGGCCGCCGCAGACGCGCCGCAGCTCGGTGTGGATCACGCCGTGCGGCTTGCCGCTCTGGTGGACGTACGCGCCGACCATGGTGTTGAGCTGCTTGCGCAGTTCGAGCAGCTCCTTGTGGGAAACGACGGGCCGCCGCTCGGCCGGAAGCTCCAGGAGGTCCGCCTCGGTGTCGGGCTTCTTGCGGCTGTGCGCGATCTGCCGGGCCTGCCGCTTCTGGAGGAGGAGCTGCACCTGGTCGGGTTCGAGGAGGCCGGGGATGCCGAGGTAGTCCTGCTCCTCCTCGCTGCCGGGGTGGGCCTGCATGCCGAACTCGGCGGCGTTGTAGAGGACGCGGTCGAAGACGGCGTCGGACTCCAGCGCCTCGAAGGGCAGCATGTCCTGCTCGCCGGTGTCCTCGTCCTGCTGCTTCTCCGCCTCCGCCAGTTCCTTCTCGGACTCGGCGTACGGGTCCTCGTCCTCCCCCGCCTTCTTCGGCTTGTCGAGGACGTGGTCACGCTCGACCTCCATCTCGCTGGCGAAGCCGAGGAGGCTGGGGATCGTGGGAAGGAACACGGAGGCGGTCTCGCCGCGCCTGCGGGATCGCACGAAACGGCCGACGGCCTGCGCGAAGAACAGCGGCGTCGAGATCGTCGTCGCGTACACGCCGACGGCGAGGCGGGGCACGTCGACGCCCTCGGACACCATGCGGACGGCGACCATCCAGCGGTCGGTGGACTCGCTGAACTCGTCGATGCGGTCGGAGGCGGCCGCCTCGTCGGAGAGGACGATCGTCGCCTTGGTGCCGGTGATCTCGCGGATCAGCTTGGCGTAGGAGCGGGCCGAGTCCTGGTCGGAGGCGATGACGAGGCCCCCCGCGTCCGGGATGGACTTCCGGACCTCGGTGAGGCGCTGGTCGGCGGCGCGCAGCACGTTCGGCATCCAGTCGCCGCGCGGGTCGAGCGCGGTGCGCCAGGCCTGCGAGACCGCGTCCTTGGTCATCGGCTCGCCGAGCCGGGCGGCGATCTCGTCGCCGGCCTTGGTGCGCCAGCGCATGTTGCCGCTGTAGGAGAGGAAGATGACCGGCCGGACGACGCCGTCGCCGAGCGCGTTCCCGTAGCCGTAGGTGTAGTCGGCGGAGGAGCGGCGGATGCCGTCGTTGCCCTCCTCGTACGTCACGAAGGGGATCGGGTTGGTGTCGGAACGGAAGGGGGTGCCGGTGAGGGCGAGCCGGCGGGCGGCCGGGTCGAAGGCCTCCAGGCACGCCTCGCCCCAGGACTTCGAGTCACCGGCGTGGTGGATCTCGTCGAGGATGACGAGGGTCTTGCGCTGCTCGCAGCGGTTGCGGTGGAGCATGGGCCGCACGCCGACGCCGGCGTACGTGATGGCGACGCCGTCGTACTCCTTGCTGAGCGGCCCGGCGCTGTACTCCGGGTCCAGCTTGATCCCTATCCGCGCCGCTGCCGCCGCCCACTGCTTCTTCAGGTGCTCGGTGGGGGCGACGACGGTGATCTGCTGCACGACGTGGTGGTGCAGCAGCCAGGACGCGAGGGTCAGGGCGAAGGTGGTCTTGCCGGCGCCGGGCGTGGCGACGGCGAGGAAGTCACGGGGCTGTTCCTGGATGTACTTCTCCATCGCGCCCTGCTGCCAGGCTCGCAGCTTGTTGGCGGTGCCCCAGGGGGCACGGCCGGGGAAGGCGGGAGAGAGGTGATGAGAGGAGGTGGCGGTGGTGGTAGTCACGATCTCCGGTCACGGTTCGACGCTCGTCCAGACGCTCGTCCAGATATGACAACCGGGCCACCTTACCGGCGGGGCGGACGGAACCTCGATCGAACACGGGACGGCCGACGCTCTGACCTCGGGGCGTGCGGCGAGTCTCACATCCGCGGCGCGGGAAGTGCCCCCCGGCCGCGCGCCGGGGCCCCCTCCGCCGCGCGGCCGGGGGGGCGGGACGGACCGCTCTCAGACCTCGGGGGCGAGCAGCGCACGCAGCTCTTGGGCGATCGCCCCCACCTCGTCGGTGCGGCCCGTCGCCACCTCGATGACGAGCCGCTCCGCCGCGTCGATGTCCGGCCGGAGCTGGACGCCGTTCATCGCCAGGAACGTCACGCAGGACAGCCAGGCGGTGCGCTTGTTGCCGTCGAAGAGCGGGTGGTTGATCACGAGGGACTGGAGGAGGGCCGCGGCCTTGCCGAGCAGGTCCGGGTACGCCTCCTCACCGAACATCGCGGCCGACGGCCGGTGGACGGCCGATTCGAGCAGCCCCGCGTCCCGAACGACGATGGCCTGGTCATCGACCGCGTATCCGGCGATGACCAGGACATCCTCGGCAGAGAGGTAGACGCAGGTCACTTGAGCCGCTCCATCAGCTCGTGCCACTTGGCGGCCTGCTCCATGGCCGTCTTCCGCACGATTGCCTGCTGGGCGGTACGCGCCAGGTAGTCGTCGACCGCCTGGAGGAGTATGGCGTGCATGCTGGTGCCCTCCTGCTCCGCGCGGAGCTTGAGCGCTTCGGTCTGGTCGTCACGGAGACGCAGGTTCATGGCCATACCAGAACGGTACCATTCGATGGGGTCAGAGTGGTACCACTCGGGTCATCGACCCTCCCCCCGCAGCCGCGTCGCCACCCACGCGCCCACCGCCGCGACGCCCGCCATCGGCAGGAAGACGGCGGCGAAGGCACCGGGATGGGAGGCCTGGCCCGCGGCCGAGGCGGCGGCGTGCCCGACCGCCCCGCCGCCGAGCGCGGCGAAGGCCGCGCCGCCGCCGGCGAGCAGCAGCACGTTCGACAGGCCGTCGGAGATCTGGAGCGCGGCGGAGTTCGCGCCCGCCTCCTCCGGCGGCGACAGCTTCATCAGCAGCACGCTCGTCGAGGCGATCACCACGCCCATGCCGAGGCAGCCGAAGCCCCAGGCGATCGCGACCACCCACACCGGCACGCCCGGCAGCAGCACGCTCGGCGCGGCGGCGATCGCGAGGGCGACGAGCAGCATCCCGAGCACGACGAGACGCTCCCGGTACGGCTCCGTCCACGGCCGCGTCTGGATCCAGGATCCAAGCGCCCAGGTCAGGCCACCGAGGGCCAGCGAAAGGCCGGCGAGCGTGGGACTGACCCCGCGCTGCGTGACGAGCATCAGCGGCACGAAGGACTCCGCCGCGATGAACGATCCGGCGGCCACGCCCCGCAGCAGCACCACGGCCGGCAGCCCGCGCGCCGCCCGCACCGTGCCGCGCGGCAGCAGCCCCCGCACGGCCGGCACCAGCAGCGCCACACCCACGGCGGCGGGCAGCAGCGACAGCCAGCGCAGCTCCTGCCCCGCGTACTGGAGCAGCCCGGCGCCCGCCGATATCGCGAACGCCAGCAGGACCCGGCGCCGGTCCCAGGGCGCGCGCGGCGCCGACGGGTCGGCGGGCCCGGACGCGGTCCGCCGGATCGCCGGCAGCGCGAGCGCCAGCGGCAGCACGACGAGGACGGGGATCCCGACGAAGACCCACCGCCACCCCAGGTGCTCGGTGATCGTCCCGGAGGCCAGCGGCCCGACCACCGACGGCACGACCCAGCTCGCGGAGAAGGCCGCCATGATCGCGGGCCGCAGGTGCTCCTCGTACGCCCGGCTGACCACCACGTACAACGCGACGATCACCAGCCCGCCGCCCAGCCCCTGCACGGCCCGCCCGAGGATGAACACCCACATGGCGGTCGCCGTCCCCGACAGCAGCAGCCCCGCCGCGAAGGCCCCGATCCCCACCGTCACCGGCACCAGCGGCCCGTTCCGGTCGGACCACTGCCCGGCGACGACCATCCCGAAGAGACTGGTCGTGAAGTACGCGGAGAACGCGAACGCGTACACGGATATGCCGTCCAGCTCCCGCGCCGCCACCGGCATCGCCGTCCCGACGGCCGTCGCCTCGAACGCGATGAGCAGCACGACGGAGACGATGCCGACACTGAGCGCCCGATGGGCGGAGTCCATGACGGAGCCCCGGGGGGCCTCGGGTGAGGAAGGGGCGACGGCGGTCCCGGCATCCCGGGGTTCGAGGGCACTCATGGCCCCAGGGTAAGGGCCGTCACCCCCACTGACCCCTGTCGCGCGTCGGATCCCGAATTCGTCCTTTGGCCCTACGCCCCCCTACTCGGGCCGAGGCTTGAAGACCGGCTTCGCGTCCAGCCCGGCGTCGTTCTCACACCCGAGCTTCCTCACCATGGCGAGCGTGACGGAGTGGAGGATCGTGAGGTTGGCTTCGCGGATGGGGACGGTGTCGGGGAGCTTGGACCGGTTGAAGGTGAGCGTGCCCCGGATGCGGGCGGGGCGCTTGTCGGAACCCTCGAGACGGGGGGTGACACACGTGAGGAAGAGGTACGCCTTCTTCGGCCCTGAGTGCGCTTCCACCCCCATGGCGTACGGGTGGAGTCCTCGGGGGCGGACGTCGCCGAGGAGATCGTCGTGCCCATAGAAGCCGAATCGGATGTTGACCGTGTCCGTGCCCGAGCCCACAGGAGGGGTCGCACGGCACAGGAAGCGATAGGGGGTCTGCGACAGAGGCTTCCTGTAGTCCTGGACCAATGCGTTCGTGACACGCTCCAGTCCGCCTCTCGGGTCATGCGAGAACTTCTCCGTCTCCAGCACCGTCTCAAGCGCACGGGCCGCCTCCGGCGTCAGCGTGGCATCGCATTGCTCCTCGGCCGTGACGCGCTCCTGCTCCGGCTGCTGTTCCCCGCCACAGGCGGTGGCGAGGAGGCACACGGTCAGCCCGAAGACAGTCGTCTTCAGCGCCCACCTCATGAGGCCCTCCTTACTCGGGCCGAGGCTTGAAGACCGGCTTCGCGTCCAGCCCGGCGTCGTTCTCACACCCGAGCTTCCTCACCATGGCGAGCGTGACGGAGTGGAGGATCGTGAGGTTGGCTTCGCGGATGGGGACGGTGTCGGGGAGTTCGGATTCGTTGAAGACGAGCGTTCCCCGGATCCGGGCGGGACGCTTGTCGGAGCCCTTGAGCCGAGGGCTGACGCATCTGACGAAGAGGTACGCCTTTCTCGGGCCGGACTGCGCCTCCACTCCCATGTCGTAGGGATGGAGCCCTCGGGGATGCACGTCCTCGAAGAGGTCGTCGTCCACATAGAGGCCGAAGCGGAGGTCGACCCTCTCGATGCCGGTAGGCGGGTTCACCCGGCACATGGGTGGGTTCAGCGTCAGCCCCCACGACGTCTCGTAATCCCTGACCAGCTCCTTCGCGCCCCGCTCCAGACCGCCCCGGGGATCGTGGTCGAAGCGCTTCGTCCTCAGCACCGTCTCCAAAGCTCGCGCCGCGTCCGGCGACAGCGTGTCGTCGCATTGCTGCCCGGCCGTGACGCGCTCGGGCTCCGGCTCCTCCGCCGCGCCACACGCGGTGGCGAGGAGACACACGGCCACCCCCGACCCGACACCCTTCAGCACCCGCCGTACGGCCACTGTCGACAGACCCACACGATCACCCCGTCTCCGGTCCGTTGCCGAACTGTCCGGTGTACCGAACACCCACCCCGTAGCCGTCTTCCGCGGCTTTGAGGAGGTCCCTCCTCAGTTGGTCGCTCACCTGGTCCCCGCGCACGTCGATGAAGTGCTTGGCCGGAGACTCCGCGCTGTGAATGCCTGCCAGATAGACAGCGGCCTTGGCCTCGTCGACCGAGTCCTCCACGTCGTTCTTGTGCTTCTCGACGGACTTCTCGGACCAGTCTCCGACCACTACTCCCGCCAGGGTCTCCATCGCACCGGCGCCCGTGTCGACCGCGAGCGGGACCAGGATCGCAGCCGCCCCGGCGGCCGCGGCGGTGGCCGGCACGAAGGCGACACCCGCCGCGATGGCGGCGGTCGCCCCGAACTGCACCCACGCGCCGCGCTCTTCCTGCGCCTTCTCGTAGTCCTCCTGGAGCTTCGCCCCCTCGGCCTCGATCTGCGCCGCGCGAGACTGGTCCAACAGCCCTTGAACCTTGGCCCCGACGTCTACCGCGTCGCAGGCAGCCACGCCGTTGATCGACCCGCCGGAGCCGACCTGCGCCTCCAGCATGCTCGCCGTGTAGAGGCGATCCGCCGTGGTCATCGAGGCGTACGCCTCGGGATACTGACCCAGGAGACTCAGGAACTTCGCGGAGCCCTCCCTGCCGAATTCCGGATGGCGGGCCGCGATGTCGGCGGCCTCCCTCAGTGACCGGCCCTCGACATGCGGCGCGTTGGCGGAACGTGGATCGTTGTCTGTCAGTGCCCAGCTCAAGTCGTCGATGTATCCGGCGCCCATATTGCCCAAGCTGTCTGCCAAAGCGGACTGATGCTTCTTGACGAACTCGGCGCCATCGCCGTACTTCTCCACGACATCCCTCATGATCCGTGCCGTGGTCTCGTCCCTGTGGAGCTCAGGACGTGGATCGTCCCAAGCATGGCCGAGAGTCGCCGCCTCAAGCGCGTGGCCCAGCGCGTCCGGCATGTACGCCTTGGCCTTCGAGGGGTCGTCCCCGGTGATGTGGTCCGAGAAGGACGCGTACTTCTCGCTGGCGAAGTAGTCGAGGTACTTCCCGACGTCCTCTCCGGCCTTGTCCTTCCCCAGGCCCAGCGTCCCGCCCACGCTCCCGTCCCTCTCGTACGCCGTCGGCCTGGCCGAGAAGAACTCCTTCGCCGCCTCCGGGCTGTGGCCCAGTGCCTCCAGCATCGGGATGACCGGGTCGAAGCCGTAGCCGTTCGTCCCGGACGGGTTGTACGTGTCCCGGACACCGGGGCGCATCAGCGTGCGGTCGGGCCTGAAGAGGTCGGGTTCCCTGGCGTGGAGCTGGGTGACGTGTTCGGCGATCGGGACGAGGAACTTCGGGTGGTAGTCGCCGTAGCGGAGGATGCCGCCGAGCAACTGGTAGCCGTAGGGGCCCGTGCCGTCGGGGCGGGAGGGGAGCGGGACCCGCTCGGTGCCGAGTTTCCGCAGCTCGGCGGACCACTCCTTGGCCCAGCCGTCGTCGCCGCGCGTGGCGTTCGCGAGGTTGAGGCCGAGGTTCTTCTGGAGGGCCTGGACGTCCGCCAGGCGCTCCTTGTCCTTCTCCTCCGAGCCCTGCCCGCCCGTGTCGGCCGCGAGTTCACCGAAGAACTCCAGCGCGCCCTTCGTGCCGAGCCGGTCGTAGAAGGTGCGGGAGAACCATCCCACTTCCCGGTTGTCGGCGAGCAGCTCGTTGAGCTGTTCCAGCTCCGCGTGCGTGAGCTTCCGGCCCTTCTCGGCCAGTGCGACGGCCCGGTCGACCTCCTCGGCGTCGAGGCTCGCGTACTTCGGGGCGCTGAAGTCGTGTGCGTCGCCGGTGATGTTGGCGCGCAGCGCGTTGGCACAGGCGACGTCGGCCTCGTCGCAGCGTTCGAGGACGGCGTCGATGCGCGCCTTCAACGCCTTGATCCGAGCCTGTTCCTTGCGGTGGACGAGATCGAAGTCCGGGTCACGGCGGACGGCGACGTCCTCCCCGACCGGGTCGCGGGCCACGACGGTGCCGTCGGTCCTCACCAGGAGCCCCTGGGCCGGCGCGTCCGTCTCGACGAGTTTCGTCAGCTCGTCCTTGGCCTTCTTGAAGGTCTGGTACCCGTCCTCCAGGACCTTGTGGATCCCCTCCGCCGCCTTCGCCGCGTCCGTGAACTCCTTGGCCGTCTTGTCGATGAACGGCTTGGTCACCTCGGCGTTCAGCCCCCGCCAGTCCTCCGCCCTGGTCTGGTCGGCCATCGTGCGGCGGGCATCCTCGGCGAGCTCGTCCAGCTTGCGCTTCGTCTCGGACCAGCGGTCCGCCGCGTCCTTCATCCGCCCGAGCGGCACCCGGTACACGCCGTCGAAGGTCAGCACGCTTCCTCCGCCCCCTACTTGAAGTATTCGCTGATCTTGGACACGGAGAGGGAGGTGCCGATCTCCACGTCGTCCTTCGCGTGGGAGGCCACGCTGTAGTCGAGGTGGTTGGAGATGTGCGCGACCGCGTGCAGCAGGGTGCGGAGCTGGAAACCCCAGGTCTCCTGGACGGTGGTCAGGGCGGCTCCCGTACGGAACCCGTGGGCCGAGAGCGCGGTGGCCGCCTCGTAGCCGTCCATCCGCGCGTGGTTCCCGTCCTTCGCGAGCCGGCCGTGCAGCTCGTAGGCGGCGTGGCCGATCGCGCCGAGGTGGTCCTGCTTCACGGAGAGGCCGACGCCGGGGCTCCAGCGCCCCGGGTCGGCCGGAGCATGGTTCAGCCGCATCGCGGCGGCACCCTTCGCCGCGGCCCACTCGTCCTCGAACGACACGTCGTCCCCCCGTCCGCCAGTGAGGCTCCGGAGTTTACGCACGCACACGGGCATGCACAGACGTGCGGATCGAAATCCGGCCGGTGCCGTAAATCCGGCCCCCCATGCCCCATCAGGGCTTTCCCCAGACCTGCCGGAACGTTTACTCCTGCTATCGGCCACCCTCCCCCGTGCCGAGTTCATCAGGTCCGTCCCCCGCTCTGTGAACGGCGTGTGGCGGCGCCATTGCAGTCCCGTGGCGCGGCGCCGATCCCCCTTGAGCCCCTCCCCCGGGGCGCCTAACGTCGTTGTTGTCGCCACACCTACACGACCGTGTGCCCGAGTGGTTCAGGGGCTCGTCTGCAAAGCGAGTGACGTCGGTTCGAATCCGACCACGGTCTCCAAAAGAACGAGTCCCACACCCGCGCTCGCGGGTGTGGGACTTCGGCGTGTCGCGCCGGCCGGCGTGGGCGGTCGCCCACGCCGGGACGCGTCCCGTCCTAGCTACGGCGCCGCCACCGCCGCCTGGGGGCGGATCGGCAGGCGGTTGACCGGGCGGCCGGTGGCGGCGCGGACGGCGGCGGCGACCGCGGCCGGGGAGGTGACGACGGGGACGGCGCTGGCCGCCTTCGCGCCGAAGGGGGCGACGACGTCGCGCTCCTCCACCAGCTTGACGATCCGGATGTCGGGGGCGTCCAGGGAGGTCGGCAGGGCGTAGCCGGTGAGGTCGGGGTGGCGGACCAGACCGCGGGCGGTGCGGAGGTTCTCGGTGAGGGCCGCGCCGACGCCCTGGGTGACGCCGGCCTCGATGCGGGTGGCGAGCTGGGCCGGGTTGAGGATCCGGCCGACGTCCTGGGCGACGGCCATCTCCACGACGCGGACGGCGCCGAGTTCGATGTCGACGTCCACGACGGCGCGGATCGCGCAGAACGCGAGGCCGACGAAGGCGTCGCCCTGGCCGGACTCGTCGAGCGGCTCGGTGGGGTGCGGGCGGCACTGGGCGGTGGCCCACAGCTCCTTGCCGTTCATCTCCTCGGCGACGGTGGTCGAGAGGACGCCGTCGTACGAGGTGATCTTGCCGTCGCTGATCTGGAGCAGCTCGGTCGACATGCCGAACTTGTGGGCCAGCGGCTGGAGGAGCTGGGTGCGGACCATCTTGGCGGCGCGTTCGACGGCGCCGCCGGAGACCCAGGTGTGCCGGCCGTGGGTGGCGGCGCCGGCCGGGGGCTGGTCGGTGTCGACGGGGGCGACGTGGACCTCGTCGAGGCCCAGGGTCTCCTGGACGATCTGGCGGGCGAGGGTGGAGAAGCCCGAACCGGTGTCCACCGCCGAGCAGATGACCGTCGCGACGCCGTCGAGGACCCGGACGGTGGCCGTGGAGACCTCGTCGGTGCCCTCGGCGCCGAGCATGTGCACCATGCCGAGCGCGTAGCCCACGCCCCGCCGCACGGCGCCGGGTTCGCCCGCGCCCTCCGGGCCGCCGGGCAGCAGCCAGTCCTCCTCGGGGGTGTCCTTGGGGAGGGCGGGGAGGGGGAAGTCGCGTACGGCGGCGAGGAGTTCGGCCACCGGTGCCGGGCAGGTGACGGTCTGGCCGGTGGGCAGCAGGTCGCCGGTGGCCATGACGTTCCGCATGCGCAGTTCGGCCGGGTCGATGCCGATGCGGCCCGCGAGCTTGTCCATCTGCGCCTCGTACGCGGCGCACACCTGCATCGCGCCCTCGCCGCGGACGTGGCCGGACGGCGGGTTGTTGGTGCGGACGGCCCAGCCCTCGACGAAGGCGTGCGGGACGACGTACGGGCCGCAGGCGAAGGCGACGGCGGCGGCGAGCGACTCGGAGGAGGAGTCGGCGTACGCGCCGGCGTCGAGGAGGATCTGCGCCTCGACCTTCACCAGCCGGCCCTCGGCGTCGGCGTGGTGGCGGTAGCGCAGCAGGGTGGGGTGGCGGTGGGCGTGGCCGAGGAAGGACTCCTCGCGGGTGGCGGTGAGCTTCACGGGGCAGCCGGTGCGCAGCGCGAGCAGGCCGAGCGGGATCTGGAAGCCGGGGTCCTCGCGGTCGCCGGTGGCGCCGGGCACGCCGGTGACGACGACCTTGACCTGGTCGGGCGTGAGGCCGAAGCAGGCGGCGGCGAGGTCGCGGTCGGTGTGCGGGTCGGTGGAGGCGGTGTACAGCTCGACGCCGCCGTCGGGGCGCGGCACGGCGAGTCCGGCCTCGGCGCCGATGGGGGCGGGGTCCTGGCGGCCGACCCGGTAGAGGCCCTCGACGACGACCTCGCCGGTGGCCTCGGGGTCGCCGAAGGAGAGCGGGATGTGCCGGATCAGGTTGCCGTCGGGGTGGAGGGCCTCGGCGGCGAAGGCCTTCTCGGGGTCGGTGACGGGCTCCAGGAGCTCGTACTCGACGACGATGGCGGCGGTGGCGAGCCGGGCGGTGTCGGGGTGGTCGGCGGCGATCGCGGCGATCGCCTCGCCGTGGTGGCGGACCAGTCCGTCGGCGAAGACGGGGCGGTCGGCGACGCGCCGGCCGTAGGTGGCCGCGCCGGGCACGTCGGCGGCCGTCACCACGGCCCGTACGCCGGGCATGGCCTCGGCGGCGGAGGTGTCGACCGAGACGATCCGGGCGTGGGCGTGCGGGGAGCGCAGGATCGCGGCCCACAGCAGGCCCTCGGCCCACAGGTCGGAGGCGTACGGGAAGGTGCCCTCGGCCTTGGCCCGCGCGTCGGCCTGCGGGAGGGAGGCGCCGAGCCCCTGGCGCGGGGTCTCGGGCTCCGGCGCGGCCCCGGCGGCCTCCGCGAAGGGGAGGGTGGGGATGGCGGTCGTCGCGTCGCTGCTCACGCCGAGCCTCCGTCGTGCTGGTGCGGGATACGGGCGGAGGCGTCGTCCTCGCCCGCGGTGGCGTGCTCGGCGGCGGAGGCGGCGCGCTCGGCGACGACGTCCTCGACGGCCTGGAGCACGCCCTTGTAGCCGGAGCAGCGGCAGAGGTTGCCGGCGAGGGCCTGGCGGGCCTCCAGCGGGGTGGGGGCGTGGTTGCCTTCGAGCAGGTCGTGCACGGTCATGCACATGCCCGGGATGCAGAAGCCGCACTGGACGGTGCCGCAGCGGGAGAGCGCCCGCTGCACGTCGGACGGCTCGCCGTCGACCGCGAGCCCCTCGACGGTCCGCACCTCGGACCCGGCGGCGGTCGCGGCCGGCACCAGGCAGGAGGCGACGAGCCGCCCGTCCACCTGGACGTTGCACGCCCCGCACTCGCCCTGCGAGCAGCCGTCCTTGGCCCCGGCGAGGCCGAGCCGCTCGCGCAGCACGTAGAGCAGCGACTCGCCGATCCAGGAGTCGGTGACGGGCCGGTCGGCGCCGTTGACCCGCAGCACGTAGGAGGTGTGCGGGTGCTCGTCGCTGTCGACGGAGGTGTACGAGGGCACCGCCGCGGCCGCCTCCGCCACGGGCTCCTCGACCGCCTCGGGCGCGCGCTCGGGCTCGGGCTCCTCGATGAGTTCCGGCTCCGGCGCGTGCTCCGGCTCCGGCCCCGGCTCCTCGATGGGCTCGGGCTCGGGCTCAGGCACGGACTCGGATACGGGCTCCGCCACCGCGTCCGGCACCGCCCACGGCGCCGGGGCGCCGCCCGGCAGGGTCGGCGGGGCCTGCTCGTACGAGAGGGGCTCGGACACGGCCGGCTCGTGAACGGCCGGCTCGTGAACGGCGTGCTGGTGAACGGCCGGCCCGGACACGACCGGCCCGGACACCGCCGGCTCGGCGGGGAACTCCTGGAGCTCCTCCCCCCGGAACTCCTGAAGACCCTCCGCCGGGAACTCCTGCAGCCCCTCCGCCGGAACCTGCCACTGCCCCGTCGCGCCGAAGTGCCACTCCGCCGTCGCGTGCGGGTCGTGCTGCTCCACGTACGGCCGGGCCGCCGGCGCGCCCGCGCCGTCCTCGCCGTACCCGTGCGGCAGCGAATGCGGCGCGGGCCCGGGCTCCGGCGCGGACGCCGGCGCCGCGGACTCGGGCGCGAAGAACTCGACGCCCTCCGCGCGCGGCTGCAGCGGCAGGATCATCGGCGGCGTGTAGCCGTGGCCGGGGGCCTCCAGCGGGATCCCGTCCAGCATGAACTCCGGCGGCAGCTGCACGAAGGCGGTCGCGCCCTCGTCGTACCCCTCGCTCTGCGGGATCGGCTCCCAGCCGCCCGGCGCGGCGGGTGCCACGGTCTCGTTCGGCTCGTTGTTGCCGGTGTTCACGACAGGGCCCTCCCCAGTGCCCGGCGGGCGAGAGTGGCGACGGTGCGCCGCAGGTGCAGGACGGCGGGCGACAGCTGTTCCCCGCCCGGCGGATCGGGGACGCAGGCGGCGGCCACGTACTCGCCGAAGGCCGTCAGGGCCTCCGGGGCGAGTGCCCGGTCGTTGTCCCAGTCGACCAGGGAGGCGATCCAGCGCTCGGCCTCCAGCGGGCGCAGCGGCATCGGGGCGACCGCGCCGACGGCGCAGCGGACGCCGCGCCGGGCGGGGTCGAGGACGACGGCGACGGAGGCGGAGGCGCGGGCCGGGCCGGTGCGGCCGGTGGCCTTGAGGAAGACCTGCGGGGCGTGCAGCAGCGGCACCCGGACGAAGGCGACGAGCTCGCCGGGGGCGAGGAGGTCACGGCCGGCGAGGAGGTGGGAGACCGGGATCTCGCGGCTGCCGAGCGGGCCGACGACGACGAGGTCGGCCTCCAGGGCGGCGAGCACGGGCAGCGAATCGCCGGTGGGGGCGGCCGTGACGACGTTGCCGCCGAGGGTGCCGGCGTTGCGGATCTGGGGCGGTCCGGCCGCGCGGGAGGCGGCGGCGAGGGCCGGGATGAGGGCGGCGAAGTCGGGGCGGCCCATGCGTGCGTGGGTGAGGCCGGCGCCGAGGAGGGCGTGGCCGTCCTGGTACTGCCAGCCGCGGATCTCGTTGATGCGGCTGAGGCCGACGAGTCCGGCGGGGCGGAGCTGACCGCGGTTGACGGCGGCCATGAGGTCGGTGCCGCCGGCGACGGGGACGGCCGCCGGCATGGCGGTCAGCGCGGCCACGGCCTCGTCGAGCGAGGCGGGCAGCGTCACGGACTGCGCCGTCTGTGGTGCGTGCGTGGTCAACCCGCTGCCCCTTCCCGGTTGTCCCGGTCCGTCCCCGACTGTGCCCGGCCACCGCGCGTGCGAGCGGGCGCACGGCGCGCCTGTGTGTGGGCGTACCGTACGTGCTCACAGGCCGGACGTGGCAACTCTGGCACATCTTCCGAGCCGTCCGGAGCGAGGGGCCGCGCAGGACCCTTCGCCCGGGACACCCGGCGTGCCCGGGTTGTCCGCGGACACCCCGGACGCGCCGGACGCCCTGAGAGAGAAGGTAACTCCCGTTTCGCCGCTCCCGGGTGACCCCGGGAAGCGACCTGGCTCACACGATCGGGGGCGGCCCGTCCTTCGGGCGGCCGAGCAGGCCGGGGCGGCGCTGCCAGGGCGCGGGTCCGGTGGGCGGGCGGTAGGCGACGCCGAGGGCGTCGAGGCGCCGGTAGTGGGTCTCCATGCGGCGCAGGAAGCCGGCCGTGTCGCGCTCGTCGGGGGCGGGGAGCGCCGACCAGGCGACCTCGGCGAAGGCGGCGAGGCGGGGGAAGACCTGGTAGTCGACGCGGTCGCGGTTCTCCATGACCTCGGTCCACACGTTGGCCTGGGTGCCGAGGACGTGCCGGGCGGCGGCCTCGGAGAGGCCGGGCGGGACGGGCTCGAAGCGGTACGCGTCCTCCAGGGTGCGGACGAAGCCGATCGGCACGGGTTCGTCCGGGCCGCCGTCCTGCCGGTGGTCGAGGTAGACCTGCTGCTCGGGGCACATGACGACGTCGTGCCCGGCCTCGGCGGCGGCGATCCCGCCGCCGTACCCGCGCCAGGACGAAACGGCCGCGCCCTCCGCGAGGCCCCATCTCGTCACCTCGCCTCCGGTCGCTCGTACCCGCTCGGCTCGGTTCCCGCCTTCGAGGATCTCGTCCCAGCCGATGAGGCGGCGGCCGCGGGCGGCGAGCCAGCGGTCGAAGTGGCGGATGAACCAGGACTGGAGTCCGGCCTCGTCGCCCACGCCGAGCTCCGCGATCCGGGCCTGGGCGGCCGGGGACTCCTTCCACTGGTCCTTGGGGCACTCGTCGCCGCCGACGTGCACGAAGGTGCCCGGGAAGAGGTCCAGGACCTCCTCGAAGACGCCCTCGTAGAAGCGGAGCACCTCCTCGGTGGGGGCGAGGACGTTCGGGTTCACCCCCCAGGTGTCCCAGACGGTCAGGGCGGCGGTGTCGACGACGTCGGTGTTGCCGAGCCAGGGGTACGCGGCGATGGCGGCCTGCGAGTGGCCGGGGAGGTCGATCTCCGGGACGACGGTGATGTGCCGCTCGGCGGCGTAGGCGACGATCTCGCGGATGTCGTCGTGCGTGTAGAAGCCGCCGTGCGGGGTGTCGTCCCAGAGCGGCGAGGCGCGGTGGCCGCGCTTGGAGCGGGCCCGCCAGGCGCCCACCTCGGTGAGGCGCGGGTACCGCTCGATCTCGATGCGCCAGCCCTGGTCGTCGGTGAGGTGGAAGTGGAAGACGTTCAGCTTGTGCGCGGCCATCAGGTCGAGCAGCCGCAGCACGTCCTCCTTGGCGGTGAAGTGCCGGGCCACGTCGAGGAGGAGGCCGCGCCAGCCGAAGCGGGGGCGGTCGGCGACGGTCACGTGCGGCAGGTCCCAGTCCGCGCCGGGCCGGACGGGCGCCCGCCGGTACGCGTCGGGGCCGAGGAGCTGGCGCAGGGTCTGGGCGCCCCAGAAGAGCCCGGCGGGCCCGCCGCCGTCGAGGGTGACGGCGGCCTCCGGGTCCTCGGTGGAGAGCCGGTAGCCCTCGGGGCCGTACTCCTCCTCCGTCTCCGGGGAGAGCCGCAGCCGGATGGCGTGCGGGCCGGCGCCGTCGGCGAAGGGGAGGCCGGTGGCGGCGCCGAGGACGGACCGCAGCCAGCGGGCGGTGCCCTCGGTGCCGGGGCCGGCGTCCAGGGTGGTCCGCTCGTCGAGGGAGACGTGTCCGGGGGCGTCGCCCTCGTGCCGGGTCGTCAGGGGTGCCGGAATCAGGTCCGTGTCTGCCATCGCGTCAGTCCTTCACCGCTCCGCCCAGTCCGGAGACCAGGCGGCGCTGTACGAGTACGAAGAAGACGAGCACCGGGATCGTCATCACGGTCGACCCGGCCATGATTCCTCCCCAGTCGTTCTCGTCGGGCTTGAAGAAGACCAGCAGTGCCATCGGGAGGGTGGACTGCGAGGTGTCGCTGATGAGGAACGACTTGGCGAAGAGGAAGTCGTTCCAGGTCGAGATGAACGAGAAGACGCTGGTGGCCACGAGCCCCGGCAGGACCAGCGGGAAGAGGATCGTCCACAGGAAGCGGGCGTGGCTCGCGCCGTCGATCCTGGCCTGTTCCTCCAGCGCCTCCGGCACGGCCCGGACGAAGCCGCGCAGCATCGAGATCGCGAAGGGCAGCGAGAAGGCGAGGTGGGGCAGGACGAGCGAGCCGAGGGTGTTGAGGAGGCCGGCGTCGCGCATGAGGAAGAAGAGCGGGATGGTCAGCGCCTCGACCGGCACCATCTGCGCCACCAGGAACATGACCAGGATCGTGGTGCGGAAGCGGAAGCGGAAGCGGGTGACGGCGGTCGCCGCAAGGAAGGCGACGACGGCGGAGGCGAGGACGACGGCGGTGGCCACCAGCAGGCTGTTGAGGAAGTAGCGGCCGAAGTCCTGCTGCTCGAACACCCGCCGGAAGGAGTCGAGGGACGGGGAGAGGGTCCAGGGCCGGGGCTCGGCCGACTGGATCTCGCCGGCCGGCTTGAGCGCCGACAGCACCATCCAGTACAGGGGGAAGGCGACGACGACGGCGGTCAGGAGGGCCGTCGCCTCGGCGAGCAGCCGCCCGGGACGGCGCACGCCGGGTATGCGGAAGGCGGTCACAGCTCCTCCCCCTGACGGCGGAGGATCCGCAGGTACACCAGGGTGACCGCGAGCAGGATCAGCAGCATGACGACGCCGATGGCCGCGCCCAGGCTGTACTGGGAGGAGGCGAAGGCCTGCTGGTAGGCGTAGACGTTGAGGACGAGGTTCTGGCCGGCGATGCCGCCTCCGCCGGTCATGACGTAGATCTGGGTGAAGACCTTGAAGTCCCAGATGACGGACTGGATGGTGACGACGGCGAGGATCGGGCGGAGCAGTGGCGCGGTCACGGTGCGCCAGATCCGCCACGGGGAGGCGCCGTCGAGGGCCGCGGCCTCCAGGATCTCGGTGGGGACGGCCCGGATCCCGGCGTAGACGGTGACCATCACGAAGGGGAACGAGCACCAGACGACTTCGAGGAGGACGAGCGCGAAGGCGCTGTACCGCCCGTAGGTCCAGGAGAAGTCGCCGAGGCCGAGGAGTTTGTTGACGGGGCCGAAGTCGGCGTCGAAGAGGAAGACCCAGACGGTGGAGCCGGTGACGGCGGGGGTGGCCCAGGCGCCGAGCGCGGCGAGCATCAGGGCGAGCCGGGGCAGAGCCCGGACGCGGGTGAGGAGGACGGCGAGGGCGCAGCCGACGGCGAGGGTGCCGGCCACGCAGGCGGCGGCGAAGACGACGGTGGCGAGCAGGACCTGACGGAACTGCGGGTCGGCGAGGAGGGCCGTGTAGTTGCCGAGGCCCCGGAAGGAGGTGGGTTCGCCGCCGCTGACCTGGGCCTGGGTGTACTCCAGGAAGGAGATGAGGCCCAGCTGGTAGACGGGGTAGACGAGGAGGGCGCCGAGGACGGCGAGGGCGGGCAGCAGGTAGAGCCAGGGGGTCCAGGCGGTGGTGCCGGTGCGGGACGCGCGGGTGCGGGTCCCGCCGGTCTTGCCGGTACGGCTCCGGGGCGGGCGTTCGGTGAGGGTGGCCGTCATCCGGCTCGGCCCGCCTCGGCGAAGGCCGCGTCCATCTTCTTCGCCGCGTCGCGGGCGGCGGACCGCACGTCCTTCCGGCCGCTGGCGATCTCCTGGAGCATCGTGGGGACGACGAGCGAGGAGTCGATGCGGCCCCAGGCGGCGGTGGCGGGCACGAACCTGGTGCCGGCGGCGAGGGTGTCGATGAAGGGCTTCACGAAGGGCTTGCGCTGGGCGGCGGCGGCGCGGACGTCGGTGAAGGTGGGCAGGAAGCCCATGGCGTCGAAGAGCGCGGCCTGGCTCTCCTTGCCGGCGAGTTCCTTGGTCAGTTCGACGGCGAGGGTGCGGTGGGAGGTGGACGCGAGGACGCCGATGTTGTTGCCGCCGGCGAAGGCGGGGGCGATGGAGCCGGGGGTGGCACCGGGCAGCGGGACGACGGCGTACTTGCCCTTGACCTGTCCGGCCTCGACGGCGGCGTGGCTGAAGTCGCCGACGATGGCCATGCCGGCCTTGCCGGCTGCGAAGGCGGTGACGGTGGCGTTGCCGCCCATCTGGGCGCAGGTGGCGGCGGGGCAGTTGTCGTCGCCGAGGAGCGAGGTGTAGGCGGTGAGGCCGTTGACGGCGGCGTCGGAGTCGAGGGCGGCCTTGTAGGTGCCGGAGCCGTCCTCGGCGGCGAGGTCGCCGCCGGCGGCCCAGACGAAGGGGAGGGCGCCGTAGGTGTAGGCGCCGCCGACGGCGATGCCGTACAGCTCGGGCCTGGCCTCGCGGATCTTGCGGGCGGTGGCGGCGAGTTCGTCCTGGCTCTTGGGGGCGGCGAGGCCGAGTTCCCGGAAGACGTCGGTGCGGTAGTAGAGGGCGCGGACGCCGACGAAGAGCGGGGCGCCGTAGACCTTGCCGCCGACGGTGACGGACTCGCGGGCGGTGGGGTCGGCGTCCTTCGCCTGGTCCCAGGCGGTGAACTCGGCGGTGATGTCGGCGAGTCCGCCGTCCTTCACGTAGCCGGCGGTGTCGGTGTTGCCGTACTCGATGACGTCGGGGGCGGACTTCGGGTCGTTGAAGGCCGCCTTGACGCGCTGGGCGCGGGTCTCGACGGGGATGTACTCGACCTCGACGTCGACGCCGGGGTGTTTCCTCTCGAAGGCGGCGACGGCGGCGTCGACCACCTTCTCCTTGGGCCGGCCCGCGACCTCCTGGAAGAGCCAGACGCGCAGGGTGCCGGTCTTCTCGTCCCCGCCGGCGGCGGGGGCGGAGGTCTGGGGCGCGCAGGCGGCGAGGACGAGGGCGGCGAGCGGCAGGGCGACGGGGGCGGTGATCCGGGCAGGAAGCTTCATGGCGGTTCCCCTCCGAGCGTGCGTTGCAACATACGCAACGGGCGTTTCGTGCTGCACAACAACAGCGGTGAGGTTAGGCGCGCCCGGCGATCACGACAAGAGGTCTCGACCACTTCGCGCCCGCCGCGGGACCCCGGGAACGCGGAACGGCCCCCGTCGTGCGCGCCGCGGGGGGGGCGGGGGCGCGCGGGGCCCGCCCGGCCGGCCCCCCGGGGGCGCTACACCGGGCGGCCCGGCGGCGCGGCGCGTGGGGGCGGCTGG